>NZ_JBFUJU010000007.1:0-408411 GCF_056401215.1 Tardiphaga sp. P4_G1
GCGCTGTTGTCTGGCCCTGCGCGTAAGCGGGTTTGTAGCCGACCTGCACGCCGGCATTGCGCTTCAGCTCCCGGGAGACAGTCGATGGCGCGCGATCCAGAGCTGCCGCGATTTGCCGGATCGAGCGCCCTTCGGCGTAAAGCTGGGCAATCCTGTAGCGGTCATCCAGCGATAGCTGGGCGTAGGTTCCGTCCATCGCAACACCCTAATCTGGTGTTGCACTTCGTTTGAGAACTCAGGGGACCCATACACGCCGCGGCGTCATTTGGAGTGCTGTCGTCGTGGCTCGCCGTTACAATTGCGCATGCCGTGGTTATGGGTCCCCGCTTTCGCGGGGACGACAAACGAGAGCGTGCGGACGACCTACTGCCGCAGCAGGATGAGCGGGTCGGCACTATCCGGCACGCGGCGCCACTGCGCGTTGTCGTCAGCCTCGAAATGCCAGATCTCACCGGATGCTGACATCATCAGCAATTCGCCGCGTTCGAGGCGCCACTGCTTGGGATTGAAATTCGCCACCAGGGGGTCGCAGCGCGGCTTCAGGAACACGGCGAAGTTGTCCTGGGTCGTTTCGGTATTGGTCAGCGTCAGACCGCAGACCACGCGGCCGCTGCCGCGTACCATGGACCAGTCGCCAATCATCTGGTCCATCGACTTGGTCAGCGAGCGGGCTGCCGCCAGGTTCTGCAGGATATAGACGCCCTCGCCGGTACGAATGCCTTCAAAGATGCCGCTCTCGACCTCGGTGAAATCGATCACGGCTTCGCCCGTCGGATTCTGCAGCCGGACGATATCGAGCCCCTTGATGTTCCAGGCCGTGATATCCTTGGTGAAGGGCAACGCCTTCGCGCAATCCGGTTCGAGTTCGAGCTTCAGCCCCTGCGGCGACGTGTCGTTCTTCAGCGTCACCACGCAGGTCTTGCTGCGTTCGGTGGTGGAGAGCTCCCACTGCCCGATCATGTTTTTTCGAAGGGTGGCAGCGTCCTGCGCTCGCGCCGGTGCGCCGACGAGCATCGCGCCGGCAACTGCCAGCGCAAAATATCGACAGCGCCCCGACGCGAGTCTCACGATCAGCGTCCCTTTATCGGCGTTTCCGCAATCGGCGTCGTCGGCGCCTTGCCGGCGAACCAGAGCTTGAGGTTGTCGACCACCAGCTGATCCATCGCGTTGCGCGTCACCACCGACGCCGAGCCGACATGCGGCAGCAGCACGACGTTCTGCATCGACTTCAGCTCGTCCGGCACCTTGGGCTCCTGCGCAAACACATCGAGACCCGCGGCCAGAATGGTGCCCGATTTGAGGGCTGCAATCAGTGCAGGCTCATCGATCACCGAACCGCGTGCGATATTGATGATGATACCGCGCGGACCGAGCGCCTGCATGACTTCCGCGTTGACGAGATTGGCCGTCGACGGTCCGCCCGGCGTAATGACGATCAGCGTGTCCACCGCCTTCGCCATCTCGATCAGGTTCGGATAGTGTTTGTGCGAGACGCCAGCGGCGGGGTTGCGCGAGTGATAGACCACCGGCACCAGCGACGCGTCGAGACGACGCGCAATCGCCTGACCGATGCGGCCCATGCCCACCATGCCGACCTTGCGGTCGCGCAGCGAGCCGACCGTGAGCGGATAGGGCTGTGTCAGCCACAGGCCCGAACGGACATATTTATCCGCCTTGATGAATTCGCGGGCAGTGGCGATGAACAGGCCGAGCGCCGTATCGGCGACTTCCTCGGTCAGCACATCCGGCGTGTTGGTAACGAGGATGTTGTTCTCGGCGGCATATTTCGCGTCGATGTGATCGTAGCCGACGCCGAACGAGGAGATGATCTCGACCTTGGGATATTTCGCCAGCACGGCGCTGTTGGTTGGCACCAGGCCAGTTACGGCGATACCGCGGATTTTCTCGGCGACACCCGCCGGCAGCCGTTCGAGATCGTGCTGGGTTTCATATTTATGCAGTATGAACTGATCCGAGAAACCGTTATTGATCAGCGGCTTCGTCGGTCCGTAGATTAGCAGGTCGATTTTGTCCGAAGAGATTCCCGTCCCCATTATTTTTCCTTTCGCAGTGCACTCTCATGCCAGCGCCGCAACACAATGTGGGATACCAGCGCGAGCAGCATATAAATCACAATCCCCGCAACGGACAGCAACAATAACGCAGCGAACATTCGGGGAATATTGAGGCGATAGCTGGATTCCGAAATGCGATAGGCGAGGCCTGAACCAGCACCCGCCGCACCTGCAGCGATTTCCGCCGCCACCGCGCCGATCAGCGACAATCCGCCGGCAATGCGCAATCCGCCAAGTATGAATGGCAGTGCCGCCGGAAACTTCAGATAGCGCAGCACCTGCCAGCGCGATGCGCGGTAGAGCTGGAATAGCCCGGCCAGATTGCGATCTACCGAATTGAGACCGAGCGTCGTATTGGCCAGCACCGGGAAGAATGCCACGATCCAGGCGCAGACAACGACGGCCGTCTGCTGCGGCAGATAGATCAGCATCAGCGGCGCGATGGCGATGACGGGCGTCACCTGCAGCACGATGGCATAGGGCAGCAGCGAATATTCCAGCCATTTGGACTGGTTGAACAACAGAGCCAATGCGATGCCGCCGATGGCTGCGGCGATGAAGCCCTCCAGCGCGGTCAAAAGCGTCACGCCGAGGGATTCAGACAGAACCGGCCAGTCGGCGATCAGCGTCTTGAAAACGAGTAAGGGGCCGGGCAGCAAATAGGGCGGGATTTCGCCGATCCGAACGACGAGATCCCACAACACGATGCCCGCAATGAACACGACGACGGGCCAGACAATGCGCTGCCATTGCATATCGCTGCCCGGCACGACCGAACCGCGATCGACTGTGGGCAGTGGCTCCAGCCCTTTCATGCCCGTGCCTTTGCGTCATTGGCCATCTCGTCACTGGCCTGCATCAGCGCCTGCGAGACGGCGCGGCAATAGCCGGCATAGGCCATCGAGGTGCGAAACGCGTCGGCGCGCAGTTCAGAGGATTCGATACGACATTCGGCGCTGACGCGACCAGGCCGCGAGGTCATCACCACAACGCGCTGCGACAGATAAACCGACTCGAACACCGAATGGGTGACGAAGATGACCGTCTTGCCGAGTTCACGCCATAGCGCCAGCAGGTCGTTGTTGAGCCGGAAGCGCGTGATCTCGTCGAGCGCCGCAAACGGCTCGTCCATCAGCAGGATATCCGGCTCAGTCACCAGCGCGCGGGCCAGCGACGCCCGCATCTTCATGCCACCCGACAATTCGCGCGGATAGGCTTCGGCAAAGTCCGCGAGACCGACCTGTGCGAGCACCTCATCCACCCGCGCCGTCGACTGCGCATCCGGCATATGTGCCAGCTTCAGCGGCAGCCACACATTCTCCCGGATTGTGCTCCACGGCATCAGCGTCGGCTCCTGGAACACGAACCCAATGGCGTGACCGCTGCTCTGCGCAGCGACATCTAAAGTGCCCGCTGACGGCACGATCAGGCCTGCAATCAGGCGGAGTGCAGTAGATTTGCCGCAGCCGGACGAGCCCAACAGCGAGACGAACTCGCCCTTGCGAATGTCGAGATCAAGCGGCCCCAGCGCCACGGTGCCATTGTCATAGACCTTCGTGACACCGCGCAGGCGCACGGCGGTGGGGGCATCGCTCGACGGCAACGCAGGTTCGACCATCTGCCGGGCTACTTCTTCGGCCGGAGATCGAGACCGACACCCTTGTTGATGAATTGCAGCGTATAGGCCTTGCGATAGTCGATGTCGCGCTTGACCACGCCTGCGCGTGACATCTTGTCGAAGAAGCTGGCAACACGCGCTTCGCTCATGGCGCCGATACCGTCTTTGAGCGTATCACCTGAGTCGACGATGCCGTATTCCTTCATCTTGGCGATGGAATAGGCCAGCAGGTCATCGGTCATTTCCGGGTTGAGCTTCTTGATGACCTCATTGGCGGCTTTGTTGTCGCCATAGAGATAGTTGTACCAGCCAATCATCGAGGCATCGACGAAACGCTGGACAAGGTCCGGCTTCTTGTCGACCCATTCGCGGCGCGTTTCGATCAAGGTCGAATAGCCATCGAAACCGTAATCCGCGAGCAGCATCACGGTTGGCTTGAAATTGGCCTGCTTCTCGACCACGAACGGCTCGGACGTGACATAGCCCTGCATCGCGCTGTTCTTGTCGACGATGAAGGGCTGCGCATTATAGGTGTAAGGCTTGACCTTGGACGCGCTGAAACCGAGTTCGGATCGCATCCATTGGAAATAGCCGGCGACGCCCTCCTTCGAGATCAGCAGCGTCATCGGCTTGAGGTCTTCGAGCTTGGTCACCTTGGGATTGGGATGCGCCAGAAAGACCTGCGGGTCCTTCTGGAAAATCGCGGCGACAGCGACCACCGGCACATTATTGGCGACGGCATCGAAGGATTGCAGCGTGTTCGCGCTCATAAAGAAATCGAGCTTGCCCGAGATCAACAGGATGCGGTTGTTCACGTTCGGCCCGCCCGGCACGATGGTGACGTCGAGCCCGTAATTCTTGTAGGTGCCGTCCGCGACCGCCTGGAAGAAACCGCCATGTTCAGCCTCGGCCACCCAGTTGGTTCCGAAACTGACCTTGTCGAGCCTGGTTTCCGCCGCGGCGGGCGACCGCGCGGCCATCACGGCCAGCACGCCAATGGTTAACGCGCGCAGCAGGGATATCGGGCTCATATTGGACTCCGTCGACCGTTATGGCCCATGATAGGAAGCAATCTGCTGCCAGACTACCCTGCAAAATTGACCAAAGAAACGCATCTCGATGACTGCCAACATGCCGCCCCGCGACTGGACTGCCATTCACTGGCCCAACATCGCCAAGAGCGATCCGGCCTCCTGGATTGCTGTGCTGCCATTGGCCGCGACCGAGCAGCACGGACCGCATCTGCCTCTCGGCACCGACGTCATGATTGCGGAGGCTTATCTTGCTGAGGTCCAGCGCCTGCTGCCTGCCGATATTCCGGCGACATTTCTGCCGCTTCAACCTGTGGGGATCTCGACCGAGCACCTCGCCTTTCCCGGCACGCTGACCCTGCCGACCGAGATCGCATTGCAGACCTGGACCGCGATCGGCGAAAGCGTCGCGCGCGCCGGCGTTCAGAAACTCGTGATCGTCACTAGCCACGGCGGCAACAGTGCAGCAATGACGCTCGCGGCGCAGGACCTGCGCGCCGAATACGGCATGCTGGTCGCCACCACCGGATGGAATCGGTTCGGTGCGCCGGATGGCCTGTTCACCGACGAAGAATTGCGTCACGGGATTCATGGCGGCGCCGTGGAAACATCGATCATGCTGGCGCGCTATCCGCAGCATGTGCGCAACGACAAGATCGCAAACTTCGCGTCGTCAGCGATCGCGATGGAGAAGACCTATCGCTGGCTGTCGGCGAGCCGACCCGCGCCATTCGCGTGGCAGGCCGAAGACCTCCATCCCAGCGGCGCTAT
Organism: Tardiphaga sp. P4_G1; assembly: GCF_056401215.1. Classification (NCBI taxonomy): domain Bacteria; kingdom Pseudomonadati; phylum Pseudomonadota; class Alphaproteobacteria; order Hyphomicrobiales; family Nitrobacteraceae; genus Tardiphaga; species Tardiphaga sp. P4_G1. Next base: position 5,496 of record NZ_JBFUJU010000007.1, read on the forward strand.
TGGCGACGCCACGCAGGCATCAGCCGACAAGGGCGAGAAGCTGCTGGCACACGGCGCAAAAGCGTTCTGCGAACTACTCGCGGACATGCATCGCTTCGACGTGACAGCGTTTGATCGCGAACCGGATGCCGGCGCGTGAGATGTGGTTAACCGCGGATTGCGCGATTCACGCGACGACATATTCCGCGCGGATGACGACACGATTCTGAAACCAAAATAATTTGCCTGAAACCAAATAGTTCGACCGGGTCTCGAACCCGATCCGTTTGGGCTCCGACTGATTGGCATGCAGGCCACGATGGCTGCACTTCAACAGGATGGAGTTATCCCATGTCGATCAAGTCCAAGATTGCCGCTTTCGCTCTCGTTGCTCTCACTGCTGCCGGCACCATGGCATCGTCCCAGCAGGCTCAGGCCAAGGGCCCGGGCATCGGCTTCGGCATCGCTGCCGGTGTTGTCGGCGCCGCAGTCGTCGGTAGCGCCATTGCCGCCAATAACGGCTACTACGGTTACGGATATCGCTGCGGTTGGGTCCGCCAGTATGACGGCTACGGCAACTATGTCGGCCGCGTCCGGACCTGCAACTACTAATCTCTTGATCGACTGACGTGGATTTGCGTCCGACACGGGCGCCTCATCCACCCCGTGTCGCACCAGACCCGCTCGGTTGTCCCCCCGAGCGGGTCATTTTTTTGCGCTCGCCAAATGCCTTTCGAGCCGTGCCGGCCAGCTGCTGTTATCCAACCGTCATGATCGGCTGCCACTGAAACATGCTTCTCCAGTTGCTTCTTGCTATTGCGAATTAGTTGCAATTATAGTCGGGGAGTCGACGGGTTGCTCATTCTGTTTCGTTTTGTCTCACGACGACCCTCGATACCCCCAACGTTATGGGCGAATCGACTATTTTTGTGGAATATCAAACGGTTCGTCGCATGATCGGCGGCGACCTAAAGCGAGAAATGACGGCCGCATGAAGTACCCCGACCGATCGCGAGTATTGTCGTGAAGCGCGTTTTGGCCGGTTTTGCGCTGGGCGCATTGGCGTTCGATGGCTCTGCGATCGCGGCCGATATTTTGCCCGGCATGGCGCTGAAAGCGCCCCGCCTGGTTTACGACTGGACCGGGTTTTATCTCGGCGGTCACATCGGCTATGGCGGCGGCAGCTTTGGTCCCGGCAGCAATCCGCTGCCCGCGCAGGGCGTTTTCCTGCCGCCTTCGCCGACCGGCCTGATCGGCGGCTACCAGATCGGCTACAACAGGCAGCTCAGCAACAACGTCGTGCTGGGCTTCGAGGCCGACGCCACGTTCAGCAGTCCGCAGGACGCAGCGCGGTTGATGCCGGCGCCTTTCCATACGACCTTCGACTATTTTGCGACCGCACGCGGCCGCATCGGCTACGCCTTCGGCGCGTTGATGCCGTACGTCACCGGTGGCGTGGCGTGGGGACGCACCAAGCTCAATCTCAATGATGCCGACGGCGACCTCATATCATCGGCGACCCGCACCCATTTCGGCTGGACCGCCGGCGCGGGCGTCGAATTTGCCGTTGGCGGCAACTGGACCGCGAAGGCCGAATACGCCTATCTCGATTTGATGCGGCAGACCTATGACCTCGGCAATGCCGGGCTGCCGAATGTGAGCGTTGATCCGAATATTCACACCGTCAAAGTCGGCTTGAATTATCGGCTGTGGGACACGCCGCCGTGGTTGCCGTCAGCCCCCATCGTCGGCAAGACTGTACTGCCGGAATCGACAGACTGGAACGTCCACGCCCAAACCACTTTCATCGCGTCCGCCTATCCGCGGATTCGCTCGCCCTATGAAGGCACCAACAGCCTTCCTGGCGGCGGCCAGGGGCGCGAGACCTTTACGACGACGGCGTTCCTCGGCTGGCGACTGTGGCAGGGCGGTGAGCTCTATCTCAATCCCGAGCTGGCGCAGGGCTTCGGCCTCAATTCCACGCTCGGCCTCGCCGGCTTCCCTAATGGCGAGGCGCAAAAGGGCGGCGCACCGTTTCCGCGCTTTCGCATGCAGCGCTATTACTTCCGCCAGACGCTTGGCCTCGGCGGCGAACAGGAAGACGTCCCCGACGCCGCCAATCAATTGGCTGGCAAACGCGATATCGACCGCATCACGCTCACGGTCGGACGCTTCGCGGTGGGTGATTTCTTCGATGGCAATTCCTACGCCAAGGATCCGCGCGCCGACTTCATGAACTGGGCAATGTGGTCATCGGCCGCTTACGACTTTCCAGCCGACCTGCCGGGCTTCACCCGCGGCGCCATCGTTGAACTGAACCGCAAGGACTGGGCGATCCGAGCCGGCCTGTTTCAGGTGCCGGCGCAGCCTAACAACGACGTCCTGACCTTCAAGACTGGCGGCGCGGTCGTCGAATTCGAGGAGCGTCACCAGATCTTCGATCAGCCCGGCAAGCTGCGCGTCGGTGCCTTCATCAATCGCGGCAATACCGGTAGTTATCGCGGCGCACTGGCGATCGAGGCCAATGATCCCACGCTGGATATCAACGACGTGATGTCCTCGATCCGCCGCGCCAGCGACAAATACGGCTTCTACGTCAACGGTGAGCAGCAGGTTGCCACCGACGTCGGCATCTTTGGGCGCGTCAGCTGGAACGATGGCCAGAACGAGATCCTGTCCTTCACCGATATCGACCGCAGCGTCTCTGCCGGCGTCTCGATCAAGGGCAGCCATTGGGGCCGCGCCAATGACACGATCGGCCTTGGCGGCGCGATCAACGGCCTGTCCGCTGCGCATCGCGACTTCCTCGCCGCCGGCGGCAATGGATTGCTGATCGGCGACGGACGGCTGAATTACGGCACCGAGCGCATTCTCGAAACCTATTACGCCTATGCCATCGACAAGAACTTCACCCTCACGGCCGACTACCAGCTGATTGCGAACCCCGCCTATAACAAGGATCGCGGGCCGGTCTCGATCTTCTCAGGCCGATTGCACGGCGAGTTCTGATCTCGAACCCGCTGCGCCGTCATTGCGAGCGCAGCGAAGCAATCCAGTCTTCCTTGGTAGTAGGTAAAGACTGGATTGCCGCGTCGCTCGCTTCTCGCAATGACGGAGGAGAGATCTAGGCCGAACGTTCCAGAGCTGCTGGCAGGAACGAGCCTGCTTGCGCCATTTCCCATGCATCGCGAAAGCGCTTGTCGCCAGTGCCATCGACCAACTCGTTGTGGCGCAGTGCCGGATACATCCGCGTGAAAGACAGGACGTCGGTACTGGAGGCGCGATGCGAGAAATGGATCGGACGAATATCCTGCGGATGAGCGAGCCCGGCTGCCGCGATCAGCTCAGCCAGCGCATGCAACGTCGCCTCGTGATAGTTGTAAACGCGATCGGTCTTCTGAGGCACAGCGAGGGCGCGATTGCGCGTGGGGTCCTGCGTCGTGACGCCGGTCGGGCAACGATCGGTGTGGCAGCTCAGTGACTGGATGCAGCCCAGTGCGAACATGAAGCCGCGCGCCGAATTGCACCAGTCGGCGCCGAGCGCCATGGCGCGGGCAATATCGAAGGCCGTCGCAATCTTGCCGGAGGCGCCAATCTTGATGCGGTCACGCGCGCCGATGCCGATCAGCGCATTGTGCACGAAGTTGACGCCCTCGCGCATCGGCATGCCCAGATGATCCATGAACTCCAGCGGCGCCGCGCCCGTGCCGCCTTCATTGCCATCGACCACAATAAAATCCGGATAGATGCCGGTCTGCAGCATCGCCTTGCAGATCGCGAGGAATTCCCAGGGGTGGCCGATGCACAGCTTGAAGCCGGCGGGCTTGCCGCCGGACAGACGGCGCATCTTGTCGATGAACTCCATCATCTCGATCGGTGTTGAAAACGCCTTGTGATAGGCTGGCGAGATACAATCCTCACCCATGGCGACGCCGCGGATACGCGAGATCTCCTCCGACACTTTTGCCGCCGGCAACACGCCGCCGTGGCCCGGCTTTGCGCCCTGGCTAATCTTGAGCTCGACCATCTTGATCTGATCGTTGACGGCAAGCTTCGCGAAGGCGTCGGGATCGAAGTTGCCATCACGCGTGCGGCAACCAAAATAGCCGGAGCCGACCTCCCAGATCAGGTCGCCGCCGTTCTCCTGATGATACGGACTGACGCCGCCTTCTCCAGTGTCATGCGCGAATTCACCACGCTTGGCGCCGGCATTCAGCGCGCGGATCGCATTGGGGCTGAGTGCACCAAAGCTCATAGCCGAGATGTTCAGTACAGAGGCCGAATAGGGCTTGAGGCAATCCGGGCCGCCGATGGTGATGCGGAACTGCTCAGTCGCATGCGGCCGCGGCGCGACCGAATGGTGCATCCACTCATAGCCCTCTTCGTAGACGTTCTTCTGGGTACCGAAGGGACGCTTGTCGAGCACCATCTTGGCGCGCTGATAGACCACCGCGCGCGTGTCGCGGCTGAACGGCATGCCATCCTTTTCGCTCTCGAAGAAATACTGCCGCATCTCCGGACGGATTTCTTCGAGCAGGAAGCGGATATGCGCCGAGATCGGATAGTTGCGCAGAACCGCATGATCCTTCTGCAGCACGTCGTGAATGCCGAGCATCGTCAGGCCGCCGAAGACGATGACCGGGATGACAACGAGAGGGATGACTTTCGGGTCGTGAATGCCGATGCCGACCAGCAGCAAGGTGGCGACACCGCAGATCGTCAAAACGATGAAGCGCGGCGAGAGGGGAAGCATCAACGTTTCCATAAAAATCCTGCCTGACATGAATGGCGCTAGCGTTACACAGACCCGATGACGCAAACATCACAAGCGCGTTGCCGCAGAGCATCGCGCCAGAGTGCCCAATCTATCGCGCCACGCTCAATGAATCGTTGCAAAAAGCGAGGGCCCCAGACGACAAAACCCGCGCCGGAGCGCGGGTTTTGCAGTGCAGTGAATTTTGATGGTCTCGGGCTGCCTTAGCGTTCGACGAACGCCTTCTCGATCACGAAGTGGCCCGGCTTCGAGCCGCTGCCTTCGATGAAATCGCGCTCTTCGAACATGATCTTGAGATCTTCGAGCATGCTCGGGCTGCCGCACAGCATGATGCGGTCGGTCTCGATCGAAAGCGGGCCCTGGCCGATGTCGTTGAACAGCTGCGACGACGCGATCAGGTCCGTGATCCGGCCGCGGTTGCGGAACGGCTCGCGCGTGACCGTCGGGTAATAAGTGAACTTGTCCTTCATCAGCTCGCCGAACAGCTCGTCCTCGGCCAGCTTGGCGACCAGGCGCTCGCCATAAGCGAGTTCGGAAACCTGACGGCAGCCATGCACGAGCACCACATGCTCGTAGCGCTCATAGACGTCGGGGTCCTTGATCAGGCTGGCGAACGGCGCGAGGCCGGTGCCGGTGGAGAGCATCAGCAGGCGTTTACCGGGCAAAAGATTGTCGGTGATCAGCGTACCGACAGCCTTCCGGCCGACCAGGATAGTGTCGCCTTCCTTGATCTTCTGCAGGCGCGAGGTCAGCGGACCATCCGGCACCTTGATGCTGAAGAATTCCAGCTCTTCTTCGTGGTTCGCGCTGGCCATCGAATAGGCGCGCAACAGCGGCTTGCCATCCACTTCCAGGCCGATCATGGCGAACTGGCCGTTCTGGAAGCGGAACGAGGTGTCGCGGGTGGCTTTGAAGCTGAAAAGTGTATCGGTCCAATGCTGGACAGAAAGAACTTTCTCTCTGTGAAAGGCGCTCATGAGATTTGATTTTCCAGTGCGGGCTTTTTTAGAACAAGTCCATTGTTTGCCGCGTCACGATGCCGAGAAACCATTGCGGCTATTGGCTAATTTGGTTCTCGCAGCTGCGAATGACAATTAGTCAAAGAAGCCATGAAGTGCAATTGCGGACTGAGGGAGGCGGTCGATTAATTTCCAAAGCAGGTTACCCATGCAGCAGCAGCCCATCTGGCCACGACATTAAATTACCCGATATGGGAGGTTTCGTTCAGTTTCTTGCCGGACACCGTTAATGGTATCCGGCTGGATCACCCGATCCCGATCCGGTAGTTTCCGGCCACCTCGTTAAAGTCGTCGCAGGCGGCTTTTCGTTCAATCGTCGGCCTGGTCCTTGATGACATCCCTTCGCGACATCCGGGCCGGAAAGCCCCCATCCTATCCCGACCAGTCGATCTATGCCGAATACGCTTGCCGCCAGTTCGGGCTGGATTTCGTCGACGTCGATGGCGGAACGGGCCTGATCTTCACCGTCGGCCGCAATGGCAAGAGCGCATCCTTCGGCGCCGGACGCGGCTCGTTCTTTCCGCAGAACAACGCCACGGCTGCGACGCTGGCGAATGACAAGTATTTCGCCAATGTGCTGATGGAGCGCGCCGGCGTCCCGACTTTGGGCGGGAAATACTTCTTCCTGCATGAGCGTTATCGCGCCCATCGCCCGCCCGGCCACGAACATGCCGACGCCGTCTGGCATTTCGCCGAACTCGGCGACCGGGCCTTCATCAAGCCGCTGATGGGATCCCGCGGCGATTTCGCGGAGATCGTCGCGGGCGGCGATGCGCTCATGGCCTATCTCAAGCAGGTTGCGCAGTATTATGACGCGATCCTGATGCAGCGCATCTATACCGGCCAGGAATATCGTGTGTTCATCCTCGACGACGAGGTCGTGTATTGCGCGCAGAAGACGGCGCCTTTTGTGACAGGCGACGGCAAGGTGACGCTCAGGCAATTGATCGCCGCGGAGACGTCCACGCTGGACCGCCACGGGATTTCGTCGGTCACGTCAGGTCTCGATGATGCCTCCCTCGATCGCGTGCTGCCATATGGCGAGCGGCGCGCGATTCCCGGCCGGATGAATCGCAGCGCAGGCGGCAGCATGAGCTTTGCGGCGCCGGGTAACGAAACTGTTGCCTTTGCGATGGCGCTACAGGCCGCCAAGGCGCTCGGCCTGCGCGCTGGCGCGGTCGACCTGTTTACGGATATCGACGGAGATGCTGCGGCCATGCGCGTGATCGAGGTCAATGCCAATCCGTCGATCCGCTTTCTCGAAGACAGCGGCCGCGAGGATCTGATCCTGCGCATCTGGCGGCATACATTCACGGCGATCGGCCTGCTCGATGTTTAACCTGCCCAAATATGGCGACGGCCTATGCCTCGCCCGGCTGGCGATGCTGCTCGACGCGCTGTCTATCGACCGTGTCAGGCTGCGCAAACATTCCGTCGTCGTCACCGGCTCCAACGGCAAGGGCTCGACCGCGGCGTTCTGCGCCAGCATCGGACGCGCCTTCGGACTGCGGACCGGGCTGTTTACGTCACCGCATCTCTATCACTTCAACGAGCGCTTCCAGATTGACGGCGTGCCCGTCGATGACGAATTGCTCGAAGCCCTCGTCCTGCGCGTGGCCACCGCCATCGCAGATCTCAAGCAGCACACGCTGCATGAAACCTTCGGCGCCTTCGAGGCGCAGTTCGCGCTGGCCTGCCTGTATTTCCAGGAGACCGAATGCGAATTCGCCGTGTTCGAGGCGGGCATCGGCGGACGCTACGATCCAGTTCGACTGGTCGGCGCCGACATCACCTGCGTCACCTCGGTCGATCTCGAACACGTCAACCTGCTCGGCAACTCGCTGGAGCTGATCGCCTGCGACAAGAGCGATGCATGTATCTCGGGCGGCACCGTCGTCTATGGCGAGAACTGCCTGCCCATGCGCGGCAATCTCGCCGAGTACAATCGGAACCGCAACGTCACCGGCCTGCATATCGGCGACGAGATCACGATCAGCAACGTCTTTGCATCAGCCAAGGCCCAGGCCTTCAACTGCCGGCTCGGCGCATTCGACCTGCGCGCGCTCGAACTCATGCTGGCCGGCGAGTTCCAGCTCAACAACGCCGCCATTGCGGCTGCGCTGTTCATTCTCTGGATGCAACGCATGCATCCGGATGCGACCACCAGCGCCATCGATCTCGCTGTTCGCACCGGGCTGCGCGATACCAGATGGCCAGGACGGCTCGAGATCGTCCAGCGCGATCCACTGACCGTCATCGATGTCGGCCATACGCCCGATGGCGTGGCACAGGCCCTGAAGAGCCTTCGCGCCATCCATGGCGATGACAACTGGTTGCTGGTGCTCGGCGTCTCCGGCGACAAGAACGTCGACGATATCGCCAAGCATCTCGCGCCCGTCTTCGATACGATCGTCTGTACCCGCGCCTATCACAAGGGCGCAGACGCGCGCGTGGTCGGCGCTGCGGCGCGCAAGGCCCACCCGGCGGCGCGCATTCATGTGGCCAATGCCATGGAAGACGCGGTGCGCCTCAGCCAGCAACTGGCTCGCGCCGTGCCGCGCAAGATCTATGTGGCGGGTGGACTGTTCGCGGCGATCGAATATGCCACGGTGCTGCGCGGCGGCAAGGCGCAGGATCTGGTGTTTTTTTGAGAGATTGAGCGGCCTCTCAGCTGTCGTCCCCGCGAAGGCGGGGACCCATAACCTCCAAGCCTGAGGTTAGAAACTGCCGTAGCCACAGTGCCAAATCTTTAAATCGGCGTGTATGGGTCCCCGCCTTCGCGGGGACGACATTTGATAGTACCATCGACCTAATGAAGAACGCTAAGCCTCAATTCGTCCCGCCCGCTGAATCATCCAGCACTTTAAAACTCTCCTCTAGCTGCGGCGAGATCGAAACGCCCATGCGCTCGCCGGTCGGCAGGCGGGCGACGAACCATTTGTTATAGAGCGGGATCAGATCGCGGTTTGAGCCAAGGCGCCGGAAGGTGCGCTCGACGACGTCACTCAGTTGCTTCTCGCCCTTGCGGAACATGATGCCGTAGGGATCATAGGACAGGTAATCGCCGACGACGCGGAATCTGTCCTGCGACTTGTGCCGCGCGATCAGGCCCGACAGCAGGATATCGTCCGTCGCGAAGGCATCGGCCTTGCCGTCGACCAGCATCTGGTAGCTCTGCTCGTGATCGGGCGAGACCACGATGTTGAGACCGAGATTGAATTTCTTGTCGACAGCATGCATCGCCTGTTCGTTGGTGGTGCCTTTGGTAACGACGATGGTCTTGCCCTTGAAGTCGGTCGGCGCGGTACCCGTGGTGGTTTTCGGCACCATCAGCTTGGTGCCGGCGACGAACATGAGCGGCGAGAACGCGACCTGCTTGCGGCGTTCGGCATTGGCTGTGGTCGAGCCGCATTCGAGATCGATCTTGCCGTCGACCACGGCGGGAATGCGATCGTCCGACGTTACTTTTACATATTCGATCTTGAGCTGGGGATCGTCGACCTCGATGCCGATATCCTCGACGATGGCCTCGCAGAGTTCGAGACTGTAGCCGATCGGCCGGCCCGCCTGATCGAGAAACGAGAACGGCGGCGAACTCTCGCGGTAGCCGAGCTTGACCACATGCGCCTTCTTGATCGCCGCCAGCGTGGGGCTAAGCCCTTCCGCAGGCGCTTGCGCCTGCGCAGTCGTCGCCAGCAGCAAAGCTGCCAGAAGCCCGGTGATCGAACCGGTCAGATAGTAGCGCATCACGCACCTCAACCATGTCCGAGGGCGGGAATTTCTCCGGGAATCATGTCGCCAGGCACCACATCGTCGGGACCCAGCTCATGCTCGGGCGCGAGTTCGCCTTCCCATTTTGCGACCACCGCTGTGGCCAGCGAGTTGCCGATCACGTTGGTGGCGCTGCGACCCATATCGAGGAACGTATCGATACCCATGATCATCAACAACCCGGCTTCGGGAATATTGAACTGGCTGAGCGTGGACGCGATCACCACCAGCGAGGCACGCGGCACGCCGGCCACGCCCTTCGAGGTGATCATCAGCGTTGCCAGCATCGCGAGCTGCGTGCCGAGCGACATCTCGATGTGATAGGTCTGCGCGATGAAGATGCTGGCGAAGGTGCAGTACATCATCGTGCCGTCGAGATTGAACGAGTAGCCCAGCGGCAGCACGAAACTGGAGATGCGCGACGAGGCGCCGAAGCGGTTAAGACCTTCCAGCGTCTTCGGATAGGCAGCTTCCGAACTTGCCGTGGAAAACGCAATCATCAAGGGTTCGCGGATCAGCCGCAGCAGATGGCTGTAGCGCGGCCCGATGACGATGAAGCCGACCACCACGAGGATACCCCACAGAATCGCCAGCGACAGGTAGAAGCCGCCCATGAAGACGATCAGCTTCCACAACACGCCCAAGCCATTCTTGGACACCGTCGCCATGATCGCCGCCCACACCGCGAGCGGCGCGAACAGCATGACATAGCCCGTCACTTTCAGCATGATGTGACCGAGATCATCGATCAGTTGCAGCATTGGCTTGGAGCGTTCCGGCATGGCGCCCATCGCAACTGCGAAGAACACGGCAAAGATAACAATCTGCAGGATCTCGTTCTGCGCCATCGCGTCCGCGATGGAGGTCGGGATCAAATGGGTCAGGAATTTCTCGATGGAGAAAGCCGACACCGGCAGGCCCGTCGATTGCCCCGCAGCCGGCAGCGTTCCCGGGAAATTCGCGCCGGGCTGCAACAGGTTGACCATCACGAGGCCGAGCAGCAGCGAGATGAAGGAGGCACTGACGAACCAGCCCATGGTCTTGGCGAAGATGCGGCCGAGCTTGGAGCCCGAGCCCATATGGGCGATGCCGCCGACCAGCGTGGCGAAGACCAGGGGCGCGATGATCATCTTGATCAGGCGCAGGAACAACATGGCGATCAGATTGACGTCGGCCGCGATCTCGACGCGGCTATCGGGTAAATAGTTGAAAACCAGCGAGCCCATCACGATGCCCAGCGCCATCGCGATCAGAATGTATTGCGTAAACCTGTTCGACATACCGTCCCCCGTTACACATTCCCAACTGCGACAGTCTGTCATATTGATCAGAGCGCGCAACAAGCTTCGTCAGCCGCGTACCGTTTCGGTATCATCAGGCGGCAAATAGCCGTTGTGGAATGCCGCGCTGCCGCATAGCGTCATCGCCAACTACAAAAACTGTGCAGTCTGATTGTTTTGTACGCGGCGACTGCAACAAGTTTCGACACAGGAAGAAACAGGGAGACAACGGCCATGACCGACACCGTCAATCATCAGGTGCTGCTCGTCGAAAAGCCCACAGGAAAATTGGGGCCCGAGCATTTCAAACTATCAAAGGGCCAGATTCCCGAGCCGAAAGATGGCGAAGCGCTGCTGCGCGTGCGTTACATCTCGCTCGACGCTGCCAATCGCGCATGGATGCATGGCGCGACCTATCGCGCTGCGGTCGAGGCCAATACGGTGATGGCGGGCGGCGGCATTGCCGAAGTCGTGTCGTCGAAGTCTCCTGCGCTGAAGCCGGGTGACATCGTGTTCGGCGACACCGGCTGGCAGAATTACGCGGCAGTGCCGGCCAAGCATCTCAACAAGATGCCATCAATGGAGCCGATGACGCATCTGCTCAGCGTCTATGGCATCGCCGGACTTACAGCTTATTTCGGCCTGCTGGACGTCGGCAAGCCCAAGGCAGGCGAGACCGTCGTCGTCTCGGCGGCGGCCGGTTCGGTTGGCTCCATCGTCGGCCAGATCGCCAAGATCAAGGGCTGCCGTGTGATCGGCATCGCCGGCGGCAAGGACAAATGCGACTGGCTGACCAAAGAACTCGGCTTCGATGCCGCGGTGGACTACAAGGACGGCGCGGTGTTCAAGGCGCTGAAGGCGGCAGCGCCGGGTGGCATCGACGTCTATTTCGACAATGTCGGCGGCGACATTCTCGAGGCTTGTCTCGCACAAATGAATCTCAACGGCCGCATCGCCTGCTGCGGCGCCATCTCGCAATATGACGGCGCGCCCTCGGCGACCGGCCCACGCGGCGTCCCCGGTCTGATCGTGGTGAAACGCCTGATCATGCAGGGCTTCATCGTGATGGACTATATGAACCAGCGCGAAAAGGCTTTGACCGATCTGCAGTCCTGGGTCGCCGCGGGCAAGCTCAAGGTCCAGGAAGACGTTATCGACGGGCTGGAGAACACGCCGCAGGCCCTGATCGGTCTGCTGGCCGGTGAGAACCGGGGCAAGCGGATGGTGAAGGTGTAGGGAGATCGTGTAGCGGGGCTTCTCTCTTATCCCTCCCCCTTGCGGGGAGGGTGGCCGGCCGCTTGGCCGGTCGGGTTGGGGGTGCCACAAGCGACGCTCTCACGTGGGGCACCCCCACCCCGGCCTCCAATTCGTCGATGCTCCGCATCGCGTCGTTCGGCCGACCCTCCCCGCCTAGCGAAGCTTCGCTTCGCGCGGGGGGAGGGATTCCTCTGACGCCTGCGCGTCATCGCGGATGTGAATGTCAAACAGCCACTGCCCTTCAGACATGCGTCATCGCCCCCATTGTTTGCGGCGCGGGGGCGCCGACGTCGCTTGCATTCCCGCCCCCCTGTGAGAGGGGCGTGCGGAACGCCGGGTGCCCGTTGCACCCTTGGGCCTGATGCGATGCGGTCTTCCGCAATTTAGAGTGCATCAGGACTTTCGGAGGCGTCAGGCAAGTGCCCGACGTTCCGCCTGCGGTGTTTTTTCGGTTGCTTGCACTTTGCCTCGACGAACGCTCCGATCGCGAATTAAAGTCCCAAGGCGATGGGAAGGGAGCCTCAAGCGACTAGGCCGAACGCGTTTTGAGTTGGTCGTCCGTCACACTGTCCAGGGGTCTGTCCATCCGAAGGTCGGCCGTCTCCTTGCCAGTGGCAGTGCTGGCGCAGATCCGTCCTGCCCGAAGACAGACGTTCCCCCATGAACCGCGTGACGCCGCATCTCCGGCGTCCACCGCATCCCACCCCGCGAACGTGACGATCGCGATCGCCCCTCTCGGTGGGGCAGGACGAATGGGAATATAAACCAGACGGGGATACTGTCAACGGGAGATAGGAAAAAATGTTTGGGTGCGCCAAACTGTCATTCCCCGGCAAACTAATTGGTTTGCCTGAGGGCGCGAGGAGACACCGAAGGCGGCGTATCGCGAACCTCAGCCACTCCAATTGGAGTGGCGGGGTTCGCGCTCTGTCAGCTTCGCCGGCGACGAGCCATGCAGATTGCGACGCGCCCCCACGCCGCGACGTCCTATCCACCCGCCCCCCGCTTTTGTATGACCTAGCACTCACTCCCTCCAGCCCATCGATATCTCGCAAGAAGGAAAATCCATGACTGATGCGGCGACTGACGCGGCCTATGCTGAACTCGAAGCCGCCGGCTGGAGCATCATGGACGATGACGGGTTCATCCATTTCGTTGGCCCGATGTGGCACCGGATCGTCGATGGCATCAACGAATTCGCCATTCTCGGCCAGGACAAGCACCGCAACCGCCGCGGCGTGGTTCAGGGCGGGGCGGTGATGACGCTAGCCGACCGGAGCTGCGGCATGGCGGCGCGCGAGGCCGCGGGGGTCGAGGCGCTCGCCACGGTCCAGATGGATACTTATTTCGTCGATGCCGCGCGGATCGGCGACCTGATGATCTCCCGGCCCAAGGTCGTGCGTGCCACCAAGAGCCTGATCTTCATGAGCACCGAGGTCAGTGTGAACGATCACGTGGTCGCCACGGCACATGGTGTGTTCAAGACGGTCCGCGACCGCACCGATGCCGGGCGCAAGAACGACTGACCTGACGGCCGCCGCGGATTTTCGTCATCTTCACGGATTTTTTTTCGCACGCGGCGGAACGAAAGCGCGATCAGCTCGCTTAGCAAAGACATGCGAACCAAAACAGTTTTTACGCGACCTATATTCGTATTCGATTGATCACGTTTAGACTGACCGATGCTTTCGACCCGAACCATCCCGGCCCCGTGGCCCATGGAACCGGCGATCAAGGTTCAAATCCCATGGCCCAAGACACTGCCGTAAACGACGCCGCCCTCCCCGCCACCGTCCTGGTCGTCGAGGACGATGTACTGCTGCGCATGTTTGCGGTCGAGATGATCGAGGACGCCGGTTTCCGGGTGATCGAGGCGCCGGATGCAGACGCTGCGATCCGCGTGCTCGAAGCGCGCAACGATATCCGCATCATCTTTACCGATATCGACATGCCCGGCTCGATGAACGGACTCAAGCTCGCCCATGCGGTCGCCAATCGCTGGCCGCCCATTCGCATCATCGCAACATCAGGCCACTTCAGGATAGGCGAACGCGACCTGCCCGATGGCGGCCGCTTCATTGCCAAACCCTATCGGCAGCACCAGATCATCGGCGCCCTCACCGAATTCGCCAATCCCCGCAGCGCATTCGGCATCTGATAAGCCCCGTTCGCACTTGCGCTCACGCTTGACGCCTCCACACCGCCCGGTCACCCTCGGTTGCTAGATACCAGCTATCGGCGGGGGCAGGCGATGTGGGCATCACTCCAGAACTTTCTCGATAGTTCCATGTTTGCGCCGCACGGCATTTGTCTGCTGTGGGACCCCGGCCTGATCTGGCTTCATGTCGGCTCGGATGCGCTGATCGCCGCGGCCTATTTCTCGATCCCCGTCGTCCTCACGATCTTCGTCTGGAAGCGCCGCGATGTGGAGTTCGGCTGGATCTTCTGGGCCTTCGCGCTCTTCATCATGGCCTGCGGCCTGACCCATGTGATGTCGATCTACACGCTGTGGGTTCCGGCCTATGGCGCCGAAGGAATCCTCAAGGCGATCACGGCCGTCGCTTCGGTCGTCACCGCAGCGATTCTCTGGCCACTGCTACCGAGGCTACTGGCGATCCCCTCGCCCGCACAGTTGCGCGAAACCGAACTGGCGCTGATCGAGGAGGGCCGGCACCGGCGCGAAGCCGAGGACATGCTGCGCCATACGCAGAAGATGGAAGCGATCGGCCATCTCACCGGCGGTGTCGCCCATGACTTCAACAATCTGCTGACCATCATCATCGGCAATCTCGAAATCGCCGAGCACAGCATCTCGACCTGGACGGAATCGTCGCGCGATCGCCTCAGGCGCGTCATTGCCAGCGCAGCCGGCGGCGCGCAGCGCGCCGTGGTGCTGACGCAGCGCCTGCTCGCCTTCGCACGCAAGCAGCCGCTCGACCCGAAGACCATCAATGTCAACGGATTGCTCCACGGCATGTCGGACTTCTTCCAGCGCACGTTGAGCGAGAATATCGATCTCGAAATCGTCGGCGGCGCCGGGCTGTGGCAGGTCGAGGTCGATCCGAGCCAGATGGAAGCCGCCATCCTCAATCTCGTGGTCAATGCACGCGACGCCATGGCCAGCCAAGACCATCTGAAGATCGGCAAACTGACGATCGAAACCAGCAACGCCTTCATCGACGAGATCTACGCCCTGCAGCATTCCGATGTGGTCATCGGGCAGTATGTCCTGATCTCGGTGACGGATACCGGCCCGGGCATGCCCAAGGACGTGCAGGAGCGCGCCTTCGACCCGTTCTTCACCACCAAGGAGCCCGGACAGGGCACCGGTCTCGGCCTGAGCCAGGTCTACGGCTTCGTCAAGCAATCCGGCGGCCATGTGAAGATCTATAGCGAGGTCGGCGAAGGTACGACCATCAAGGTCTATCTGCCGCGCAGCAGACAGCATGCGGAGCAAGCAAGCGAGATCGAGAGGCGCATCGTCGGCAGCAAGGGCAACGAGACTGTGATGATCGTGGAAGACGATCCGGATGTGCGGTCCTACCTGGTCGAGACGCTGGAAGGTCTCAACTATCAGGTCCGCGAGGCCGGCAATGCCGACGCAGCGCTGGCCGACTTCACCGAAGATCCCGAACCGTTCGACCTGCTGCTGACCGATATCGTGATGCCCGGCATGAACGGGCGACTGCTGGCCGACGAGATGCAGAAGCGGCAGCCCAAGCTGAAAGTGCTTTTCATGACAGGCTATTCGCGCAACGCCATCGTGCATCAGGGCCGGCTCGATCCCGGCGTGTCGCTGCTGCAAAAGCCGATCACGCAAGCAGCGCTCGGCGGCAAGGTGCGCGAGATGCTCGACAAGCGGTAGAGGTTAAGGGATTCGCCTGACGGGCACGGCACCGCGCGTCCGCTCTGCCTGACGCCGCATATCGCTCAGGGTCGCGGCGGCACGCGACGTTTCGTGACCAGCGAGCCAGAGTTCGAAATCCGGCACCGGCAGCGCAGGCGAATAGACGAAGCCCTGAATGACATCGCAGCCGAGTTCGGTGAGAATCCGGCGCTGCCCGTCGGTCTCGACGCCCTCGGCGACCACGATCATGTCGAGGCTCTGGCCGACGCGTATGATGGCGCGCGTAATCGCCAGCGCGCTCGCCTCGCTTTCAAGGCCGCGCATGAAGCTGCGATCGATCTTCAACTCACGGATCGGCAGATGCGCGAGACGGCTGAGACTGGAATAGCCGGTACCGAAATCATCCATCGACAGCTGCACGCCGGACTTGCGAATTTTCTCCATGGTCTCGACGGCGGTCGAATGCTCGCTCATCACCACGCCTTCGGTGACCTCCAGCATCAGCATGTCCGGCGACAGGCCGTTTTCGGCGATCACCTCGCCGACCAGCGTGGCGAGATCACCATTCTGGAAATTGATCGGCGACAGATTGACCGAGACGCTGGGCACGTCGACGCCATTTTTGCGCCAGGCCGCGACCTGCCGGCAGGCTTCGCGCAGCGACCAGGTGCCTATCAGCTCGATCAGCCCGTATTCTTCCGCGAGCGGGATAAACTTCGATGGCGGCACTTCGCCGAGCACCGGATCGGACCAGCGGGCCAGCGCCTCGACACCGTAAAGGCGCCCGTCAGCGCGCACCTGCGGCTGATAATGAAGCCGCAGCGCATCCTGCACGATGGCATTGCGCAGCGCCGTACTGAAGGCGAGTCGCTCCTCGCTGACGCGGTTCATCTCCGCACTGAAGAAGCGATAGGTCGAGCGGCCGGCCTGCTTGGCCTGATACATCGCCGCATCGGCATGTTTGAGCAGACCGTCGATATCGCCGGCATTGTCGGGATAGATGCTGACGCCGATACTGGCCGATACCGGCACCAGCTTGGCGCCAAGCTGCATGGGCGGCAGCAGTGTCTCGAGCAGGCGGCTGGCGATCAAGGCGGCGCCTTCAACATCGCAATTCGGCAGCACAATGACGAATTCGTCGCCGCCCTGCCGGCTCAGCGTATCGGCTGGCCGGATCTGTTTGCACAGTCGTTGCGTGACCTTGATCAGCAACTCGTCGCCGATGGAATGACCGAGCGTGTCGTTGACGTCCTTGAAGTGATCGATATCGAGGAACATCACCGCGATGCGGTCCCGCGGCTTGCTCTTGTCGATCAGCCCCGTCAGAATCTGGCGCAGTTGCGCGCGGTTCGGTAGGCCGGTCAGCGCATCGAAATAGGCCAGACGCGCGATTTCGCTGCGGGCCTCGTGCCGTTCGATCGCCAGTGCGCACAGATGCACACAGGCATCGACGATGGTCTGGTGCCAGCGCGTCGGGCCGCGTGTCTCGCGGAAATAGAAGGCAAAGGCGCCGATGACGCGACCATCCCGCGCCTTGATCGGCGTCGACCAGCAGGCGCGCAGGCCGGCTTCCAACGGCAGACTGCTATAGAGCTGCCACCGCGGATCGGTGGCGATATCGGTGGCCAGCACCGCGTGGCCGAGAAAGGCCGCAGCGCCACAAGACCCGACATCGGGACCGATGGCGATACCATCAATGATCGGCGCAAATGCCGGCGGGAGGCTGGGGCCGCCGAGTGGATGGAGCCGACCGTCCGCGTCCACATGCAGCACCGACGGGACGATATCGGGCGCGATGGCTTCGACGCGGTGGCAGAGATCGCCGATCACATCCATGACCGGCATGTCATTGGCGAGATTTTCCAGCACATGATGCTGCAGCGAATGGATCTGCTTGCTCTCGGTGATGTCGTCGAGCACCGCGACCAGATGCTCGACCTCGCCGGCTTTATTGCGGCCTGCGTTGACGGTGCTTGAGATCCAGATCTCGTGACCGTTCTTGTCATAGACGAGGATATCCTCTTGCCCATGTCCTTCGGCGTCGATCTGCGCGTGAAACCGCTCCAGCGTTTCGTTGTCGGTATACTCTCCAGTCAGCAAATCCCGGGGGTGTTTGCCCATCGCTTCCGCAAGCGTGTATCCGAACAGCTCCGTAAAAGCGTCGTTGACATAGACGATGGTCATATCGCGTTTGGAGACCATCACGACACGGTCGGTCTTCTCGGCAACCAGTGCCATTAGCGCATTTTGCTCGCGGTCACGGACATCGTCCGTCACGTCGCGGATGAAGTTGATGTAGAGCGTCTTGCCGGCATAATCGACACGCGAGATCGAGAACGCGCCCCAGGCCTCGCTCCCGTCCTTGCGGCTGATCCTGAACTCGCGGCGGCCCTTGACCGCGGTCCGGGGGTCCATGGCAGACTTTGCCGCGATCACTCCATCGAGATGTTCGCGCACGTCGAGCGGCACAAGGACGCTGACCTGGCGTCCAACGACTTCGTCGCGGTGATATCCCCACATCCGCTCGGCCGCGGCATTGAAGTGCCGGATCTGGTTGTCGATACCCGTGATCACGACAGCATCGACCGCCTGTTCGAACGCCGAGAACAGTGCCTTCGCAGCTTCACTGGGCTGGCCGACGGGACTTGTAGGCATGAAACGACCTTCGATCACAGGAGCCGCGTGACCACGACGGCGGCTGTCTTCGTTACAACGGCAATGTCATTCGCAGGTACGAGTGTATTCGAACTCCAGTAGCTAAGAAGTTCGTTCGATCTCATATCGAGGGACCGGAATACCGGATGTCGTTAATAACGCGTTAACGACGATCGTCGACTTCTCAAGATTATATGGCTGCAAGCGCACCCGGCCGTATGTCCTCTTGCGAAGCTTCGGCCCGGCGCTCGACGACCAGCGCCGCCCAGCGTTCAGCTTGGCGGGCCACCAGCCAGGCTTCGAGATCGAATGCGGACAGTGCGGGCGAATACAGGAACCCCTGAATGACGTCACAGCCGAGCCCGGCGAGAATCCTGCGCTGCTCTTCGGTCTCGACGCCTTCGGCCACGACCGTCATGTTGAGGCTCTGCCCGACGCACACGATGGCGGTGGTGATCGCCAGAGCACAGACCTCGGTCTCGATACCGCGCATGAAGCTGCGATCGATCTTCAGCTCGCGCACCGGCAAATGCGCCAGGCGACTCAAGCTCGAATAGCCCGTGCCGAAATCATCCATCGACAATCCGATGCCGGCCGCACGGATCTGCTTCATGATCTCGATCGCGGCCGTGTGTTCGCTCATCACCGCGCCCTCGGTGACTTCGAGCATCAGCCGGTTCGGCGCCAGCCCGTTTTCCGCGATGATGTCGGAAATCAACGCCGGCAATCCTGGATTCAGAAAATTGATCGGCGACAGGTTGACCGAGACGCAAGGCACATCGAGCCCTGCCTTTTGCCACGCCGCAATCTGCCTGCACGCCTCGCGCAGCGACCAGACACCGATCTGCTCGATGAGGCCGCATTCCTCCGCGAGCGGAATAAACTTCGCTGGTGACACATCGCCCAATACGGGATCATGCCAGCGCGCCAATGCCTCGACACCGTACAGATCGCCGCTGCTCGCGCGGATCTGCGGCTGGTAGTGCAACCGCAGGCCGCCTTGTGCAAGCGCGTGGCGCAAAGCGGCGCTGAGACGAAGGCGCTCATCACTCACGCGGTCCATGTCGTTGCTGAAAAACCGATGTGTGGAGCGACCGGCTTGCTTGGCCTTGTACATTGCCGCATCGGCATATTTCAGCAGACTATCGAGATCGCGGGCATTGTCCGGAAACATGCTGATGCCGGCGCTGGCAGAAATCGGCACCTGATGGCCGCCGAGCTGCAGCGGAACCGACAGCGCCTCGGTGAGACGGCCCGCGATGCGGGAGGCGTCTGCCGCGATACAGTTCGGCATCAGGATGATGAATTCATCGCCGCCCTGACGACTCAGGATATCGCCGGGTCGGATGTGCTGATGAAGCCGCTGTGTGACGGCGACCAGCAAGTCATCGCCGACGGCATGCCCCAGCGTGTCGTTGACGTCCTTGAAGTGATCCAGGTCGAGAAATATCAGCGCCATCTGCGCATCTGCGGAGCATTCCGCGACGGCGCGCTCCATCAGCTGGCGCATATGGGTCCGGTTCGGCAGACCGGTGAGCGCATCGAAATAAGCAAGCCTCGAGATTTCGTTGCGCGCTTCCTCACGCTCGATGGCGACCGCGGCGAGATGGACACAGGCATCGACGATGCCGTGATGCAAGCGGCTGGGTCTGCGACATTCCCTGAAGTAGAATGCGAACGTGCCGATGACGCGCCCATCCTTGGTCTTGATCGGCATCGACCAACAAGCCTTCAGACCGGAAGCCAGCGGCGCGCTGTTGTATGGCAGCCAGAGAGGATCGTTTTCGATATCGGTGACCAGAACAGGCTCGCCGCGAAAGGCCGCGGTCCCGCAGGAGCCTACATCCGGTCCGATGGCAACGCCGTCCAGCGCCTGCGCATAACCTGCCGGAAGGCTTGGTCCTCCCAAAGGATGCAGCAGTCCCACGGAATCGACATGTAGCACCGAACAGACGACATCGGGCGCGATCTGCTCCACCTTCCGGCAAAGATTCTCCATCACGTCGAGCAGCGGCTGCTCATCGGCCAGCGCTTCAAGGATGTGATGCTGCAGCGACTGAAGCTGCTTGCTCTCGGTGATATCGGTCATCAATGCGACGAGGTGCTGGATTTTTCCATCCGCGCCATGAATCGCATTCAAGGCAACCGAGACCCAGACCTCGTTGCCGGCTTTGTCGTAAAGGAGAATTTCGTCTTCAGCAGAACCTTCCGTTCTGATCTGCCGGTCCAGATATGCAAGCGTCGCCTGGCTGGTATATGCGCCGACGAGGAATTCTTCGGGGATCAGTCCCGTCGCCTCATCCAGCGCGTAGCCGAACATGCCGGTGAAAGCGCCATTCACATAGCAGATCCGTGCGTCGCGACCCGCAATGTAGATAGCGCGTTTCGTCTTGTCGACCACGAGAGCCAGCGGGATAATTTCGTCCCTGCGCTTCGCCTCCTCCGTCACATCGCGGACGAAGCCCATATAGGTGATCTCGCCATTCACCTCGACCCGCGACATCGACAACGATCCCCAGATCTCGCTGCCGTCCTTGCGTTCGATTTTCACCTCGCGGCTATGACCGACGATGCGATTGACGCCAGTCGCGCGGTTCGCGGCGATGTATCCGTCATGCTGCGACCTGATGGCCATCGGCACCAGAAAGCTGATATTTCGCCCGAGCACTTCATCGCGCTCATAGCCCCACAACCGTTCGGCGGCGGCGTTGAAATGGGTCACGCTATTCGTGCTGTCGATCATCACGACAGCATCGATGGCCTGCTCCAGCCCGGCGAGGAGCGTCCTGGCCGCATCACTCTTCTCGACATGCACCAACGTCATAAACGCAACTCGCAATTACTTTGCTCAAACCATCGGACCGTCGTTGAAATGATCCGATCACCGGCTTTCAGCCGCGGTGGTGCAATCGTATGTGCGAGACGTCGCCAAATTGTTTTGCGCGGCGCCCGAGTTCCCGGCGGCCGCGAACGTACTTAAGGTTCGGATAAAACCACGCAGCCACAGCAGGACACGCAAGCAACGACGCAACCTTCGATAGATCGCGCGCTACTTAAGCGGTATCCTGACGCCGCTGATGCGGCCTGAGAATCTCAGTGGGCCTCAGCCGCGAGCACGGCCTCGACACGGATTTCTTCCGTGAGCCGCGCTTTGAGATCGGAAAAAGCCGGGCTGGTCTTGATTGTGTAGTGCCGCGGATGCGGCAGATCGACCGCGATATCGGCCTTGATGCGACCGGGACGCGCCGACATCACCACGGTGCGCGACGCCAAGAACACCGCTTCCTCGATATCGTGGGTGACGAAGATCACTGTCTTGCGCTCGCGCTCCCAGATGCCGAGCAGCAATTCCTGCATCAGGGCGCGGGTCTGGTTGTCGAGCGCGCCGAATGGCTCGTCGAGCAGCAGGATTTTCGGATCGTTGGCGAGCGCGCGCGCAATGGCCGTGCGCTGCTGCATGCCGCCGGAGAGTTGCTTCGGGAAATGATTGGCGAAACTGGTGAGGCCCACCTTCTCCAGCCACTCGCCGGCAATGCGCGTGCGTTCACGTTGCGAGACGCCGCGCTCGCGCAAACCGAAGGAGATGTTCTCGGAGACAGTCAGCCAGGGAAACAGCGTGTAGGACTGGAACACCATGCCGCGATCCGCGCCCGGACCGGTGATGGCCTTGCCGTCGAGCAGAATGCGGCCGGTGGTCGGCGTATCCAGCCCGGCGACCATGCGCAGCAGCGTGGACTTGCCGCAACCACTTGGTCCGAGGATCGTGACGAAGTCATTGTCCGCGACGGACAGATTGGTCGGCTCCAGCGCACGCGTCGGCGTGCCGCCGCGCACGGCAGGAAAAACCCGCGAGACGTTGTCGATGACGAGCTTGCTCAAATGATGCTCCACGGAAACAAGCGCCGGTTCGCAGCCTTGAACGCGTAGTCCGAAATCAAACCGATGATGCCGATGACGATGATGCCGAAAATGATCTGGCCAGTGGCCAGCAGCGCCTGGCTGTCGATGATCATGTGGCCGATGCCCGAGGACGAACCGATCAGTTCGGCGACGATGACATAGGTCCAGGCCCAGCCGAGCACGAGACGGAGAATTTCCGCGATCTCCGGCGCGGCGGATGGAATCAGCACGCGCTTCAGCACGCCGGCGTCGCGCGCGCCGAGCGTCAGCGATGCCTCGACGAGATCGCGGCGCACGCTGCCGACACTGACGGCGACCATCAGGATGAGCTGGAACACCGAGCCGATAAAAATCACCAGCAGCTTCTGCAATTCGCCGATGCCAGCCCACAGGATCAGCAGCGGAATGAAGGCAGAGGCTGGCAGATAGCGCGCAAAGGAGACGAAGGGTTCGAGAAAGGCTTCGATCGGCTTGTAGGCGCCCATCAGAATGCCGATCGGCACCGCGAACAGCGCCGCCAGCACGAAGCCGCCGATCACGCGCCAGATGGTCATGCCGATATCGTGCAGGAAGCCCTGCTTCACCAGCAGAAACCAGCCGTCCTGCAGCATGTTCCACGGATTGGCGAGGAAGGTCTTGGAAACGAAGCCGCCGAAGGTCGCATAGGACCACGCGGCAACGAACAGCACAAAGAACGATATGCCGAGCACCACGCGCGCGGTGGATGAGATGGGGGCGAGTGGTTTCATGCTGCGTATTCGATGCTCATGACCGTCATTGCGAGGAGCTCTTGCGACGAAGCAATCCAGTCTTCCTTAAGTAAGAGCTGGATTGCCGCGTCGCTTCGCTCCTCGCAATGACGGAAGCGACGGCGGAGATTTACTGAATGAAGCGCGGATCGGCGAGCTTCGTCAGATCCGGGATTTCCTTGATCACGCCGATCTCGAGCAGCAGCTCGGCCGCTTCCTTCGAGAACGCCTGATGCTCGCCGGCGAAGAACTTCTTGTTCGCCTCCTGATCCTGCCAGCGCAGATACTGCGCGGAGGCGCCGAACTTCTCGCCGGTCTGCTTCACGTCGGCGCCCATGATCTCGTAGGACTTGGCCTGGTCGGCCTTGATCATCGCGACGGCTTCGAAATAGCTCTTGGCCAACGCCTTCACGGCACCTTCGTTATCGGCGATGAATTTCGGCGTGCAGCCGAAGGTGTCCATGATCATCGGATAGTCGAGCGTGGTGGCGATGATCTTGCCGGCTTCCGGCTTCTCGCGCACGGCCGACAGATACGGCTCATAGGTCATCGCCGCATCGTTCTGGCCGGCGATGAAGGCCTGCGCCGCCGGACCCGGCTCCATGTTGACGACGGAGACGTCCTTCACGCTGAGGCCGTTCTTTTTCAGGAACCAGGCGAGCGTGAAATAGGGCGCGGTGCCCGGAGCCGACGCGGCAACCGTCTTGCCCTTCAGGTCCTTGATCGATGCGGTGCCGGCGCGCACGGCCATGCCGTCGGCGCCATAGGACTTGTCGAGCTGGAACAGCTGCGTGGTGGCGACGCCATTGGCATTCCACACCACCCAGGTCTCGACCGTGGTGGCGGCGCATTGCACGTCGCCCGAGGCGATGGCGAGATGGCGGCTGGCTTGCGGCACCTTCTTGATGGTGACGTCGAGTCCGTTCTTCGCGAAGATGCCGGCTTCCTTCGCCAGCGTCAGCGGCGCAAAACCCGTCCAGCCGGAAATGGCGATGGTGACCTTGGTCTGTGCCGCAGCCGGGGTCGCAACGAGAGCCGCGAGCATGGCGGCGACGGAAACTCCAATCAACTTCATAACGCACTCTCCTCAGCCAGATTTAGAATGATACTGCATGGCAACATGGCGGATTGCCAGAGTCAATTTCCGCAGACGGCCTGCGGCAGATGATTCATGCAGATGATTCATATCGTCCTCATGATCGCAGCCCCGTCGGCGTGAAGCGCGCGGTGAGCTGATACAGATCGTTCGGATAGGTGACGCGCACCGATGTGATGATCTTGTTCTTGCGCCAGGTGCGGCGCTCGACCACGAGACAGGCGGCCGGCTTCTTCAGCGTCAATGCCTTCAAGGCGACATCGTCGGCGAGACTTGCCGTAATCCGGTGTTCAGCCTCATTCCACGGCACGTGACCAAGCAGCCAGGTACCGGGCGGCACGCGCGTGAAATCGATTTCAGACGCGGGCGGCACCACGTCGAGATTGATCAGGCGCTCCTCCAGCGCGAAAGGCCTGCCTTTGGCAATGTGCCGACAGCTTAACACCAGCACATCGCAGCTCTTGTCGATGCCGAGACGTTCGAGATCGTCCTTGGTCGCCTTGCGCCGTTTGCGCGTGAGCAACTCATAAGCATAAGCCTCGCCGCGCTTGGCGATCTCGGCCTGGATATCCGGAATATGCAGCACCGCGGACTGCACCAGCGGCTTAGCGACAAAACTGCCGACGCGGCGCTTGCGTTCGATGACGCCGGCGGCTGCGAGGCCAGACAGCACCTTGTTCACTGTCATCCGCGAACAATTATAGCTCTCGACCAGCTCATGCTCGAATGGAATGCGATAGCCGGGCGGCCAGCGGCCGGAGAGGATCTTCTCTTCGAGATCGGCACGGATGCGCTGATACAGCGCCTGCGGCGCGGCCTGCGCTTTGCCATTTGCCGATTTTGATACGCGCGCTGTCGCCATCAGAGTGTCGCCAGCCGCTGCACGACGCGCCGATAGCGTTCGGTGATGGATGCGCGCTTGATGTGGCGACCGCCGTTGACGACCTGCCTGCCGCCGACGAAGACGTCGGAGATCGCCGACTTGCCGGCGACAAAGGTCATGGTATCGAGCCAGCGGTCGCCGGTGACGGCACAGAGATCGGGATGCGCGGTGTCCAGCACGACAATATCCGCACGCTTGCCGACCGCAAGTGCACCGATGGCGCGGCCCGAGGCCTGCGCGCCGCCGACCAGCGCATGTTCATAGAGCGCACGGCCAGTGGACTCGCCCTCATGGCGCGCCACGGCATTGCGGACGCGATAGGCCAGACGCTGGCTGTATTCGAGCTGCTTGAGTTCGCCCGGCGCGGTGATCTCGATATTGGAGTCGCTGCCGACGCCGAAGACGCCGCTGGCATCGATGAAGCGCGGGCCTTCAA
Organism: Tardiphaga sp. P4_G1; assembly: GCF_056401215.1. Taxonomy (NCBI): domain Bacteria; kingdom Pseudomonadati; phylum Pseudomonadota; class Alphaproteobacteria; order Hyphomicrobiales; family Nitrobacteraceae; genus Tardiphaga; species Tardiphaga sp. P4_G1. The sequence continues at coordinate 31,142 of NZ_JBFUJU010000007.1, forward strand.
AGATGCCGTCGCCGAGACTGGCTTCGGTGAGCGGGCACAGGCCGATGACGGCGCCTGTCTTCGCGACACCGACGGTTTCTGCATCGGTCATATGGGTCGCATGGATCAGCACCCAGCGCCTGTCGACCGGCATGTGATCGAGCAGCCACGCCACCGGGCGCTGGCCGGACCAGGCGATGCAGTCCTCGACCTCTTTGGTCTGTTCGGCGACGTGAATGTGAATCGGTCCATCCGGCACCGCCTTGAGGACGTCATTCAACGTCTCCGGCGTGATCGCGCGCAACGAATGCGGCGCGATGCCGATAACGGCGTCATTGACCGACTTGATCGCTTCACGCGATTTCTCCAGCAGCGCCAGAAAGCGCGCGGGATCATTGACGAAACGGCGCTGACCATGGATCGACGGCGCGCCGCCAAAGCCGCTGAAATTGTAGAAGGACGGCAGCAGCGTCAGGCCGATGCCGGTCTCGCTGGATGCCGCCGCGATGCGCGTACCCATCTCCGCGAGATTCGCATAGGGCGCGCCGGTCTCGTCGTGATGCAGATAGTGGAATTCCGCGACTGAGGTAAAACCGGCTTCCAGCATCTCGGCATAGGCGAAAGCCGCGATGGCTTCGACATCGTCAGGCGTCAGCGTATCGATGAAGCGATACATCAACTGCCGCCAGGTCCAGAAACTGTCTTGGGTGGCGCCGCGGATTTCGGTGAGGCCGGCCATGCCGCGCTGGAACGCATGGCTGTGCAGATTGGGCAATCCGGGCAGCGCCACGCCGCTGATGATTTCAGCGTCAGCGCTGCTCGAATTCGCGGCAACGGCCGTGATGGTGCCATTCTCGATTGCGACAACGACGTCGCGCGCCCAGCCTGACGGCAGCAGCGCGTGCGCGAAGAACAGCCTTTTTGCAGCACGTTGCGTGCCCATAGCGATTGCCTGTTGCATTCAAAAGACGCTCGACAATAAGCGAGGCCGCTGATTATGTATAGACATACGACGTCCCGAATTTACGGCAGTCCGTCATGACCTTCGATACCATCTGGACCAATGCACACCTTGCCACCATGGCGCCCGGCACGCCCGGCCTCGGGATTGTGGAGGACGGGTGCATCGCAGCAAAGGATGGCCGGATTGCTTACGCTGGTTCTGCGTCAGACCTGCCGCCGGATGCCGATGCCAAGACACGGATCGATTGCGAGGGTCGCTGGATCACGCCGGGGCTGGTCGATTGCCACACCCATCTGATCTATGGCGGCAACCGCGCCAGTGAATTCGCGATGCGGCTCGAGGGCGCGAGCTATGAGGACATTTCACGCGCCGGCGGCGGCATCGCCTCGAGCATGAAGGCGACGCGTGCGGCCAGCGAGGCGCAGCTCGTCGCCAGCGGATTGAAGCGGCTCGATCATCTGCTCGCCGAAGGCGTCACGACCATCGAGATCAAGTCGGGCTACGGCCTAGACAAGGAGACCGAGATCCGCTGCCTCACAGCGGCACGCCAGCTCGGCCGTGAGCGCGACGTGTCAGTCGTCACCTCATTTCTTGGCGCGCATGCGATGCCGCCGGAAGCAAATGGCGACAAGGATGCATATATCGACACGCTCATCGCCGAGATGCTGCCGGCGATTGCCGAACTGAAGCTCGCCGACGCCGTCGACGCTTTCTGCGAGGGCATCGCGTTTTCGCCGGAGCAGACAGCGCGGGTGTTTGCGGCCGCCAAGGCCCACGGCCTGCCGGTCAAGCTGCATGCCGACCAGCTCTCGAACCTGCATGGCGCGAAGCTCGCCGCCGAGCATAACGCGCTCTCCGCCGATCACCTCGAACATACGGACGAAGACGGCGTCGTCGCGCTGACCAAGGCCGGCACCGTCGCGGTGGTATTGCCGGGTGCTTACTACACCCTGCGCGAAACCCAGGCGCCGCCGATCGCGCTGTTTCGCAAGCACGGCACGCATCTGGCGCTGGCCACCGACAGCAATCCCGGCACGTCGCCGCTGACCTCGCTGCTGCTGACCATGAACATGGGCGCGACACTGTTCCGCATGACCGTGGATGAATGCCTGCTCGGCGTGACGCGCGAAGGCGCGCGGGCGCTGGGCAGGCTGAGCGAAGTCGGCACGCTGGAGCCAGGCAAGGCCTGCGATCTCGCCATCTGGGACATCGAACACCCCGCCGAGCTGGTCTACCGCGTCGGCTTCAATCCGCTTCACGCCCGCGTCTGGCGCGGCCGAACGAGCGCAACAGCTTCCAAGTAAGGACGAGTTATCATGGATCGCAGCAAGAACAGCCGCATCGTACGCAGCCCGCGCGGCACTGAACTCTCCGCCAAGGACTGGCTCACCGAAGCGCCGCTGCGCATGCTGATGAACAATCTCGATCCGGAAGTGGCCGAAAACCCGAACGAGCTCGTGGTCTATGGCGGCATCGGCCGCGCCGCACGTAACTGGGAAGCCTTCGACCAGATCGCCAAATCGCTCCGTGAACTCAATGCCGATGAGACGCTGCTGGTGCAATCCGGCAAGCCAGTCGGCGTGTTCAAGACGCATGCGGATGCGCCGCGCGTGCTGATCGCCAATTCCAATCTCGTGCCGCGCTGGGCCACCTGGGAGCACTTCAACGACCTCGATCGCAAGGGCTTGATGATGTATGGCCAGATGACGGCCGGCTCGTGGATCTATATCGGCTCGCAGGGCATCGTGCAGGGCACCTACGAGACCTTCGTCGAGGCCGGACGGCAACACTATAATGGCGATCTCTCCGGCAAATGGATTCTCACCGCCGGCCTCGGCGGCATGGGCGGCGCGCAAACGCTGGCGGCGACCATGGCCGGCGCGTCGTGCCTCGCGGTGGAGTGTCAACCGAGCCGCATCGAGATGCGCTTGAAGAGCCGTTATCTCGACGTACAGGCGAAGGATCTCGATGATGCATTGGCGATCATCGAGAAGGCCAACAGAGAGAAGAAGCCGATCTCGGTCGGCGTGCTCGGCAACGCTGCCGACATCTTCCCTGAACTGGTCCGCCGCGGCGTCAAGCCGGACATCGTCACCGACCAGACCTCGGCGCATGATCCGGTCAACGGCTATCTCCCGAAGGGCTGGACGCTCTCGGAATGGGAAGCCAAGCGCGCCACCGATCCGCAATCCGTCGAGAAGGCCTCGCGCAAATCGATGAGCGAGCACGTCCGCGCCATGCTGGACTTTCACGAGATGGGCGTGCCGACGGTCGATTACGGCAACAACATCCGCCAGATGGCGAAGGAAGAAGGCGTCGACAACGCGTTCGACTTCCCCGGCTTCGTCCCCGCTTACATCCGCCCGCTATTCTGCCGCGGCATCGGTCCATTCCGCTGGGCCGCGCTCTCCGGCGATCCCGAGGACATCTACAAGACCGATGCCAAGGTGAAAGAAATTCTCGGACATAACAAGGCGCTGGTGAACTGGCTCGACATGGCGCGCGAGCGCATCCAGTTTCAAGGCCTGCCGGCGCGCATCTGCTGGGTCGGCCTCGGCGATCGTCATCGCCTCGGCCTCGCTTTCAACGAGATGGTGGCGTCGGGCGAGTTGAAGGCGCCGATCGTGATTGGCAGGGATCATCTGGACTCCGGTTCGGTGGCCAGCCCGAACCGTGAAACCGAAGCCATGAAGGACGGCTCCGATGCCGTCTCCGACTGGCCGCTGCTCAATGCGCTGCTCAACTGCGCATCTGGCGCAACCTGGGTGTCGCTGCATCACGGCGGCGGCGTCGGCATGGGCTTCTCGCAGCATTCCGGCATGGTCATCGTCGCCGACGGCACGCCGGAAGCGGCCAAGCGCCTCGAACGCGTGTTGTGGAACGATCCGGCCACCGGCGTGATGCGCCACGCGGATGCAGGCTATGAGGAAGCCATCGACTGCGCCGAGGAACATCACCTCAATCTGCCATCGCTGCACGCCAAGGGCTGAGTGCGGCGCATGCAGATCCTGCGCGCCGCGAACTACAAGGTGATGCCCTGGAAGAACGGGCTGGGATCGACCACGGAGATTGCGATCTTCCCGGCGAATGCAAAGCTGGACGATTTCGACTGGCGCGTCAGTATGGCGCAGGTGACGAGCGACGGACCGTTCTCGTCATTTCCCGGGATTGATCGTACACTTCTGGTCATCGATGGTGCCGGCATCGACCTCAATGTCCACGGCAGCACATTTGTGCGCATTGATCGCAGTACGATCCATTCCTTCCCGGGCGATCAGCAAACGTCAGCGACACTGATCGACGGTTCCATTACAGATTTGAATGTGATGAGCAGGCGCGGGATCGTCTCACAGCATGTGAGACGCATCAACGTCATGAAACGTCAGGATTTTATAGTTTCTGCACAAGCGTTTCTGTTCGTTGAGCATGGCACTGCGACCGTACGGTCGGCATCGACCGTCGACAGCCTGTCGACGCATGATGGGCTGCTTGTGGAACAAGGATCAGCACCTGTCGCGATTGAGTCCGATGCGACGGCGCGTGTAGTCATCATCGAATTCGGTAGATAGCCGCCACACACTGATTTTGATGACGCCATAAATTCCGGAAATGCCATCCAAATCAAATATATAACCAAGAGTGATTACGCCTATATGATTGGTAGAGAATCGCGACACCCCTTGGTCCGACTCATGGCGCAATTGCGAGGCTGGATATTCAAATGCACAAGCGGCATCTCAATATTCCGATTGAAATTGTTCGTACCGTCGTTGCCATTTCAGAAACGGGTAGCTTGACCAAGGCTGCGGAGCAATTGGGGTTGAGTCAGCCCGCGGTGAGTTCGCAGATCAAGCGCCTCGAACAACTTGTTGGCGGTTCGCTGTTCAGCAAGACGCCGAACGGAAGTTGTCCGACCGATCTCGGCAAGCTGGTGCTTGCGCAGGCGCGCAAGATCATCGAGGCCAACGATCAGGTGCTTGCGCTCGGCGGAGCCGATAATCATGTCGACCGGCTTCGTTTGGGCCTGAGCGTTGTCCTCGCGCAGCGCTTCGTCGCCGAGCAGAGCCTGAGCAACCTCAATGACATCCATATCCATGCCGGAATGTCCACCGAGATTGCGACAGCATTGATCGACGGCCATATCGACGTCGGGTGTTTTTTCCAGCGGGGAGAAATCAGTCCCGATCTGGCTCCGCTCATTGTCGATGAATCCGAGGATCGGCTGGCATGGGTTCGCTCGAAATCATTCGTGCTCAGCCCCGGCGCACCGATCCCAATCGTCACCTGGACCAATGACGACTGGATGATTCATACGCTCACGCGGCATGGCCTTTCCTATCGGATTGCCTTCAGCAGTCAGGACTACAGCGCGAAGAAAGCCGCCGTCGAAGCCGGCATCGGACTGACGGCTGTTCCCAGCCGGATCATTCCGCCGGGACTGGTCTGGGCCAGGGACTATTACTTGCCGGAGCTTCCGACCATCAAAGCGCTGCTCTGCATTCGCCCGGGTATGACATCGCCGCGTGTCCTGGAAATCAAGGATCAGCTCTCGGCGATGTTCCTGCGCCCCGCACTGCCCATGGAAAACGACAAAGTTGCCTAGCGAAGCCGCATATTTCAGAGAGCAGGCCGAGCGCTGCGAAAAGCTGGCGCGGGAGATTGATGACCCCGTGGTTCGCGAACGACTGCTGAACCTGGCCACGGAATATGCTCGCCGCGCGGAAAGGAAACCTGTGCAGCCCCGAGCCCGGCAATCGCCGCGGCCGGATCGGCGCTGAGCGACAACGCGCTACTGCCGGATGCCGTGTTTTTCCAGATCCGCCTGAACCGCCTCGTCGGAGAGGTCGAGCTTGCGCGAATGTTTCCAGTCGTGATGCGAGGTCTCGACGAGACGCTTCACAACATGATGCGCATCGGTCTCAATGGCCAGCTCGCGGCGATCGTCAAAACTGCCCGGCGTGAGATTGATGGAACCGACGATAGCGCGTTCCTCGTCGGCTAACAGCATCTTGCCGTGCAGCTTCATGTCATTGAGCCGGTGCACCTTGGCGCCGACGTCATGCATAATGCGCAGCCCCCCGATCCCCTCGATCAGCTTGTTCTTCTTCAGCTTGTGCGGCTGCCGCGCCATGATGTGGACCTGAACGCCGCGCAGCACAGCGCGAACCAGCCGCTCGATGATGTCCGTGTCCTGATAACGCTCGTTCTGGATCCAGAGCGTGTCCCGCGCGGAATCGATGAAAGCACCGATCCGCTCGCGGCCGTTGTTCGGGCACCAGATCAGTTGCGAGTCCGGGTTCGGCACGAAATCCTGCTTCGCCCAGTCGGCCTCGAAGCAATCCACCATCTCGGAAATTTCGAGCTTCTTGGTCGTGGTCACCGCGTAGTCGCGCGTCTCGGTGAGATCGCGGGTCTCCCAGTTCAGCGACTCGACAAAGCCCCACTCATGATCGATCATCATCGATTTCTGATGGGTCAGCGCGAAGGCCGGATTGCTGTCACGGACCTCGACCCCGGCAGCAGCCAGCGCCGCGGCGGTTTCGTTATTCTCGCTCTCGCCGTTGCGCCGTGCCGGATTGAGCATGACGCGCACTTTGACGCCGCGCCGCTTCGCCGCGATCACCTCATGCAGCAGCGTCGGATCGGTGAACAGGAACATCCGGATGTTCAGGCTGCGCTTTGCCGCCCTGATCGGATCGATGATGCACTGCGCGGTGTCATCCGGAAACACGAGCAGGTTATGCGTCATGATTGACCTCTCGCGAGAAATAAAGGTGCCCGCAAACGGCTGTTGGTTCTGCAAAACAGCGTCATGGCCTGGAACTACGTCTCCGACTCTATACTTGAATGCGGCGCGGCAGAAAATGGGGCCCGCGCCAGCGCCGAACGGCGGTGATGAATGAGGTTATCGAGGCGCTGTGCCGAAGAGACCAGCGTCGCCATTTCAAGTGCATCGTCATCATTGCGCATGGTCTTCGCCAATTGCGCGCTGAGAAGATCGTCGACCTCCTGCTCGATCGCGCACAGTTCCGCATCGTCCGCCGCCGCCCGGATCCGGCGCGGCAATGCATAAAGTGCATTGAGTGTCGCCTCACGGTGGTCGGGCGGGCGGATGCCGAGGAATTTCCAGGCGGCAGCCAGCACAGAGGCAAGGGCGCCAAGGATCATGGGGGCGAGATAGATGTCGTCGCCGTATTTGTCCATGAAGCTCTGCTCGGTACCGTTGTAGTAGGCAGCAGCGCCGGGATGGATGGGGATAAAGGCATCGGGATCGGTGTCGGCCGCGGCGATACCGGCCAGTTGCGGTTGCCCGGCGATCAGATCGCGGCGCGCCGCGATCACCATTTCGGTCAGACGCGCGATCAGACTGGAATGGAGCTTCTTGTTTGCGACCAGATAGTAACTGACCCGAAGCGTTGTCACGTCATCATCCGGGACGGGCGGCGCACCGCGGAGCGACCCTTTCGGAATGTCGAAGCTTTCATAGGCGCCATTGGCATCGGCAATGGCGCCGGCGGCATCGATCGGGATCAGCACCGGTGCACCGGTTTTGAAGAGACCGCGCACCAGGGACAAATACTTCTCGGTCAGCGGAATCACCACCAGCAGGGCGCCGACTTCCTTGGCTTCCACCGCGCGCCGGGTATCGCTGACCTCAAGATTCTTGAATGTGACCCTCGCGCTCGTCAGGTCGTATTGCTTGGTGAGCGCATCGACCAGCTTGCGATTGACCTCGCCGCCCACCACACCGACGGTGCGGCCGCGCAGGCCTTCGACGCTGGTGATTTTCGAGCCGGGAGGCGCGATCAGCATGACGACCGCCTTGGCCATGACGGCAACAGCGCGCGCCTCGGAGAGATCGCCGACATCGGCCCGGACCACAGCGAGATCGACCTTGCCGGAGGAGAATGCCTTGCCCGCATCGACGGCGTTGCCGAAGGTCTCGAAATCCAGCCGGATCGGCGACTTCCTGGTGGCGAAATGGCTGGCGATGATCGATGCCGTCTTGCCGGCTTCGCCATCGATCGACCCGACCGCCAGCTTGAGCACGGTCGGACGCTCGATGTAGCGCCAGGTCAGAAGGCCGCCGCCCAGCACCAGACCGAGGATGCCGGCCAGCAGAAGCACCCTGCCCCAGAACGGGAAAGCAACGGATCGCACGTTCATGTTCGGTCCTGCGCAGCCCTGCCAGATTAACTGACGCTCCTGCCCGCATGCCACAATGCGCGGGCTGTCAGCAAAAATCCATCTGTACCCGACTACAGTTAAGACCCGCTAACCGACGGCGGCTATATACTGCGGCCGCCCGGACTGCTCATGATTCCCGGTCTGGCCGTGTTGCTGGAGACAATGTTCGATGACTCGTCTGGTACTCGAGATGCTCCGGCCCTATCGCGGCTGGCTGATCATCGTCTTCCTCGCCATGCTGGTCGAGATCGCCATGAGCCTGGCCGCGCCCTGGCCGCTGAAACTGGTGCTCGATGACGCGCTGGGCAGCCATCACCTGCCCGCCTGGTTGGACTGGGCCCATGACTACGGCATCGGCCGCCATACACTCGGCGTCGCATTGTTCGCCGGCATCGCCACCCTGGTCATCGCCGTGATCGGCGCGATCGCCACTTATATCGACAACTACTACTCGACATCGGTTGGCCAGTGGGTGGCCAACGACCTGCGCATCCGCATCTATGCGCATCTGCACCGGCTGTCGCTGCGCTATTATGACAAGGCCAAGACCGGCGCGCTGATGTCCACGATCACGACAGACGTCACAACGCTGCAGAACTTCGCTTCATCATCGACGCTGGATATCCTGCTCGATCTCATCACCATCGTCTTCATGATCGGGCTGATGTTCTGGCTCGACTGGGATTTTACGCTGATCGCGCTCGGCATCACGCCGTTCCTGATCGTCTTCGTGTTCCATTTCAAGCGCGCCGTGAAGGAGGTCACGCGCACGGTGCGGCAACGGCAGAGCGAGATCGTTGCCGTGGTCCAGCAGGGCCTCGGCCAGGTGCGCGCAGTCACGGCCTTCGGCAGGCAGGATCTCGAACTGGCACGGCTGGAAGCCGCCAGCCATGCAACGGTCGAGGCCGCCATGAAAGCGCGTCAGGTGAAGTCGTTGCTCTCGCCTGTGGTCAGCATCGTGGTGGCGTTCTGCACCGCCATCGTGCTGTGGAAGGGCACCTCGCTGATTGTCGCTGGCACCATGACGGCTGGCGCGCTCACCGTGTACCTCGCTTATCTCGCGCAGTTCTTCAAACCGGTGAAGGATCTCGCCAGCATGACCAGCGCGATCGCGCAGACCACCGTGGCGCTGGAGCGGATCCAGAATATTCTCGCGGCTGATGATGTGATCATGGAGAAACCGGGTGCCGTCGATCCCGGCCGTGCCAAAGGCGCCATCACCTTCGAGAACGTCGCCTTCGCCTATAGCGAGGAGGCCAGCGTGCTCCGCGACGTCTCGCTGCATATCGAACCCGGCCAGATCGTCGGCGTCGTCGGACCGACCGGCTCCGGTAAATCCACGGTGCTGAGCCTGATCCCGCGCTTCTACGACGCAACATCGGGGCGCGTGCTGATCGATGGCGTCGATGTCACCGATTACAAACTGTCCGCCCTGCGCGCTCAGGTCGGCTTCGTGCTGCAGGAGACGGTGCTGTTCCGCGGCACGATCCGCGAGAACATCGCTTATGGCCGCCCTGGTGCAACTGACGAGGAGATCGTCGCGGCCGCGAAGATCGCCAATGCCGACGAGTTCATCAGCCGCATGCCGCATGGCTACGACTCCATGGTCGGCGAACGCGGCGACACGCTGTCTGGCGGCCAGCGTCAGCGCATCGGCATCGCGCGTGCGGTGGTGCGCAACAGCCCGATCATGATCCTCGACGAGCCGACAGCAGCGCTCGATCCGGAATCCGAAGCGCTGGTGATCGAGGCGCTGCGCCGGCTGATGCAGGGCCGCACCGTCATCATGATCGCGCATCGGCTCTCGACCATTCGCGACGCCGACAAGATCATCGTGCTGAAAGAAGGCGTCGTCGCCGAGCAGGGCTCCAACGACGAACTGATCGCGCAAGGCGGCATCTATGCAGAACTGGTGAAGATCCAGCAGCGGGTAGTGAACGATCAGTCCGCGGGCGCATCGTAAGCGGTGTCGGAGCGCTTCTTTATAATCATTCTAATAACATACGTGCGTTTGTCTTGACCTTGTCAGGACGCTGCTCGACAAGGTCGGGCATGACCGTCCACCAGACTGCATCCGAAACATCCATACACGAATTGCGCCTCGGCAATGCGCCGCGCGGATTCATCGGAACCATCGTGGCGTTGCAGCCCGATATTGCAGGCGCCGCCGAGAGCGGCCACGAGCTCGAACGGCATCTGCTGGAAATGGGCTTCACCGAAGGCGCGCGCGTCGAGATCCTGCATCAGGGCGCTATCCAGCGCGATCCGATCGCGGTGCGCGTCGACAATATTACGATCGCCGTTCGCCGGCGCGAAGCCATGGCAGTTGTTGTGAAATGACCCATACAGACGTGACCACCGAGCGCTTCCATCTCGCGCTGGTGGGAGCCCCCAATAGCGGCAAGACATCGCTGTTCAACGCACTCACCGGCAGCCGCCAGAAGGTGGCCAACTATGCGGGCGTCACCGTCGAGCGCAAGGCAGGCGCCTTCGTCACGCCGGCCGGCCGTCAGGTGACGCTGCTCGACCTGCCTGGCACCTATTCGCTGCGCGGCCGCAGCCCGGATGAAGAGATCACCCGCGACGTCGTGCTCGGCAAGCGCCCCGGCGAAGCTGCGCCCGATCTGGTCCTGTGCATCGCCGACGCCACCAATCTGCGCCTCACGCTGCGGCTGATCCTGGAACTCAAACGTACCGGTCGCCCGCTGCTGGTGGTGCTCAACATGTTCGACATCGCGCAGCGCCGCGGCGTCAGCATCGATGTCGATGCGATGTCCGCAGCACTCGGCGTGCCGGTGATCACCTCGATCGCGGTGAAGAAGGCCGGCGTCGAGGAATTGCGCAAGCGCACCGACGAATTCGCCGCCAACATGCCGACGGTCGCCGACGGCGATGGCTGGAAGCCGCTTGGCCTGTCCGACATGAAGGCGCTGCAGCGCGAGGCTGACCGCATCATCCGTGACACCGTCACGATGCCGACCAAGCCGGACACGCTGACCACGCGCGTCGATGCCGTGGTGCTGCATCCGGTCGCCGGCCTCGCGATCCTCGCGCTCATTCTGTTCGTGATGTTCCAGGCGGTGTTCTCCTGGGCGCAGCCGCTGATGGAGCTGCTGTCGGATTCGTTCGGCGCGCTGGGTACGCTGGTGGCACAGGTGCTGCCTGAAGGCATCTTGCAGAGCTTCCTGCAGAACGGGTTGATCGCCGGCGTCGGCAGCGTGCTCGTGTTCCTGCCGCAGATCATCATCATCTTCCTGTTCATCCTGCTGCTGGAAGATTTCGGCTACATGGCGCGCGCCGCGTTCCTGATGGACCGCATCATGGGCGGCGCCGGCCTGCACGGCCGCGCCTTCATCCCGCTGCTGTCGAGCTTCGCCTGTGCGATCCCCGGCATCATGGCGACGCGCGTCATCGACAATCGCCGCGACCGCCTGACCACCATCCTGATCGCGCCGCTGATGACCTGTTCGGCGCGCATCCCGGTCTATACGCTGATCATCTCGGCCTTCATCCCAGCGGAAAATGTCTGGGGCTGGGTCAACCTGCAGGGTCTGGTGATGTTCGGGCTCTATGTGGCCGGCATCGGCAGCGCACTCGCCGCATCCTTCGTGATCAAGTTCTTCATGTGGCGCGACTACCAACCCGCGCCATTCATGCTGGAATTGCCGGACTACAAGCTGCCACGCCTCAAGAGCATCGCCATCGGCGTCTATACCCGCGCCAAGATGTTCCTGCAGCGCGCCGGCACCACGATCCTGTCGATGATGATCCTGATCTGGTTCCTGGCCTCGTTCCCGCAGGCACCGGCCGGCGCCGAAGGGCCGGCGATCAATTACAGCCTCGCCGCGATGATCGGAAAATTCCTGGAGCCGTTCTTCGCCCCGCTCGGCTTCAACTGGCAGATCGCGGTGGCGCTGATCCCCGGCATGGCGGCGCGCGAAGTCGCGGTCGGCGCGCTCGGCACCGTCTATGCGATCGAAGGCGGCAAGGAAGCGGCGGACGCCATCGGCCAGGCGCTGGCCAGCAAATGGAGCCTTGCGACAGCCCTGTCGTTCCTGGCCTGGTTCATCTTCGCCCCGCAATGCGCCTCGACACTGGCCGTGATCCGCCGCGAGACCGGCAGCACCAAGTGGATGGTGGTGACGTTCCTCTACATGTTCGCACTGGCCTATGTGGCGAGCCTGATCACCTACACGATCGCGAAGGCCGCCGGGCTGGGGTGAGACTCAAACGTAGGGCGGATTAGCCGAAGGCGTAATCCGCCCTACGGCTCAAAATCCCGCCGCGAGTCCGTCCTTGCGCGGGTCGGAGCCGGCGACATAGCCGCCATCGATTTTACGCACGAGCTGCGCGCCGCCGAAGCCGAAGGCCGAATCCGGCGGTTCGCGTTCGATGACATGGCCGCGGCTGGCGAGGTCTGCCGCGACATTGTCCGGGACAGCCGTCTCGATCGCCACTTTCAACCCAGCGACATAGCGCCAGCGCGGCGCATCCGCTGCGGTCTGCGGATCCTGCCCCCAGAGCTGCATGCGCAGCATGATCTGCAGATGGCCCTGTGCCTGCATCGGGCCGCCCATCAGGCCGAAGGCCATCAGCGGCTCTTTACCCTGCATGACGAAGCCCGGGATGATGGTCTGGAACGGCCGCTTGCGCGGGCCGACCTGATTGGGATGACCATCGGTCAGGACGAAACCGAAGCCGCGATTCTGCAGGCTGATGCCGGTGCCCGGCACAACGACGCCGGAGCCGAAGCCCGAATAATTCGACTGGATATAGGACACCATCATGCCGGAAGCATCGCCGGTCGACAGGCACACCGTGCCGCCGGTCTTGGGCGCGCCGGCGCCAAAATCCTGCGCGCAGCTCATGTCGATGAGCTTGGCGCGCGAGGCGAGATAGGTCGGATTGAGCAGATGCGCGACGGTAACGTCACGCATGTAATCGAGATCGGCCGCGTAGGCGTAGACATCGGCGAAAGCCAGTTTTGTGGCTTCGATCTGCAGATGGAAGGCATCGCTGCTGTCGAGCACGAGACCGTCAGTGCCGAAGGCGCGCATAATGCCCAACGCCATCAGCGCGGCGATGCCCTGCCCGTTCGGCGGGATTTCATGCAGCGAAGCGTCGCCGAAATCCTGATGGATGGTGCCGCACCAGTCGTTTTTGTGCGCAGCCATGTCGGCTTCGTCGAGCACGGCACCATTTGCGCGTGCGAAATCGGCGATGCGCTTTGCGAGTTCGCCGCGATAGAATGCTTCACCCTTCGTCGCTGCAATCAGCTTGAGCGAATAGGCGTGGCCTGGCGCGCGAAACAGTTCGCCGGCCGCCGGCGGACGCCCGCCGGGCATGAAGGCTTCGGCAAAACCTGGCTGGTTCTTCAACTCCTCGGCACCGCGGCGCCAGAGTTCGGCAATCACCGGCGAGACATTGAAACCATTCTCCGCATAGGAGATCGCTGGCTCGAACAGCTCCGCGAAGGGCAGCTTGCCGAAGCGTTCGGACAGATCGACCCAGGCCGAAACGGCGCCGGGCACGGTGACGCTTTCCCAGCCGCGATGCGGGAAGGTCTTGTGACCGGCAAAACGCTCCGGCGTCCATCCCGCCGGCGACCGGCCGGAGGCGTTGAGGCCGTGCAGCTCCTTGCCATCCCACAGGATGCAATAAGCGTCCGATCCGATGCCGTTGCCGGTCGGCTCGACCACGGTCAGCGTGATCGCGGCCGCGAGCGCCGCATCCAGCGCATTGCCGCCGCGCTCCAGCATGCGCAACCCGGCCTGTGTCGCCAGCGGCTGCGACGCCGCCACCACATTGCGCGCCATGACTGGCGAACGGCGGGAAGCGTAAAGGCCATCATGTCTGTATTGCATCAGTTCAGGCTCTCTTCAGGACTTTGCAGATCAACGCGTCTTCTTATCGTCATTTGCACGAGCCGAACAGACGGGTTGCATATGCCGAATAGACAGGCGGGTCTGCTCACCTCTCGATCTTGCACCGCCTGGTCGCTTGCGCTTACGGTTCCTCGCCTTCCATCAAGAGGATCAGTATGGCCATCACCGTCATCCGCAACGCGGACTATGTCGTCGCCTGGGACGCCGCAAAGAGCAGCCACACCTATGTCACCGGCGGGGATGTCGCTTTCGACGACGGCCAGATCGTGTTTGCCGGCCGCGACTATCAGGGTGAGGCGGTCGAAACCATCGACGGCCGCGGCTTCATGGTGATGCCGGGTCTCGTCGATATCCATTCGCATCCGTCCAGCGAACCGCTCAACAAGGGCTTCCTCGACGAGATCGGCTCGCCCGGCCTGTATAATTCGTCGCTCTATGAGTACATGCCGATCCTGCGGTCCGATCCGGAAGGCGTGCCGGACTGCGTGCGCGTTGCGTATTCCGAACTGCTGCTATCCGGCGTCACCACGGTGGTCGATCTGTCGATGCCTCATCCGCAATGGCTCGATCTCGCAGCGGAAAGTGGCCTGCGCGTCTATATCGCTCCGGGGTTCCGCTCAGCGCGCTGGTTCACGCCGAATGGCACGCTCGTCGATTACGAATGGAACGAGAAGGCCGGCGAAGACGGCATGCTGCAGGCTTTCGCGCTCATCGATGCCGCCGAGAGCCATCCGTCCGGCCGTCTCTCCGGAATGATGTACCCAGCGCAGATCGACACCTGCACGCCGCAGCTGATGAAAGACAGCTACGCCGAAGCGAAGCGCCGCAACATTCCGTGGCAGACCCATGCGGCGCAGTCGGTATCCGAATTCCACGAAATCGTCCGCCGCCATGGCATGACGCCGATCCAGTGGCTCGGCGAACTCGGCGTGCTCGGCCCGACCTCGCTGGTCGGTCACTCGATCTTCGTCGACGACCACCCGCTGACGCCATGGCACACCAAGCGCGACATCGCGCTGCTGGCCGAAACCGGCACCACGGTTGCCCATTGCCCGACCGTATTCATGCGCCGCGGCATCGCGCTGCGCGATGTCGGCCGCTATCGCGCAGCCGGCATTGCGGTGGCGATCGGCACCGACACCTATCCGCACAACATGATCGAGGAAATGCGCAACGTGACGATGACCTCGCGGCTGATGGCCGGGCATCCGCGCGGCCTGAACTCGACCATGCTGTTCGAGGCGGCCACCACCGTCGGCGCCAAGGCGCTCGGGCGCAACGACATCGGCAGGCTCGAGGCTGGCTGCAAGGCCGATTTCGTGATGGTCGACGTCACCCATCCGATGATGCAGCCGCATCGCGATCCGATCCGCAGCATGATCTATGCGGCGGCGGAACGCGCGGTGCGTCACGTCTATGTCGATGGCCGGCAGGTGGTGAAGGACGGCGTGGTGCAGACGTTCGACTATCCCGCCGCGGCGCTGCGGGTGCATGAAGCGCAGATCCGCGCGGAAGAGCGCACGCCGGGTCTCGACTGGGCCGGCCGCAAGCTGACCGAGATCTCGCCGTTGTCGTTCCCGATGGCGTGGCCGTCGAACGAATGAGCCGGTACTTGCGGCATTCGGACTTTACCACGTGCGCCGGCGCCCCGCCCTTTTGCGGGGAGAGGGTTGGGGTGAGGGGCGAGGCACGGCGATTCATCACGCACGGATTCTCGGATCGAAGAATCCTCGACCCGAGAGCGCGAGTATGCGGCAGTTCCAGTGAGGGCCCCTCACCCGCCGCGAAGACGCGGCGACCTCTCCCCGCGCAGAGCGGGGAGAGGTTAAGGCGGGAGAGTTTAGAGCCTATACGCGCTCGATGATGATCGCCGGTGCCATGCCGCCGGCGGCGCACATGGTGACCAGACCGCGCTTCAGGTTGCGGCGCTCCAGTTCATCGAGAACCGTGCCGATCAGGATCGCGCCGGTGGCGCCAATCGGATGGCCGAGCGCGATCGAGCCGCCATTGACGTTGACCTTGCGGCGGTCGAGGTCGAGATCGCGAATGAACTTCTCAGCGACCACGGCGAAGGCTTCATTGATCTCCCACAGATCGATGTCTTCCTTCTTGAGACCGGCCTTTGCCAGCACCTTCTTCGCAGCCGGCACCGGCGCATTCAGCATCAGGGTCGGGTCGTCGCCGATATTGGCCATGGCGACAATGCGCGCGCGGGGCTTCAGGCCATGCTTGTCCGCATAGGACTTCGAGGTCAGCAGCAAGGCTGCGGCACCATCGACCACGCCCGATGAATTGCCGGCGTGGTGGAAATGCTCGATCTTGAGATCCGGATATTTCTGGTTGATCTGCTTGCGGAAGGTCATGCCGCTTTCATCCAGCGGATGATCGGCCATCGCGGCGAAAGCAGGCTTCAGACCGGCGAGACCTTCGGCAGTGGTTTCCGGACGGGGATATTCGTCCCTGGCGAGCACGATATTGCCCTCGTCATCCTTGACCGGGACGATGCTCTTGTCGAAACGGCCTTCCTTGATCGCGATGGCTGCGCGGCGCTGGCTTTCAAGACCGAGCGCATCGAGCGCCTCGCGGCTGATGCCCTCCATCGAAGCAATCGCGTCGCCGCAGATGCCCTGATGCGACTGCGGATGCACCTTGGCGAGCCGCTTGTTGCCCGAGCCCATGCCGAGCGGCGCCTTACCCGCGGCCATATCCTCGGCGGCCATCGCACCGGTCAGCGACATCATCTCGGTGCCGCCGGCGATGACGACGTCTTCCATGCCCGACATGATCTGGGCCGCCGCGAAATTCACCGCAGTGATGCCACCGCCGCAGAAACGATCGAGGGTGGTGCCGGAGGCCTTGATGTCGTAGCCGGCATCGAGCGCGGCCATGCGGCCGAGATCGCCGCCCTGCTTGCCGCGCTGGGTCGAGGTCGACCAGATCACGTCGTCAACGTCGGCGGTGTTGAGTTTGTTGCGCTCGGCAATCGCCTTGAGCACGGTCGCTGCCAGATGCTGCGGATGCTGTTCGGCGAGCTTGCCCTTGCCCACTTTGCCGATGCCACGGGGCGTGCGGACTGCGTCGATAATATAGGCGTCGGCCATGATCTTCTCCCAAGAGTTTTGAAGTGTTTTTCTGACCGCGAGATTGGCCAAGCGACCCGTGAAGTCAAGGTGCGCAGGCGGCATGCACGTCTGCCAAAATTGGCGGGCATCCGGCGCAATTTCGTCCACTACCAGAAAATTGGCACAACCCAGGCACGATATTATAACCATACCGGCGCTATGAGACTGAGGCCGCCGCGCCGCCGCACGCTCATTGCAATTAACAGCCAGAAATCCAGGAACATATCTTCATGGATCAGCCTGATGTCTCCCGCCGACGCTCGCGCATATTTGCGCCCGGCCTCGCCGTCGCAGCGCTTTTGCTTCTGCTGCCTGTAGCGGTGTGGCTGGATCTGACCAATCTGGTTGACGCCGCGCTGCGCAGGCAGGCCAACGACCTGAACTCCGTGATCACCAGCGTGCGCGGTTATTACGCAACCAATGTGGTCGGGCGCGTGCTGGCCCATCAGGGCACGACGCAGGTGGTTCACAATTATGAAAGTGTGCCCGGGGCGATCCCGATTCCGGCGACGCTCTCCCTCGAACTCGGCCGGGTGATCGGCGCGCAGCAGGAGAATATCAACTATCGCTTCGTGTCGGACTATCCGTTCCAGAACCGCGCGCCACACCAGCTCGACGATTTCGAGAAGACATCGCTGCGCAGCCTGCGCGACAATTCCGAACAGAAGATCATCGACACCAGGGCGTCGCTGTTCAGCGACACGGTCCGCATCGTCGCGCCCGTGCTGATGGGCCCGGCCTGTGTCAGTTGCCACAACAGCCATCCGGAAAGCCCGAAGAAGGACTGGAAGGTCGGCGACGTCCGCGGCATCCAGGAAGTCATCATCACGCAGCCGATTGCGGCCAATCTATTTTCGTTCAAGTTTCTGCTGGCCTATTTCGCATTGGCGGCCGTCAGCGGCGTCTCGTTCCTGGCTTTGCAACGCCGCCAGTCGCAGCGCATTGCCGGGATGAACCATGAGCTGGAAGCCAACAACGATTTCCTCGCCGCGCTGTCCATGAAGATTTCCCGCTACATCTCGCCCCAGGTCTATAAGAGCATTTTCAGTGGCCAGAAGGACGTCACCATCCATACCGAGCGCAAGAAGCTGACGATCTTCTTCTCCGACATCCAGAATTTCACGGCGACCACCGAGCGGCTGCAGCCGGAGCTGATCACGCATCTGCTCAACGAGTATTTCACGGAGATGTCGGCCATCGCCCACGAATATGGCGGCACCATCGACAAGTTCATCGGCGACGCGATGCTGATCTTCTTCGGCGACCCTGAAACCAAGGGCGACCGCCAGGATGCGCAGGACTGCCTGCGCATGGCTTGGCGGATGCAGCGCAGGCTCCTCGAACTAAACGCGAAGTGGCGCACCGAAGGCATCGAGGAGCCGTTCAAGGCCCGCATCGGCATTAATTCCGGCTATTGCAATGTCGGCAATTTCGGCAGCGCCGATCGCATGGACTATACGATCATCGGGGCCGAGGCGAACCTCGCGGCACGCCTGCAGTCGATCGCAGAACCTGGCGGCATCGCCATCAGCTATGAGACCTTCGCGCTGGTGAGCGACATCATCACCTCGCATCCGCTGCCGCCGATCACCATGAAAGGCATCAGCCGCGAGGTGGTGCCCTATGCGGTGGACAGCATCATCGACGACAGGCCGGTGCAAACCGATATCGTCGTTGAACGCATGCCGGGGCTGGATTTCTATCTGGACCCCTCCGCCGTGCGGCCCGACGACACCGAACGCCTGCGTTCCGTGCTGAACGAGGCGCTGGCCTCGCTGGATCGCAAGGTATAATCGGCCGCAAAGCTGGAGCCTGAGCGCCACACAGCTGTGTCTATCGCCGGCAAGCAGGTTGCTCCGATTCAGCGAAGCACATAGTCATGGCTGAATCACGCTGCGCTTGAAGAACTGCCCGGAATCAGATGCTCCAAGACGATCTTAGCCTGCAGGACGATCCCGGCCTTGCCGCCATGGCGGACACGCTCGCCAGATCGACCGATTACCGCGTCCTCCGCCGGCTGATCCCGCGCACCGAATTCGCGCCGGCCAATGGCCAGCCGACCCGCTCCGGCATTCTCCTCGACGTCGAGACCACGGGTCTCGATCAGGTGCGCGACGAAGTCATCGAACTTGCCATGATCAAGTTCGACTATCTGCCGGACGGCAGCATTACGCGCGTGGCGGACGTCTTCACCGCATTCAACGAGCCGTCGCGGCCGATCCCGCCGGAGATCACCGAGCTGACGGGCATCACGGACGAGACCGTTGCGGGACACCGCATCGATCCCGATGCCGTCGCCGCTTTCGCCGACGACGCCGTCATCGTCATCGCGCACAATGCGGGTTTCGACCGCAAGTTTTCCGAGCGCTATTGGCCGGTGTTCCAGCACAAGGCCTGGGGCTGTTCGGCTACTGAAGTCGACTGGCGCAAACATGGTTTCGATGGCTCGCGGCTGGGCTATCTGCTCGCCGGTGCAGGTTTCTTTCACCAGGCCCACCGGGCGATCGACGACTGCCATGCGCTGCTTGAGATTCTCGCGTTCGAATTGCCCGATCTCGGTGCGCCGGCACTGGCGGTTCTTCTGGAACGTGCCCGGAAGAAAACGATGCGGGTCTGGGCGGAGCAGTCGCCTTTCGATCTCAAGGACGAGCTGAAGCGGCGCGGCTATCGCTGGAGCGACGGCTCCGACGGCCGGCCGAAGTCCTGGTACATCGATGTCGAAGAAAGCAAAGAGGCGAGCGAGATCGAATTCCTGCGCAAGACGATCTACATGCGCGACGTCGAGCCGCGCGTGCAGGCGCTCAGCGCGATGAGCCGGTTTTCGGTACGAGCGTAATACATCTAAAGAAAAGGCTAGATATTCGCGTCGTCATTGCGAGGAGCCCTTGCGACGAAGCAATCCAGTCTTTTTGTTCTTGAAGACAAGAACTGGATTGCCGCGTCGCTTCGCTCCTCGCAATGACGAACGTTAATTCAATCCAGCCGGCGGTCAGACCGGCTGCAGACCAAGCGCCTGCGCCGCCTCGATCCAAACCGGCAGCTCCTTCTGATACAGCGCATTGGTCTCCTTGAAGCCGAGCGCCGGTTCGAGCACGAAGGTCTTCAACACTTCCTTCACTTTCGGATCGCTGTTGGCGGCGACGCAAAGCTGCGACAGCCGATCGACGATCGGCTGCGGAGTCGCCTTGGGCACGGCCCAGCCCGTGAAGCCGCTCACAGTGAAGAACTTCGACGTCGCGCCCTGCTCGGGCAGCGTTTTCACATTCGGGATGGCGTCGACCTTCTTCGAATGCACGGCGAATGGCACGCCGCGGTCGCTCTGCAGCACACTTTGTGACGCCGTGTAGCTGCCCATCGCGAAATCGATCGAGCCTTCGGCCAGTCCCGTCCACATCGGCGCTTCACCGCGATAATGGATCGGCTCGATCTTGAGGCCATACTGCTTGTTGAGTTCGTTGATCGTCATATGCGGCGCCGAGCCGACGCTATAGGTGCCGAAATTCACCTTGTCGTTCTTGCGCGCGAAGGCGACGAAGTCCTCCAGCGTCTTGACGCCGGATTTCGGACTGGCGACCAGCGGCAATCCGGCGCCGGGAATGACGCTGACCAGCGTCAAATCCTTGTCCATGTCGTAACCGGGCGTCTTCAGCATCACCCGGTTCATCACATAGGTGGTCGAGATGGAGCAGAGAATCGTGTGTCCGTCGGGCTCGGCGCGCGCGACTTCCGCTGTGCCAATGGCGCCGGATGCGCCGGCCTTGTTTTCGATGACGACAGTCTGTCCAACCTGTTTGGAAATATATTCGCCAAAGGCGCGCGCGAGCAGATCGGTCTGCCCACCGGCTGGATAGCTACAAATCATGCGGATCTGCCGCGATGGCCAGGCGGCTTGCGCTGAAGCACCGCGCGCGACGAACGGCATGGCGGCGGCAGCCGACCCGGCAGCAATGAAGTGACGACGATTGATGATCGCAGACATGTTTCCCTCCGTTGTTTTTTATGACGATACCCGATCGCTCCCTCATTCGCCACGACGATAGGCAGGACAGATTGGCGCATTGGAAAAGCAAATCGCCTCCAACTCTGCACGTATCGGCTCACGCCATCTGGATCGCAGCGCGGCAGTGCAGTAGTGTCCGCGCCAACTAAAAATGCCGGACCGTTCGGATCTGGCGCACACATCACGTGAGGGACGAAACACCATGGCGCGGAATATCCTGATTCTCGGAGCTTCCTACGGCTCGTTGCTGGCGACGAAGCTCTTGATGGCCGGTCATAACGTGACCCTCGTGTGCCGGAAGAAGACCGCCGAACTCATCAATCGCGATGGTACTGAAGTGCGCATCAAACTGCGCGACGAACCGACCCACCGCGCCATCTTCTCACGCGACCTGCCAGGCAAACTGGATGCGACCTCGCCGGATCAGGTCGACATATCGCGCTACGATCTGGTCGGCCTTGCGATGCAGGAGCCGCAATATACCAACCACACGATCCGCGTGCTGATGATCAAGATCGCCGCGGCGAAGCTACCTTGCCTGTCGATCATGAACATGCCGCCGCTGCCCTATCTCAAGCGCATTCCGGGGCTGGCCGACATGAAGCTCGAAGAGGCCTATACCAATGCCCAGGTATGGGAACGCTTCGACCCGGGACTGGTGACGCTGTGCTCGCCCGACCCGCAGGCCTTCCGGCCGCCGGAAGAAGCGGCGAATGTCCTTCACGTCGGCCTGCCGACGAATTTCAAGGCATCGGCCTTTGCCGATCCGGCTCACAACAAGCTGCTGCGCGAACTCGAAGCCGACATCGACGCCGTGAAGCTCGACGGCCAGGACGTGCCGGTGAAGCTGAAAGTATTCGACTCGCTGTTCGTGCCGCTGGCGAAATGGTCGATGCTACTCACGGGCAACTATCGCTGCATCACGCCTGAAGAGCCGCAGTCGATCCGCGAGGCCGTTCACGGCGACCTGAAAGTGTCGCAGTCGATCTACGAGCATGTCGATGCCGTGGCGCGGCGTCTCGGCGCCGATCCCGAAGATCAGGTGCCGTTCGCCAAATACGCTAAGGCAGCGGAGAGCCTGCTCAAGCCGTCATCGGCGGCGCGCGCTGTCGCGGCCGGCGCGCCGTTTATCGAGCGGGTCGATCTTCTGGTGAAGTTGATCTCGCATCAGCTCGGCATGACCAATGCAAATATCGACCGCACGGTCGAGGTCGTCGATCAGAAGCTCAACGAGCGGCTGGAGTCCAGCGCGGGAATCTGACGCGCTGGCGTGATGGTGCTGTGATTGAATATTGGCTTCGCGACTGACGTCAGACGCGAAGCCACCACCGCGACGGCATCCCCTATTTGATCGATATGATTTCGAGTTCCTGGGCGCCCGTGCCGACGACGTCACCGACGGCCTTGCCCATGAGCGATTTCGCCACCGGGGACACGAAGGAGATCGAACCAGCTTTGGGGTCCGCCTCGTCCTCGCCCACGATCCGATAGGTCTGCACGCGTCCGTCGTTGCGGGAGAAGGTCACCGTGCTGCCAAAGGCTACCGCGTCGGTCGATGTCGGAGCTGGAACGAGCTGGGCCGTGCGAACGCGGGCCGTGAAATAGCGCATGTCCCGCAACGGGATTGCCGCCTGCCGCCGCCGTTCGTTCACGTCGTCGATCGCGCTCGCGGCGTCATGCGCCTCGCGGGCCTGCTGGAGCTGCATCTCCAGCGCCTGCAAACCGGCTTCGGTCACGAGGTTCGGATGAGGCGAGATCGGGCGGTCGGGCAGCAGGGTTTCCGCAGCCGTTTCGGCACTTTCTTCCTTGGTGAAGGCAACGCTCAATCTCGAACTCCGTATCGACGCGATCCGCCGTGACGCGCAGGAAGCGATTACCCCATTGGTTTGTCAAAACCATGCAGAAATAGCCTGATCGCGTAAATGGCACCCGGAATTTTGCTGCTTTGCGGCACCGGACGGCGACAAGGCAGCCCTGTTCCAGCGGAGGGGCAATCCGATTGTGTTTGCGATCTTCGGGGGTTATGCACTGGCTAGACCGATCCTAAATTGGATCGTGGACGGACCCTGCCCTGACCGCAGGGTCTGACATGCGCCAATGCCGAGCGCCGGCGGCGGTGCATTCAAGCCTCGCAGATCAAGAACGCCGTCAGGAAGGAATTCGTCGTGTCCAAGTCGCCCGTCGTCACCATCGACAACCATCCCGGCCGCTCAGCGCAGACCATCGGCATTGCGCGCATACTCGGCACGGACGAGACGCTCATTCATGAGCCGTCGGTGGGCGTGGTGGGCACCAAGGGCGACAGCCAGTGCTATATGGGCGTGATGTCCAAGGTGGACGCGATCCATGAGAGCCTGAAGAAGCGCATCGGTCGCGGCGAAGGCCAGTTGCCCTATCGCCTCGTGCAGCCGGAATACACCATTGCGACCTCGGACGGCATCCGCAACGGCACGCGCGAAATGCGCTATTCGCTGATCGGCCGCGAAGTGACCAACGACGCGCTGTCGGAGCATCTGAGTGCCACCGGCCTGCTCGGCACCATCGCCGTGGTCGCCTGCGACAAGCCGCCGGTCGGCGCGCTGGCCGCGCTGCTCGAACATAACGAGCCGTCGATCATCATGTCGGACGGCGCGATCCATCCCGGCACCGATCCGGAGACGGGCGAGAAGCTCGACATCGTCAGCGCCTATCAGGTCGCCGGCAATCCCGACGCCGAATATCGCCACCGCATCGCCTGTCATGCCTGCCCGGGCTATGGCTCTTGCGGCGGCATCTTCACCTACAACACCATGCAGACCTTCATCGGCGTGGTCGGCATGCAGCCGCTGCACATGGTGGCGCCACCATCGGACGATCCGCGCCGCCTGAAGGAATTCCCGGAGCAGCTGGTCAGCTATCTCGCCAACATGATCGCCAAGGGCATCAAGCCGCGCGACATCGTCAGCCGCGACTCGATCCGCAACGCGATGATCGTGTCGCTGGCGATCGGTGGCTCGACCAATGTGACGCTGCATGCGCCGGAAATCGCGCGCGCCGCGGGCTTCGCCGACTTCTGGAAGGAAGTCATGACGCCGGCGGAATTTAACTATCTGTCGCAGCACATCGTGCCGGTGCTCACCGACGCTCGGCCGTACGGCAAGTATTCGATGGTCGATATCGATGCGGTCGGCGGCGTGCAGGTGATCGTGCGCGAGCTGATGGATGCCGGCCTGATCAATGGCGACGTGTTGACCTGCACCGGCGAAACGCTGGCCGAGCAGATCAAACGCCTCGAGACCAAGCCGGCCGACGGCCGTGTCGTCTATACTGTCGCGAAGCCCTACAAGCCGACCGGCGGGTTGCGCGTGCTCGGCGGTAACCTGTCGCCGGAATTTTCCGCCATTCTCAAGCTCGCCGGCGTCGAAGGCGGGCTCGAGGACAATCGGTTCCGCGGCACCGCGCGCGTGTTCGAAGGCGAGCGCGGCCTGCTGCAGGCGCTCGACCAGCATCCGGAGAAGTTCCAGAACCACGACATGGTCATCGTGCGCTACGACGGCCCCGTGGGTGCGCCCGGCATGCCGGAAATGCTCGACCCGACCTCGCGTATCACCACGCTCTGCCGCGAGCGCAACATCGTCGTGGGTCTCATGACCGATGCACGCTTCTCCGGCGGCTCGGTGGGTCTGGTCATCGGCCATGTCGGGCCGGAAGCCGCACTCGGTGGTGCCATCGGGTTGATCGAGGACGGCGACGAGATCATCGCCGATCTCAATCTCAACGAACTCAACTGCACGCAGCTGCAGGACCCCGCCATCTATGCCAAGCGCAAGGCGGCATGGGAGAAGGTGGTCGCGGACAATGGCGGCATCCATCCGAGCTGCGGCGAGGCCGATACTCGGCTCTTGCATCGCGCGCGCACAAGCGCCGTGCCCGCCACCCGCGGCGCCGGCCTGCATCCGAACCGCGAGGTTTGGGTGCGCAACCAGCGCGAGGCCACACGCTCCGGTTTCGTGCCGAAAAATACGCATCGTCCGGAAGCCAACAAGGCTTTCTAGACCTGAGGACTGGCAGTTAGGGCCGGGTTTGCTGCAAAGCTCCCGGCCTGAGCCATTTCCCGTCATCTTCCATCAGCTCTTCCCAAGGCGGCCGGAGCATTTTTCTTCATTGGAAGCATGATCACTCGACAAACGAACTCGTTTGTCCGCGAAAACCGGCATCCACTTTTCGGGGTCATGCTCTAACCGTCTCCCGCTTCAAGCATTTTGAGCGCCTCGCGGTTATCGGCGGCGCGGGCATCGTCGATGTAAGCGACGAGCAACCGGTTGATGGCGACCGAATCAAGCAGCCTGAATTCGCGGGGCCTGATCCAGCCATCGAAATAGCTGTCGATATAACCGATGGGGCTATCGCGCTCCTCCACCCAGTTCGGCCCGATCAAACCTCGAGGGTGCAGTTCCCAGTAGCAGGAAATGAGGTGGCCGCCTTGGGTACCACCCTGGGCAGAGTGGCCAAGGATCCGCTGACCGTCGCGTGGCGCCTCACTCATCGGCCGAAGGAAGTGGCCGTATTCACGTAAAATCCGCTCAACCTGCATGCAACGCGATTCCATTCACGGAGGCGCCGACCGGCACCACGCAAACATCTAACGGGTCGCGCGTTTTTTGTTTCCCATGACAGACCGGTCGGTGTCATCACGCAGCCGGCATTCGCACAGCGCTTTGAGACGTTCCAAAACGTGATGTGGGAGGTTGCAGGCGATGCAGATAAAGCGCTGTGGCTTTGCCGATCACAATAAATCGATCTAGAGCAAAACCAAACTGCTGCGGGTTAGTGCGAGCAGGTACGCTGGTCCGCCAAACCTCTGTAAATTAAGGCATCTTTCAGCTTTTATTAAGGCGTCGATAAGCATGCCGTCGCGCCAATCCGGATCGTGTCGGGTTGTCGATTGCTGTGGCGAATGGGTGACAGCATTTTACGCAAAAGCTGTCTAAGTCCACGCCATAGACGGAGCGAACGCGCTCTCGCTCTAAAATGGTTTTCTGGAGAAGAAGAAAATGAAGAACTTCCTGATGGGCACCGTTGCCCTGATCGCCCTGGGCGCCTCGGTTCCGGCAATGGCCGCTGACCTGGCTGCTCGTCCCTACACCAAGGCTCCGGCTTACGTTGCTGCCCCGATCTACAACTGGACCGGTTTCTACATCGGCGGTCACGTCGGCGGCGCGTTCAACGGTTCGAACGGCTTCGGCGGCACCTCCGACAATTCGGATGGCCGTTTCCTCGGCGGTCTGCAGATCGGCGCTGACTACCAGTTCGCTCCGAACTGGGTCGTTGGTATCGAAGGTCAGTACAGCTGGGTTGGTTCGAACAACACCAACGTCGCTTTCCTCACCACGCCAGGCGTCACCTACAACCTGAATCAGAAGGGCCTCGGCTCGGTTACCGGTCGTATCGGTTACACCTGGGGTCCGGCACTGCTCTACGTGAAGGGCGGCTACGCTTACTCCGACTACAGCGAATCGCTGGTCACCACCGCTGGTGGCGTTCCGGTTGCCTTCGCTGGCGGCACCAAGCATGACGGTTACACCGTCGGCGCCGGCCTCGAATACCTGTTCACCCAGAACTGGTCGGGCAAGGTTGAGTACCAGTACTACGACTTCGGCAAGACCACTTTCGCCGCTCCGTCGCCTGCTGGCATCGTCGGCCTGTCGTCCAAGAACGACGAGCACACCGTCAAGGCTGGCCTGAACTACCGCTTCAACTGGGGTGGCCCGGTTGTTGCGAAGTACTGAGCTTCGCGCCTGATTTCAGGCTCATGACTACGGAAAGGCCGGCGGAAACGCCGGCCTTTTTGTTTTACCCTTTGGTAACCTTGCAAGCCCCGCGACAGCCAGGGGTTGCCGATTTACCCGAATATTAACCCGGTACCGACATACTCTCTGCGCGATCCGCCACCAGGACGGTGGACGCGGGGGGAATCAATGGCACTGACGTCGTTCATCGGAAAATTCGGACGGTTTCGTTTCTCGCGGCCCCGTTGGGGCATCCGCGGCAGCCTATTCGCCGCCTTCGCTGTTATCGCGGGCATGGCGATCCTGATCAGTGCCGGTGCTGGCATGATTCTCGGTCAGCTCGGCGGCATGATGACGGACCTGAACGGCCGGGACATTCCGAAACTGACCGCCAGCCTTCAACTGGCCACCGCCAGCGAGAGCCTTGCCAGCCAGGGCCCGATGCTGCTGGCATCGAGCAGCCCCGACGTTCTGAAGGAACGCTCGCAGCGCATGCGGGATACGCACAAGATTGCAGTCGAGAAGCTCGACACCATCGCCAAACTCGGCGCCGACAAGGCCGTGGTCGCCGCCCTGGCGGATACCGTCAAGAACATTGAAGACACGATTCGCAGCCTTGGCGCTGCCACCCAGGAACGTCTCGACGCCGTCGCCCAGCATCAGAAGCAATACGACTCCCTGCGCGCCGCTGCGGCAAACTTCGTCAAGATGTCGGAGCCAGCCGCCACCGACGCCCAGAACGTGATGAACGACACGCTGCGGGCAACAGTTTTCTCGGCCGAAGATTCGGGCGAAGCCGCGCGCGTCATCGTGCAGGTCGGCGAAGTCGTCGCCAGCACCAACCTGATCTCGTCCGATCTGATGGCCGCACTGTCGGCCGGCTCGTCCGAAGCGCTCTCTCCGATCGAAGACAATTTCAAGGCCGCCCAGACCCGCGTCAAATCCAATCTCGATGCACTGGTCGGCATCAAGGGCACGAAGGAACTGAAGGAAGCCGCCCTGCAACTGCTGGCGATCGGCGATGGCAAGAACAGCGTCTTCAAGGTGCGCCAGAAAGAGATGGACACCGTCGAATATGGCGAACTCATTCTCGACGAGACGCGCAAGCTGAATGTTGGCCTCGGTATGAGCGTCAAGCAACTGGTCGACAAGGTGCGCAGCGAAACCGACGCCGCCACGACACAGGCGCAGACGACAATCACGCTGGCGACGCAGGTGATGCTCGGCCTCGGCGCGCTGACGCTGATCGGATCGGCATTGTTCGTCTGGCTCTATGTCGGCCGCAGCATCCTGCGCCGGCTCGCGCAATTGCAGCGCGCGATGCAGCGGCTGTCCAGCGGAGATCTCGACACCGAGATCGCCCGCAGCCGCCAACAGGACGAAATCGCGGCGATGGCAGGCACGCTCGAAGTGTTCCGCGACAGCATGATCAACGCCCGCACGCTCAGCGCGGAGCAGGATCAGGACCGCATCGCCAAGGGCGAACGCACGTCGCGCATCGAAGCCCGCATCGTCGACTTCGAGAGCAAGGTGCGCAATGCTTTGGAGAAGCTGCAGAGCTCGGCCGATTCCATGCAATCGACCGCGCAGAGCATGACGGCTACTGCCGATCGTTCCAGCGCGCTGGTCAGCGCCGTCGCATCGGCCGCAGAGGAAACCTCTGTGAACGTCCAGACGGTGTCGGCCGGGACCGAGCAACTGTCGTCATCGATCAACGAGATCAGCCGACAGGTTGTCACGTCAACCGAAATCGCCGCAAAGGCCGTCAACGAGGCCGGCGAAACTGATGCAACGATGCAGGGCTTGGCCGACAACGCCAACCGCATCAGCGTGGTGATCGATCTGATCCAGACTATCGCGTCGCAGACCAACCTCCTGGCGCTCAACGCGACCATCGAGGCAGCGCGCGCTGGCGATGCAGGCCGGGGTTTCGCCGTGGTGGCATCCGAGGTGAAGAGCCTTGCCGATCAGACCGCAAAGGCCACCGACGAGATTCGCACGCAGATCGTGTCGATGCAGCAGGTCACGTCCACCGCCGTCGGAGCGATCCGCAACATCGGGCAGACCATCGCCGAGATCAATCATGTGAGCGCTGCCATCGCCACTGCCGTCGAACAGCAAGGTGCGGCAACGCGCGAGATCGCGCGCAACATCCAGCACGCCGCCGGCGGCACCAGCGAAGTGTCGAGCAACATCGTCGGTGTCAGCGATGCATCGACGCAGGCCGGCACGGCTGCCAACGACGTGCTCGGCGCCTCGGGCGAACTGCGCCGCGAGGCCGACGTTCTTCGTGGTGAAATCGACGAATTCCTGTCGAGCATCCGCGCGGCATAGGAGCGGCGATCCAGCGCATGGCTGCACCCGGCCAGCGTCATTGCTCCAACCCTCAAAATCATGGACTGCTTTCACAGCAGCCCATGATCGGTGGCTGCGCAGAATGTAAGGATTGCGTGAATGCCCCCAACTCCCTCTGCATGGACATCGACCGAACTGCGCCACGACTGGCAACGCCATGAAGCCCAGGCACTCTATGATTTGCCGTTTGCAGACCTGATTTTTCAGGCGCAGAGCACCCACCGCAGCAATTTCGATCCGAATCACGTCGAGACTGCGAGCCTGCTCAGCATCAAGACCGGCGGCTGCGCGGAAGACTGCGGTTATTGCTCGCAAAGCGCGCACTACAACACTGACGTCAAGGCGACCAAGCTGATGGACCGCGACGCCGTGGTTGCCACGGCGCAGCGCGCCAAGGATGCCGGTGCGAGCCGCTTCTGCATGGCCGCAGCCTGGCGCAATCCCAAGGACAAGGATCTCGACCGCGTCTGCGACATGGTCAGCGCGGTGAAGGATCTCGGCCTCGAGACCTGCGCGACGCTGGGCATGCTCACGGAAGATCAGGCCAAACGCCTGCAGGACGCCGGCCTCGACTTCTACAATCACAATGTCGATACCTCGCCCGAATTCTACGGCAAGATCATCACCACGCGTACGATGGAAGATCGCATCGAGACATTGGCGCGGGCGCGCCATGCGGGCCTCAAGGTCTGCTGCGGCGGTATCATCGGCATGGGTGAGCAGGTCGAAGATCGTCTGGGCATGCTGATGCTGCTGGCCAACCTGCCGCATCATCCGGACAGCGTGCCGATCAATATGTGGAACGAGGTGAAGGGTGTGCCGGTCAACGACACCGCCGAACGCCCGGATCCGATCGCGCTGGTCCGCATGATTGCCGTGGCGCGTATCATGATGCCGAAGAGCGTGGTGCGGCTTTCCGCCGGACGGCAATATATGACCGATGAATTGCAGGCACTGTGCTTCGTCGCCGGCGCCAATTCCATCTTCATCGGCGACGTGCTGCTGACCACGAAGAACCCCCAGACCGACCGCGACGCCAACCTGCTGGACCGGCTGGGCATGACCTCGCGGCTCGACGACGTGAGCGGAAAGAGCACGCCGACTCCGCCGGTTACCGCTTCAGCACAGGCCGATATGCGCGCCAGCGCATAAACCCATGCCCTGCGCCAGCCGAATTTGTGCTGGCGCAGGGGTCCTTGGCCCGCTAAGCCGGATGAAAAGGACATTGCGACAGAACCGATGCATTCGAAAACAGACGCCAGCACAAAGCCAGCCGATGACCTCCGCTATCCCTGGGAGAACCATCCCGGGACCGATCAGGTGGTCGAAATTGCTCCGGGCGTTCTCTGGATCCGGCTCGACCTGCCGTTTCGCCTCAACCATGTGAACATCTATCTGCTCGCCGACGGCGACGGCTGGGCCATGGTGGATACCGGCATCGGCAATGACGCTACCATCGCTGCATGGACGAAACTGTTCGAAGGTCCGCTGAAGGGCAAGCCGATCAGCAAGGTGATTGTCACCCACGCGCATCCCGATCATGTCGGCCAGGCCGGCTGGATGGTGCAGCGGTTCAACTGCCCCTTCTATATGTCGCAAGTCGAATATCTGCAGGGCGTCTATCACCAGCACCGCCGCACCGAAGAGCGCATCGTCAATATGCGGCAGTTCTTCCATCGCCACGGCATGGATGCAGATATCACCGAGCAATTGCTCGGCCGCGGCCAGGAGTATCTGAAGAAGACGGTGCCGCTGCCGGCGGCCTATCGCCGGCTGTCCGATGGCGACGATCTCGTGATCGGCACGCGTACATTCCGCGTGCTCACAGGCGCCGGCCATTCGCCGGATCAGGTGATGCTGTATTGCGAGGCCTATAAACTGTTCCTGTCGGCCGATCAGGTGCTGAGCAAGATCTCGCCCAATGTCAGCGTCTGGGCCCATGAGCCCGACGAGAATTCGCTCGGCTCCTATCTGCATTCACTGAAACGTCTCGCCGAGACGCTGCCCGACGATGTGCTGGTGCTCCCCGGTCACGGCGTGCCATTTCACGGCCTCAAGATTCGCATCAAGCAGCTCGCAGACCATCACGAAGAGCGCTGCCAGATGATCGCCGCCGCGTGCAAGGATGCCGGCAAGACCTCGGCCGAACTGGTTCCGGTGGTGTTTCACAAGCACAAGCTGGACGCCCACCAGACCGGATTTGCCGCCGGCGAATTGATCGCCCACGTCAATCACATGCTGGCGCAGAAGCGGCTGACCTCGGCAATGGGCGCCGATGGCATGCTGCGGTTCAAATCGACGTAACCTGCAGCGCAGCAAAAATTCGTGAACGACCTCAGGCTCTTGATGTACATCAAAAGCCGCAGCACGTGGTCAAATTGACCAATTGCGCCTCGACAGCCAAGCTGGAAAAGCTCTAAAACGCACCTGACGCTGGGTTCGGGTTTCGTTTTTGGGTCTTTTGCGATGGATTACAGCAAGTTCTTCAGTGACGCGCTCAATCGTTTGCATGACGAGCGCCGCTATCGTGTCTTCGCCGACCTCGAGCGCATTGCCGGTCGGTTCCCGCATGCGGTCTGGCACACGCCGCAGGGCCCGCGCAATGTCGTGATCTGGTGCTCCAACGATTACCTCGGCATGGGCCAGCACCCGAAAGTGGTCGGCGCCATGGTCGAGACCGCGACCCGTGTCGGCACCGGCGCCGGCGGCACCCGCAATATCGCAGGCACCCATCATCCGCTCGTGCAGCTCGAGGAAGAACTCGCCGACCTCCACGGCAAACAGGCCGCCCTGCTGTTCACCTCCGGCTATGTCTCGAACCAGACCGGCATTTCCACGCTCGCCCGGCTGATGCCGAATTGCCTGATCCTGTCCGACGCGCTCAACCACAATTCGATGATCGAAGGCATCCGGCAGGCCGGCTGCGACCGCGTTGTGTTCCGCCATAACGACGTCGCGCATCTCGAGGAACTGCTGAAGGCCGCCGATCCCGCGCGGCCGAAGCTGATCGCCTGCGAGAGCCTGTATTCGATGGACGGCGACGTCGCGCCACTCGCGGCGATCTGCGATCTCGCCGAGCGCTATGGCGCGATGACCTATGTGGATGAAGTCCATGCGGTCGGCATGTATGGCCCGCGCGGCGGCGGCATCGCCGAGCGCGACGGCGTGATGCACCGCATCGACGTACTCGAAGGCACGCTCGCCAAAGCCTATGGCTGCCTCGGCGGCTATATCGCAGCAAACAAGGACATTGTAGACGCCGTGCGCTCCTATGCGCCGGGCTTTATCTTCACCACCGCGCTCCCGCCGGCGATCTGCTCGGCCGCGACCGCAGCGATCAAGCACCTGAAGAGCTCCAGCTGGGAACGTGAGCGCCATCAGGATCGCGCTGCGCGGGTCAAGGCGATCCTCACCGCCGCCGGCATTCCGGTGATGTCCACCGACACCCATATCGTGCCGGTGTTCGTCGGCGATGCCGAACTCTGCAAGAAGGCCTGCGATCTGCTGCTCGAAGATCACGGCATTTACATCCAGCCGATCAACTACCCGACGGTCGCCAAGGGCGCCGAGCGCCTCCGTATCACGCCGTCGCCCTATCACGACGACGTGCTGATCGATCATCTCGCAGAATCGCTGCTGCAGGTGTGG
Organism: Tardiphaga sp. P4_G1; assembly: GCF_056401215.1. Lineage (NCBI taxonomy): Bacteria > Pseudomonadati > Pseudomonadota > Alphaproteobacteria > Hyphomicrobiales > Nitrobacteraceae > Tardiphaga > Tardiphaga sp. P4_G1. The sequence goes on from NZ_JBFUJU010000007.1 coordinate 64,051, forward strand.
GATGAACTCGGCCTGCCACTGCGCACCAAGGCGCTGGCAGCGGAGTAATCCTCTCACGGCCGTCATTGCGAGCACAGCGAAGCAATCCAGAGGCCCGAAGCGAAGACTGGATTGCTTCGTCGCTATGCTCCTCGCAATGACGCGGAGAGAACGGCACCCGCCTCAAACGAGTCACCATCATGGACATCATCTGGAAAGGTATTCTCGGCGGACTGCTCACCGCCCTGATTGCCTGGTTGTCCAAACGGGGCAACACGCTGCCCGGCATTCTGCCGTTGTTTCCGACCTTTGCGATCATTGCGCTGCTCATCGTCGGCGCAAAAGGCGACAGCGCAGGCTTCCGGGAAGCCTGCATGGCCGGCGCGAAGACCATCCCGGCCTATCTCGCCTTTCTCGGCATCTGCTATCTCACGGTCGGCACGTTCGATTACCGCCTCGCTCTGCTGGCCGGCGTGACGGCCTGGCTGTTCATTATCCTGATTGCCTTTTTCGGCCCGCGCTGGATTTAACGACGATCCGGCATTCCCCGGCGTCCGGCCAAATCCCTGTCGCCTGCACCGGCGCAACCGGCTAGATTTTCGCCTGACGGACGGGCTTGCGCCCGCCAAAGGGAGCACGCACGATGCTGCACGACTGGGGCGTGATTGTTGCCGCCCTCTGCTACATCGGATTTCTGTTTTGCGTCGCCAGCTATGGCGACCGGATCGCGCTGTTCCAGAGCGGCCGCGCCAAGGCCGTCATCTATCCGCTGTCGCTGGCGATCTATTGCACGTCATGGACGTTCTTCGGCTCGGTCGGCGTGGCCAGCCGGACCAGCGTGGATTTCCTCGCCATCTATGTCGGCCCGATCCTGTTCTTTGCCTTCTTCTCGCCGGTGCTGCGGCGTGTGATCCACCTCGCCAAGACCCAGAACATCACCTCGATCGCCGACTTCATCGCCGCGCGTTACGGCAAGAGCCAGGCCGTCGCCGCCACCGTGGCCGTGATCGCCATCATCGGTTCGGTTCCGTACATTGCGCTGCAGCTGAAAGCCGTCGCATCGTCGCTGGAAACGATCCTCGGCGAGGACAAGGCCATTGCCGGCGTTCCCATCGTCGGCGACATGGCACTGGTCGTGACGCTGGCCATGGCGATGTTCGCCGTGCTGTTCGGCACAAGGCAGACTAATGCGACCGAACATCAGCACGGCCTGATGCTCGCCGTGGCTACCGAATCCATCGTCAAGCTGGTGGTGTTCATCATCGCCGGCGCCTTCGTGACATTCTGGATGTTCGGCCCCTCGGAGCTGGTCGAGCGCGCGATGAAGACACCGGAGGCGATGCGCGCCATCAACTATGTGCCGTCGTTCGGCAATTTCCTCACGATGGTGCTGCTGTCGTTCTGCGCCATCATGTTGCTGCCCCGGCAGTTCCATGTCAGCGTCGTCGAAAATTCCAGCGACTCGGAAGTGAGCCGTGCGCGCTGGCTGTTTCCCACCTATCTGATCGCCATCAATCTGTTCGTCATTCCGATCGCCCTGGCGGGCCTCGTGACCTTTCCGTTCGGCGCCGTCGACAGCGACATGTATGTGCTGGCGCTGCCGATCGAAGCCGGCTCCAGCGCACTCAGCATGGCGGTGTTCATCGGCGGTTTATCGGCTGCCACCGCGATGGTGATCGTCGAATGCGTTGCGCTGGCCATTATGGTGTCCAACGATATCGTGTTGCCACTGGTCTTGCGGCGCGGACCGCAGACGCAGAATGAGCAGACCGACTTCGGCAACTTCCTGCTCAAGGCAAGGCGGTTTTCGATCTTCGCCATCATGGTGATGGCCTATTTCTATTTCCGCGCACTCGGCAATACGCAACTGGCCGCCATCGGCCTGCTGTCATTTGCCGCCATCGCGCAACTCGCTCCGGCTTTCTTTGGCGGGCTGATCTGGCGGCGCGCGACTGCCCGTGGCGCCATGGGCGGCATGGTGGTCGGCTTCATCGTCTGGGCCTATACGCTGTTCATCCCGAGCTTCCTTGAAGGCAGTACCGCAGGCGTCCTGTTCCTGCAGCACGGCCCGTTCGGCATCGAGGCGCTGCGGCCACAGGACCTGCTCGGCACTGAATTGCCACCGCTGCTGCACGGCACGCTCTGGAGCCTGTCGCTCAATATCCTGACCTATATCGTGCTGTCGCTGATGCGGGCGCCGTCGTCGATCGAACGGCTGCAGGCTGACGTCTTCGTGCCGAACACACTGGCGCCGATCACACCGGCATTCCGGCGCTGGCGGACCACGGTGACGGTGCAGGACATTCTCAGCACCGTGACCCAATATCTCGGCCCGGACCGCGCGCGCGAATCCTTCGATGCTTTCGCCACGCGTCGCCGTGTCGATCTCGATCCAGCCGCGCCTGCGGATTTCGAACTGCTGCAGCACGCAGAATATCTGATCGCGTCATCGATTGGCGCAGCCTCGTCCCGCGTGGTGATGTCGCTGCTGCTGCGCAAGCGCACGGTGTCGGCCAAAGCTGCCTTGAAGCTGCTCGACGATTCGCATGCGGCGCTGCATTTCAATCGCGAGATCCTGCAGACCGCGCTCAACCACGTCCGCCAGGGCATCGCCGTCTTCAACCCCGACCTGCAGCTGATCGTGTCAAACCGGCAGTTCGGCGAACTGCTCGGCCTCCCACCGCAGATCGTGCAGATCGGCATTCCGCTCCGGGAGATTCTGGAATTCATCGGCATCCAGAGCGCATCGCCTTACGGCGACAACGAAACGCTGACACAGGCACGGCTGGCTGCCTACACCACCGAGGGCGAGCCTTATCTTGAACGTCTTCAGGACCGCCAGATCGTCATCGAAGTACGTACCAATAAAATGCCCGATGGCGGGCTTGTGCTGACCTTCTCCGACGTCACGCCCAGCTTCGAGGCAGCAGAGGCGCTGGAGCGCGCCAATGCCACGCTGGAAAAACGCGTCCGCGACCGCACCGAGGAGCTGACACGGCTGAATTCCGAACTGGCGCTCGCCAAGAGCACTGCGGAAGATGCCAACATCTCCAAGACCCGCTTTCTGGCCGCTGCCAGCCACGACATTCTACAGCCGCTCAATGCCGCACGGCTCTATGTCACCAGCCTGGTCGAGCGAAAGAGCGGCGGCGAGGACGCGCGGCTGGTCGAGAATATCGACGACTCGCTGGAGGCCATCGAGGAAATCCTCGGCGCCCTGCTCGACATCTCACGCCTCGATGCCGGCGCCATGAGTCCCGCGATTTCGAGTTTCCGCATCGGCGACCTGATGCGCTCGCTCGAGATCGAATATGCACCGATCGCGCACGCCCGCGGCGTCAAGCTCACATTCGTGCCGTGCTCACTGCCCGTCGAGTCCGATCGCCTGATGCTACGCCGTCTTCTGCAGAACCTGATCTCGAACGCGATCAAATACACGCCGCATGGCCGCGTCCTGGTCGGCTGCCGGCGCCGCGGCAAGGCCTTGCAGATTGGCATATACGATACCGGCGTCGGCATTCCGATCCTCAAACGTGGTGAGATTTTCAAGGAGTTTCACCGGCTCGAACAGGGCGCGCGGATCGCGCGCGGCCTTGGGCTCGGTCTGTCGATCGTCAAACGCCTCGCGCATGTGCTCAATCACGGCATCGCGCTGGATTCCAATCGCAGCGGCGGCTCATTCTTTTCGGTGACGGTGCCGGTGGCCAAGGCGATCAATCACACCACAGCGGTCACCAGCGCGACGCCGCTGTCGAAGTCACCTATGTCGGGCACGCTCGTTGTCTGTATCGAGAACGACATGGCGATTCTCGATGGCATGAAGACGCTGCTGCAGGCCTGGGGAGCCGAGGTCGTCGCAGTCGCGGATCCGGAAGCCGCGATGAATGCGATTGCCGAAATCCAGGGCTCGGGCCGCCGCCTCACGGGCCTCCTCGTCGATTATCATCTCGACCGCGGCAACGGCGTCGCCGCGATCCGGGAAATCCGCAACCGTTTCGGCAAGGAGATTCCGGCCATCCTGATCACCGCCGACCGCAGCCCGCATGTGCAATCAGCTGCACGGCAGGACAAGATCGCCGTGCTGAACAAGCCAGTCAAACCGGCGTCGCTGCGCGCGCTGCTCGGGCAATGGCGCACGCAGCAGATGATCGCGGCGGAATAGGGCTCTGCCCTCATCCTGAGGAGCGACATCTTCGTCGCGTCTCGAAGGATGGTGTCTTAGCATTTCATGGTTCGAGACGGCGCAAGTGCGCCTCCTCACCATGAGGCCGGAGCGATGTCGCTACTGCTGCGGCGTCTGTTCGCCCTGGCGCCACTGGCCGCCGGCGATCTTCGCCGCGGCGATGACAGCCTGCGTGCGGCTCTCGACACCGAGCTTCTGCAGAATCGCCGAGACATGCGCCTTGATGGTCGCTTCTGACACGCCAAGCTCATAGGCGATCTGCTTGTTGAGCAGTCCTTGCGACAGCATCATCAGCACGCGGACCTGCTGCGGCGTCAACGTCACCAGCCGATCGCGCAGTTTGCTCATTTCCGGATCGGCCGCTGCGGACATGTCAACGTCCGGTGGAACCCAGACGTCGCCATCCATCACGCGCACGATGGCATCGCGCAGCGTATCGACGCCGAAGCGCTTTGGAATGAAGCCTGACGCGCCAAAGTCCAGGGATTGGCGGATCGTACCGACGTCATCGCTGGCGGAGACGATAACCACCGGAATCGCGGGATACTGTGCTCGGAGGTAAATCAGTCCCGAGAAGCCTGATATCCCCGGCATCGACAGATCGAGCAGGATCAGATCGACGTCGGAATCCTGTTCCAGCAGTTTGGTCAGATCCTCGAACGTACCGGCTTCATCGACCGTGGTCGTCGGCAGCACACTGCTGACCGCCTGCCGCAATGCACCGCGGAACAACGGATGATCGTCGGCAATAATGAGGCGCGAGGGAGCGATAACGGTCATCAAAATCCATGCAAAAATCTTGCGGCGAACCAGCGACCGCGTTGAGACGACGCGCAAAAGCGCATTTCGCCACAAGTGTCCCCCGCGCGACAACGTCTTGCAAGCGCCCAATGCTGCCACGCGGTAAATTGGTGAACGCGGGCCATTGTGCGGCGCAATATTTCATATGCAGGCGCACGTCCGGAAGGACGTTTTCGCCACTGCGACGTCTGCGCACAGCCCCCTTGCGCACGGCCTAAAGTCGTATTGGGTCGCATTTCCCCGCAATGCTACCTTTTGCATCGAAGTTCTCTGCAATGAGCCGACAGAAGTTCGGCGCAGCGAGCGAGAAGCCACAATAAATTTTGCAACGGATTTGGGGAGCGATTCAAACATGTCCACCATCGCAGCAACATCGGCGAAAGCCCAAGGGATGACGAAGGACGAACGCTTCGTCATCTTCGCGTCATCGCTCGGCACTGTTTTCGAATGGTATGACTTCTACCTGTTCGGCTCGCTGGCCGGCATCATCGGCGCGCAGTTCTTCGGCGTGATCGATCCCGCCACCAAGCTGCCGATGTTCAATCAGGCCACGCGCGACATCTTCGCGCTGCTGGCCTTCGCCGCGGGCTTTATCGTTCGTCCGTTTGGCGCCATCGTGTTCGGACGCGTCGGCGACATCGTCGGCCGCAAGTATACGTTCCTCGTCACCATCCTCATCATGGGCCTGTCGACCTTCATCGTCGGCATTCTGCCTAACGCAGCGACCATCGGCATCGCGGCTCCGATCATCCTGATCGGCCTGCGCCTGCTGCAGGGCCTTGCGCTCGGCGGCGAATATGGCGGCGCGGCAACTTATGTGGCGGAACACTCGCCGGCCGGCAAGCGCGGCTACTACACGTCGTTCATTCAGACCACGGCCACACTCGGCCTATTCCTGTCGCTGCTCGTGATCCTGTTCACGCGGTCGGCGCTAGGCGAGCCTGAATTCGCCGCCTGGGGCTGGCGCATTCCGTTCCTGGTCTCGGTGGTTCTGCTCGGCATCTCGGTCTGGATCCGTCTGCGCCTGAATGAATCGCCCGTGTTCCAGAAGATGAAGGACGAGGGCAAGGGCTCCAAGGCTCCGCTCACCGAAGCCTTCGGCAACTGGAGCAACGCCAAGATCGTGCTGATCGCACTGTTCGGCGGCGTGATGGGCCAGGGCGTGGTCTGGTACACCGGCCAGTTCTACGCGCTGTTCTTCATGCAATCGATCCTCAAGGTCGACGGTTACACCGCGAATCTCCTGATCGCGTGGTCGCTGCTGCTCGGCACCGGCTTCTTCGTGTTCTGGGGCGCCCTGTCCGACAAGATCGGCCGCAAGCCGATCATTCTGGCAGGCTGCCTGATCGCAGCGCTGACCTTCTTCCCGATCTTCCGGATGATCACCACCAACGCCAACCCGACGCTGGAAAAGGCGATCGAGACCGTGAAGGTGGAAGTCGTTTCAGATCCCGCGCTGTGCGGCGATCTGTTCAACCCGGTCGGCACCCGCGTGTTCTCCACGCCTTGCGATACGGCCCGCGCCTATCTGGCCCAGTCGTCGGTCAAGTACTCGACCGCCTACGGTGCAGCGGGCTCGGGCGTGAAGGTCGTCGTCAACGGCAAGGACGTGCCCTACACCGCGGCTGCAGCGTCGAACCCGCAGGTTCTCGCAGCGGTTCAGGCGGCGGGCTATCCCAAGGCGGGCGACGCGCAGATCGTGAAGATGGCGCATCCGTTCGATATCTTCCGTCCGCAGGTTGCGGCGGTGATCGGACTGCTGTTCGTCCTGGTGCTGTTCGTGACCATGGTCTACGGGCCGATCGCGGCAATGCTGGTCGAACTGTTCCCGACCAAGATCCGCTACACCTCGATGTCGCTGCCCTACCACATCGGCAACGGCTGGTTCGGCGGACTTCTCCCGGCGACTGCCTTCGCCATCGTGGCCTCGACCGGCGATATCTATGCCGGCTTGTGGTACCCGATCATCTTCGCGGCAATCACCGTGGTCGTCGGCTTCTTCTTCCTGCCGGAGACCAAGGACGTCGATATCAGCGCGAACTAATCTCGCCAAGCCGGCAGCCCAGGCTGCCGGCAGACACGACGACAACAAACCGGCCGCGGAGCAATCCGCGGCCTTTTTTTGTTTCGGCAGATCTGCGAGCGTCAGGTCGCGCCGACGAACTGCAGCACCACCTCGCGGCGATGCGGGCGGGCACGGTGTTCGATCAGATAGATCCCCTGCCAGGTTCCAAGCGCGAGCTTGCCTGACAGAACGGGGATGTGCAGCGAGGTTGCGGTCAGCATGGTACGAACATGCGCCGGCATGTCGTCGGGACCCTCCGTATCGTGCGTCCAGTTAAAATCCTGAGGCGCAAGACGATCGAGCGTTGTCATGAGATCGACCAGCACGGAAGGATCGGCGTTTTCCTGGATGGTGAGCGACGCTGAGGTATGGCGGATGAACAGCGTCAACGCACCTTCTCGGGCGCCGATCTCGCTCAGGAATTTGCCGACCTCGCGGGTGATATCGATGAAGCCGGCACCGGATGTCTGCACAGTCAGCAGCGACGACACGACGGTTTCGATGCGAACTGCAGACAGCGCGCTGTGCGTGATGGATCTGGCTGATGTCACGACGCGAACCTTTCGACTGGTGGATCTTCTGATGAACCAAAACGCCGAGATGGCGTTCCCACTTCAATCAGGATGGACAAGGGAAAACGCCATGAAGCCTAAAACATCAAGGGACATTCCGGGGCCGGGGCCACGCAAGGACGAACAGCGCGCACAGGAGAAAGCTGTCATCAAGGACGCAGACAACACCGATCAAACCGACCGCGACGCCATTCATGGCGACGGCGACGATATCGGGCTCGACCGCAAATAAGAGCTGCGCAATGCGTTAATCGTCGGAGCTAACCACGTCTGCGCGGTGAATTTCATCGCCTTCCTCGTTGCGGACGGAAATGGCGAAGTGCTTGCCGCGGAGCTCGGGCCTGATCTTGTAAATATCGCCCGCGAGCTTGTCGGCGACCTCAGCGGCCAGCAATTCATTGCGCAAAATCTGCCCGGAAGCGTCGGGCACGGTCGTCCCATCGACGAGATCAAAATAAAATCTCGGCATCAAAGTGCTCCCTTAAGTCGAAAAACGTACGATTTGGCTCCTCTCTGCTAGTACCGAATTATTCTCGATATCGCGGCAAAAGGCGCTGCGATAATACCAGTCAGCTATGTGAGCGCTGCCATCCGGCGCTAAACTCGCAGCGCTCAGATCTTCCCGCTGGAATCGCGCTGGATGCGGCTGGCCATATCGACAAGGCGACGCCACGCGTTTTCGACAAAGGCCATCACCCGATCGACGTCGCGTTCGCTCGGCAGCGGAATCTCGATCTTCCTCTCGCCATCCGCACTCCCTGGTTTTCCGGGCTTCAGCGAATCCTGCTTCGGGAGCGCTTCATCGGTCTTGCCGGCGACGGCTGGACCGCGCTCCGCAAGCTCCGCCTTCAGTCTGTCGTTGTCCTTCTGCAGCCGCCCGATCTCGGTATCGAGCGCGGCGCGTTCATCCGGCAAAACATAGCAGGCCCAGCCGGATCCCTTATCCGTGCATGTCGAAACCGTGCCGGTGCGGGTATCCAGGCGAATGACGCCTTCAGCGATCGGCGACAGCGAATAACGGCCATTCTCGATGTCCGGGAGGGCCTGCGCAGACGCACTGACGATCCCAGCCATCAGCACCGCGCCAACCCGCGCAGCGTACCGCATGGGCTGTCCGGGGGAGGCAAAACGCACCACAGCATGCTTCATGGAGATGCTCCGCGTTGCGAGTTCGGGGCGATAGCCGCCTTTACTCTCAGATGTGCTCAGATTTGAGATTTGAAAGGCGCCCGCTTCGCCTTCAACGCATCAGCCAGCAATTCGAGCCGGTCCTGCCCCCAAAATACTTCACCGTTGAGCACATAGGCCGGCGAGCCGAACACGTCAGCCGCAATCGCCTCCTGACGGTTCTGTTCGTATTTCGCAGCCACATCGCTCGACGCCGCGCGCTCTAGCAGTTTCGCGCCCGGCAGCCCCGAATCATCCGCCAGTCTGGTCAGCACGGCCGTGTCGCCGAGATTGAGCTGACCTTCCCAGACCGCAGGAAACGCGCGGCGCAGGAACGGGTCCGGATCGTGTCCGGCCTCGAGCGCCGCGATCACCAGACCATCAGCGAGTCGGCCATCGAATGGCCAGTTCTTCGGCTGCAAATGAAAATCGAGACCGCGTTTGTCGCGCCAGCGCTGCAATTCAAGCATCCGGTAGCGCTGCCGCACCGGATGACGCTTGCCCAGCGGAAGGCCGCCGGTTTCCGAAAACAGATCGCCGAGAAATACCGGCTTATGATTCACCTTGAGATCATAAGTACTTACGAGATCGCGAAAGAGCGTGTGGCCGATATAGGCCCAGGGCGATGGCAGCGAAAAATAGTAGTCGATCTCTTGAGACATTCCGGGCTCCGGCAGGGGCGTTTTCAAACTCTGCGGTACTCCAACAGAGCGCCCTGCGCCGTGCAAGATAGATCACCTCGAAAGTCATTCTTGCGCTGCGGCGATCCCGCGCAGCGGGATTCGAATTTCGTCAATAAAATCAAATGAATCAAAGCACTAACAGGCGATCAGCGAATCTTGACTTGGCAAGATGCGCTAAGTATGGTCCGCCCGGCTTTGAAGGGTGATGGGGCGTTATTTCCAGCATTTGCAGCGTTATTTCGAGTGTCGCAAGCATGACGAACGGCACACGGGACGATGACAGTGAACGCAGAAACGATGGCAAATCGTCTCCCGATGAGGCTGCGCTTTCCGCAAGGCTCGGAAGTCTGAATCAGCGTCTGTCCAAACTTCAGGATGAGCGCAAACTTCAGACTGACCAATCCGAAACTGGAAGCGGAAACGCGCAGTCCAGGGCATCGGCCATGGCGGTGGGTCTCCGTCTTTCTTCGGAACTGGTCGCGGGCGTCGTCGTCGGAACGATTCTGGGCTGGGGCTTCGATCGTTTGCTGTCGACATCGCCGTGGGGGCTGATCGTTCTCATGCTGCTCGGTTTCGTCGCCGGCGTGATGAACGTGATGCGCTCGGCTGGTGTCGGGAAAAAAGCGGAATAAGAAATTCGCGCCCAAGACCTCTGCGTCGTTGGCGCAGCATTTGAGTGCCGGCTGTCCGGCAAGGAAACGCCGGACGTTCCGGCCGAATTGAAAGACCGACGTGGATGGCCGATCCGATCCATCAATTTGAGATCCACAAGATCTTCACCCTGGGCCATATCGGCAATCAGGAAATCGCCTTCACCAACTCATCGGCCTATATGTTCGGCGCCGTCGCCGTCGTGTCGCTGCTGATGATCGGCGGCAGCGCCGGACGTGCGCTGATCCCGAGCCGCTTCCAGTCGGTCGCCGAGCTGTCCTTCGAATTCGTGTCGAATACGGTGCGCAGTAGCATCGGCGAAGAAGGCATGAAGTTCTTCCCGTTCGTGTTCTCGCTGTTCATGTTCATCCTGACGGCGAATCTGATCGGCATCATCCCCTATACCTTCACCGTCACCAGCCATCTGATCGTTGCCGTCGCGCTGGCATTGATGGTGTTCCTGACCGTGCTGCTCTACGGCCTCTACAAAAACGGTCTCGGCTTCTTCAAGCTGTTCGTGCCGCACGGTATTCCGATTTACATCCTGCCGCTGGTTACGGTGATCGAGGTGATCTCGTTCCTGTCCCGCCCGGTGTCGCATTCGGTCCGTCTGTTCGCCAACATGCTGGCCGGCCACATCACACTGAAGGTTTTTGCCGGCTTCGTGACCTCGCTCAGCGCACTCGGCGCACTCGGCATTTTCGGTTCGGTGCTGCCGCTGGCCATGACCACGGCGCTGACCGCGCTGGAACTGCTGGTCGCCTTCCTGCAGGCCTATGTGTTCACGATCCTGACCTGCATCTATCTCAACGACGCACTTCATCCGGGCCACTAACCGCGTTTTAGTGTTCTGGCGGAATTCCACCCCTCAACTGTCTTAATCCCCTATCCCAAGAAGGAGTTTTACTATGGATCCCATCGCAGCGAAGTACATCGGCGCCGGCATTGCTTGTCTCGGCATGGGTGGCGCTGGCATCGGCGTCGGCATGATCTTCAGCCAGTTCCTCAACGGTGCGCTCCGCAACCCGTCGGCTTCCCAGGGCCAGTTCGCTAACCTGATCTTCGGCTTCGCCGTGACTGAAGCGCTCGGCATCTTCTCGCTGCTGATCGCGCTGCTGCTGCTGTTCGCCGTCTAAGCTGAAAACGGATCCGGTTGCCGCTCCGTCCTGGAGCGCTTCCGATCGATAAGGAGACTGCTGTGGCTGAAGGTCAGGGCAAATCCAAGGGCGCCGATCACGGGACTGCCGCACACACTGCGGCAGACGGTGGTCACAAGGCGTCGTTTCCGCCGTTCGAGAGCAACACCTTCGCTTCACAGCTGGTGTCGTTCGCGATCGCGTTCGGCTTGCTCTATCTGATCGTGTCGCGTCTGGCGCTGCCCCGCGTCGGCGGCGTGCTTGCGGCCCGTCAGCAGGTTCTCGATACGGACCTGAACGAAGCCGCCAAGCTCAAGGGCGATTCCGACGCTGCATTGAAGGCTTACGAAACCGAACTCGCCAATGCCCGCGCCAAGGCGCAGGCGATGGCGACCGAAGTTCGTGAGAAGCTCAATGCGGAACAGGAGCAGGCGAAGGCGAAGCTCGAAGAGAGCCTTGCCACCAAGCTTGCTGCAGCGGAGCAGACCATCGCCACCACCCGCGCAACGGCGATGGGCAATGTGCGCAGCATTGCTGCGGACACGGCCTCGGCGATCGTCGAACGCCTGACGGGCATCAACCCGGATGCAGGCGCCGTCAACGCCGCGCTCGACGCGTCGCTGAAAGGATAAACGGATGTTCGGACTTCAAGCTGAATTCTGGGTCGCCGTCGCTTTTGTCCTTCTGATGGCGGTTTTCGGCTGGTTCGGTATTCACCGCACCATCCTGACGGCGCTCGACCACCGCAGCGTCCGCATCAAGCAGGAACTCGACGACGCCCGTCGCCTGCGTGATGAAGCCGCCGCGCTGCTCGCAGACTACAAGAAGCGTCATGCAGCGGCCGAGCGCGAAGCGCAGGACATCATTACTTCCGCCAAGGAAGAGGCCGAGCGCATTGCCGCCGAAGCCAAGACCAAGATGGAAGATTTTGTCGCTCGCCGCACCAAGAGCGCAGAGGGCAAGATCGCGATGGCGGAAGCCCAGGCTATCGCAGACGTTCGCGCAGCCGCAGCCGAAGCCGCAGTGAATGCGGCAGCCTCGGTACTGTCGCAGTCCGTAAAGGGCTCGGTAGCCGACGACCTGATCGCCAAGGGTATCGGCGAAGTTCGCTCCAAGCTGAACTAAGCGAAAGACGTCAAACTAAAAAAGCCGGCGCGAGATCATCGCGCCGGCTTTTTTGTTGGCTCGGATACCCCCTTAGCGCCGCTTGCGTGCGGGTGCCTGCGATTTCAGGGCCTGCGGATCGAAGCCGATATAGAAGATGTAGGAATCGCCTGCAGTGCCTGTGGGCACGGGATAAACAAGATCCTCACCGACCAGGCTGAACGGCACGCTGGTCTCGCTGCCGATCTGCACATTGGTCTGGAACACCTTGGTGGCGATGGTCTTCGGCGTCACGCCCTCCTGCACCACGGCGACACGCAGCGGCACATCGACCACTGCTGGCGCGCCGGCCGGCCCGACGATGACGCGGCCCTGGATGCCGATCTTGACCGAGATCTGACCGCCATTGAGATCGCAGGAGCGCGCTGTCCGGGTGATGGTGGCCTGGAAAGCCAGATCGTTGCCGACCGCAGGCTTGCCCGCAGCGCCGACCGCATAGGTCGAGGCACCCGGCCGGATGCTGACGCTCGGGCAGGTCAGATCGTTCTCGTCGGTCTGCGGCGACTGCGGCGCGCCGACCTCGGTGGACTTGCCCGAGAACAACTGGGTGAAGCGATCGGTCATCGACGGACTGCCGCCGCCGCTGCTGCTCGGCGAACCGCCGCCGAACATGCTGCCGCCGCCGCAACCGGCCAGCGTCAGGCTTGCTGCAGTGATCACCAGCAGGCCGCGGAGCGCGCCGGTGCGGCCGCTGATCGGCATCGAACGAATGTTGCGCATTGTGAAGATATCCCCGGAAATTCAGTCGTTTGCGCTGCCCCGCCCAAGGCGTGCGCAGGGCCTTATAACAGCGCAATGGCGGCGAACCCAAGGCGCTTGAGAGAGGACAGATGCGCGCCATTGCGCCACATCCGGACATCGCGCTGCAGCAGAACTACCCGCGGAAGTCCTCATGCAGCATGCCGTAAAGCAGGTGATCCTGCCAGATGCCATTGATGCAGAGATAGCGCCGCGCCAGCCCTTCGCGCGAGAAGCCACACTTCTCCAGCACCCGCACCGACGGCAGGTTGGTGGGAATGCAGGCCGCCTCGATGCGGTGCAGGTTCAACTCGCCAAACAACGTTGGCAACAGCACCCGCAGCGCCGCGGTCATCACGCCCTGCCCGGTATAGGGCTGGCCGACCCAGTAGCCGATGGTGCCGGCCTGGACGATACCCCGGCGCACATTGGCGAGCGTCACGCCGCCCAGCAGCGTGCCATCGGACTCGCGAAACACCAGAAACGGATAGGCGCGATCGGCAGACGCATCGTCGGCATAGCGGCGCAGCCGGCGGCGAAAGCCGGAGCGCGTCAGGTCGTCTGACGGCCAGATCGGCTCCCACGGCGTGAGATAACCCCGGCTCAGCTCACGCAGATCGGCCCATTGCGGAAAATCGCTCATCACGGGCGCGCGCAATGCAACGCCGTAGCCGCGCGGCGCCAGCGCCGCCGGCATGCTTGATGGCAAACGAAACAGGGCCATAGGCTCGCTCCCTGATGCCTCGGACCTCACCTGCCTAGTGGAGCAGGCTCTTGTCCTTGGCGCGGGTCAATCCTTCCGCAAAAGCCACCGCCGTGTCCAGCCCCCGGCCGCTGCCGAGCGCCGCCACGGCCGGGCGGCTGCGCGTCAGCAAGCCACGGGCGACGTTGCGGGTCGATTCCACGCTGACATCATCGATGCGCTGGACGAGTTCTTCCACGGTAAGCGGACGGCCATAGGCCAGCATGTGCCGCGCCAATTGCTCGGCGCGCGAGCTGCAGCTCTCCAGTGCCATCAGCAGGCCGGCCTTCATCTGCGCCTTGGCGCGCGCGATTTCGGCTTCGGTCAATGTCTCCACCGACTCGTTGATGACATCGACGATGACTTCCATCATCTCCGGCGCATCGGTCGGATCGGTCCCGGTATAGAGACCGAAGAAGCCGGTGTCGGTATAGGGCGCGTGGAAGGTGTAGATCGAATAGCAGAGACCGCGCTTTTCGCGCACTTCCTGGAACAGCCGCGAGGACATGCCGCCGCCGAGAATGTTGGTGAAGACCTGCAGGCTGAACAGCGACAGGTCCGATTGCGGCAAACCTTCCAGCGCCAGCGTCAGATGCGCCTGTTCGAGATCGCGATTGACCACGCGGGAGCCGCCCTTGCCGAACATCGCCGGCTGCGGCTTCGGAGCGGCAGTACCTTCGAAGCTGGAAAAGCGATCGGCGGCTTCATGCACGACCTGGCGATGATTCACGGCGCCGGCTGCAGCCACCACCATGTCCGGCCCGCGATAATGCGTGGACAGGTAGCTTTGCAGCATGTCGCGGTCGAAACCTTTCAGCGTCTTGGCGGTGCCCAGAAGCGAACGGCCCATCGGCTGGTCGGGATAGCAGAGCTCGTTGAGATGTTCGAACACGACATCGTCCGGCGTGTCCTGTGCCGCACCGATCTCCTGCACGATCACGCTCTTCTCGCGCTCCAGCTCGTCCGGCACGAAAGTGGGATTGGCGAGAATGTCCGAGAGCACATCGAGCGCCAGCGGCACATCGGCCTTCATCACGCGGGCGTAATAGGCAGTGGTTTCGGTCGAGGTGGCGGCGTTGAGATCGCCGCCGACCGCCTCGATCTCCTCGACGATCTCGCGCGACGAACGCTTCTTGGTGCCCTTGAACGCCATGTGTTCGAGCAGATGCGAGATGCCGTGCTCGTTGGGCTTCTCATCGCGGCCACCGACGCCGGTCCAGACGCCGAGCGCTGCGGTTTCCAGATGCGGCATGGTATCGGTGATGACCGTCAGGCCCGAAGGCAGTTTGGTAACTTCGACAGTCATCAGGACACTCCTTGCTTCGCAGCGCGGCTGACCGACAGCACGAACTGCTCAATATCGCTTTGGTCATTCTTCATGACCTTAATATGCTCGGGCTTCGTCATCAGCCCTTCCAGATAGACCGGCAATGCCGGCCGGACGCCGCAAGCGGCTTCGACTGCATCGGGGAATTTCGCTGCATGCGCTGTCGACAGCACGACATTGGGCACATGCATCTCGGTGGTGTCGCGATCGGCGACGGCCAATGCCACGGCGGTATGCGGATCGATCAGATCGCCGGTTTCGCGCCACGACGCGCGAATGGCAGCCGATGTCTCATCCTCATCGGCGCGGCCGGATTCGAAATCGGCACGGATCGCGGTCAGCACTTTCTCGGGCAGCACGAAACGACCGGACTGCTTGAGCGAATCCATCAAGCCGCGCACCAGCGCAGCATCGCGGCCGGAGGCTTCGAACAGCAGGCGCTCGAAATTCGACGACACCTGAATGTCCATCGACGGCGACGACGAGGCGTGGACCTCACGCACTTCGTAGATGCCGGTCTTGAGCGTACGATCGAGGATGTCGTTGACGTTGGCAGCGACGCGCAGCTTGCGCACCGGCAGACCCATGCGCTTGGCCACATAGCCCGCAAAGATGTCGCCGAAATTGCCGGTAGGTACCGTGAAATCAACGCTGCGTGCAGGCGCACCGACGGCGACTGCCGAGGTGAAGTAGTAAACCACCTGCGCAACGATACGTGCCCAGTTGATCGAGTTCACACCCGACAGCGACACGGCGTCACGAAACTTGTGATGATTGAACAGACCCTTCACGATCGCCTGGCAATCGTCGAAATGGCCCTCGACGGCGAGCGCATGGACGTTCGACGCGCCGGTCGTGGTCATCATGCGACGCTGCACGTCGGAAATACGGCCGTTCGGAAACAGCACGACGAGATCGACATTGTCGCGACCGGCGAAGGCATCGACGGCAGCGCCACCGGTGTCGCCCGAGGTCGCGACCACGATCGTGGTGCGCTGATTGCGCTTGGCGAGGACGTGATCCATCAGCCGCGCGATGAGCTGCATGGCGACGTCCTTGAACGCCAGCGTCGGGCCATGAAACAGCTCGAGCACGAACTGGTTCGGCGCGGTCTGGTCGAGCGGCACCACGGCGGGATGGCGGAAGGTGGCATAGGCCTCATTGGCCATGCGCCCGAGATCCTCGTCGGAAATCTCGCCGGCCACGAACGGCCGGAGCACCTCGACGGCGACTTCCCAATAGGGCCGGCCGAACAGCGACGCGATGGTCTCGGCTGACAACTGGGGCCAGACCTCGGGAATGTAGAGGCCGCCGTCGCGGGCAAGCCCGGTCAGCATGACATCGCAAAAACCGAGTTTCGGGGCCTCTCCCCGCGTCGAGATATAGGTCGTCAAGGCGTCCTCCAAAGGCGCGGAAACCGCCAAGCCTTTGATAATAATGGGGTTAAAACTTCACGCCGCGTGAAATCGAAGGGCACCATAATGGGTTTCGCCGGGCGAGGAAACCGACTTTGGCCAGGGTTCAGGCCCGCCGCTGGCCCCTGATCCAGACCCCGAAAGCAATCACCACGGCGGCCGCGAGGCCAAACCATGTGATGGCATATTGCATGTGGTCATCCTTGAGGTGGATTTCGAGCGGACCGGGCTTCGGGATGGCGTTGGCCGGCACGGGACTTTCCAGATCGACATAGAACGGGGCCACAGCACCCCAGCCGAGCGCCTGCGCCATGGCGCGCTGGTCGCGGTTGAACCAGAGGCGCTTGCTGACGTCGTCATGGGGCGTCAGCGTACCCGCGGTTTCAGGAAAACGCAGATAGCCGGTTAGGGTCACCGGCGCGCCGGTGATGAGCTTCTGCACGGCGCGGTCCTGTTGGGCACGATCCTGCATCGTGTTCTGCACGAAGCCCGCATTGATCACGACGGTCTCGCCGGATGCGAGCTGTGCCGGCAGGAAGGCCCAGGTCACCGGCCCCGGTACATCCGGCCGCACGCCGGAGCCGGAGCTGTAGACCATGCCGTCCGGCACGGATTTGTAGGTGGCCGAGAAGCTGACGCGGCGGAATTCGTCCTTCGCCGGGGTCAGCGCGCTCCATGTGGCGGGCGCGGGCAATGTGCCGGGCGCACCTGCAAGGCGCTCCGTGAGTGCAGCGATCAACGCATGTTTCTCTGTGCGGCGCTGTAGCTGCCAGAATCCGAGGCCGAGAAGCACGCCAACGATGATGAGCGTGACGATACCGAGACCGGTGATACTGCGCCGGCGCGCTGCAACAGTGTTCATTTCGGCGTGCGATCGATGAGTTGGCCTTCGGAAGCCTTGTGGTGGAATTGCAGGGCGATCAGCAGCGACTTCATTGAGCGCAACGGCAGCAGCGTGGTCGCGAGAATCAGCGGCAGCCATAGCGCGGCATGCAGCCAGAATGGCGGCTGGTACTTGACCTCTACCACCAGCGCGCAACCGACCACGATGGCACCGGCGAGCATGATGATGAAGATTGCCGGGCCATCACCGGTGTCGATGAAAGCATAGTCCAGTTCGCAACGCTCACAGCGCGGCGCCAGATTGATGAAGCCCGCATAGAGCTTGCCCGCACCGCAGCGCGGGCATTTGCAGGTAAGGCCGCGGATGACGGTCTGGCCGAGCGTGACGGGGGCAGCGAGTTGATCGGGCATCGAGTCGAATTCTTTCACGCCGCAGAGGCCAACGAAAAAGGGCGGCCCTGCGGCCGCCCTCTTGTAGCACCGAATGCGGTCAGTGCGCGGCTGCGCCGACGATGGGGCCGCCATAGCCCCAGACATAGATCGTGACGAACAGGAACAGCCAGACCACGTCCACGAAGTGCCAGTACCAGGCAGCAAATTCGAAACCGAGGTGCTGCTTCGGCGTGAAGTGGCCGGCATAGACGCGGAACAGGCAGACCAAGAGGAAGATGGTGCCGACCAGCACGTGGAAACCATGGAAACCGGTCGCCATGAAGAAAGTCGCACCGTAGATGTTGCCCTTGAAGCCAAAAGCAGCGTGGGCATATTCGAACGCCTGCACGCAGGAGAAGGCCGCACCGAGCAGCACGGTGAGGATCAGCGCATACTTCACCGCCTTGCGGTCACCTTCCAGCAGGGCGTGATGCGCCCAGGTCACCGTGGTGCCCGAGGTCAGCAGGATCAGCGTGTTGAGCAGCGGCAGGTGCCAGGGGTCGAAGGTCTGAATGCCCTTCGGCGGCCAGACGCCACCGAACAGTGCTTCGCGGGTGGCATGGACGGGATCGCCGGGGAACAGCGACGAATTAAAGTAGGCCCAGAACCAGGCGACGAAGAACATCACTTCCGAAGCGATGAACAGGATCATGCCGTAACGGTGGCTGATCTGCACCACGCGGGTGTGGTCGCCCTTATACTGGGCTTCGCGGACCACGTCGGTCCACCAGCTTGCGAACACGTAGAGCACGCCGATGGTGCCGACGCCAAACACGATGGGCGCCGCGGCATACATGTGATGCATCCAGCTGACCGCGCCGACCGCCATGATGAAGGCGAACAGCGAGCCTACCGCCGGCCACGGCGAGGGATCGACGAGGTGATAGTCGTGGTGCTTTGCTTGCGCCGTAGCCATTGCGGTTCTCTCCGTCAGCTGCGCCGGTTGAAGCCGGTGCGAGTTCTCTCAATTATATAACGCGGAACGCTCCGGGATTTCTCTCAGAGCTTTCTCTTAGAGGTTACCCTTGCGCTTGTCAGTCTCCGTCGCCGCCAGCGGCTTCGGCGCCGGATCGCGCAGGGGGTAGAACGTGTAGGACAGTGTGATCGACTTCAGTCCGTCATTCTCGCTATCCGCGGCCAGCGCAGGATCGACATAGAATACGACGGGCATTTCGCGCTTCTCACCGGGCGCCAGGGTCTGGTCGGTGAAGCAGAAGCAATTGATCTTCTGGAAATACGCCCCCACCGTCAGCGGCGCCACATTATAGGCAGCCTGTGCGGAGGTGGTGCGGGCGGACTGATTGGTCACCGTATAGAACACGGTCACGACCTCGCCGATCTTGACCTCGATCTCGCTCTGCTCGGGAACAAACTTCCACGGCAGGCCGCCCGACACATTGGCATCAAAGCGCACGGCGATCTTGCGTGCGATCGGGCCCGTCGCGGGTGCCGAACTCGCCACCATCGTGGTGCCGTTGAAGCCGGTGGCGCGGCAGAACCAGTTATACAGTGGCACGGCGGCGTAGGACGCGCCGACCATGAAGGCCACCAGCAGACCGCAAGCCGCAGCCACCGTCGCATCGCGACCGAGGCGCGGCTTGGAGGCTTTGATGTTCTGCGGCTGATCGGTCATGTCACTCAGCTTTTGTCATTACATGGGCCGGATGAGAACGGCCGGCCCTTTGACCATGGTGACGGCAAAGAACAGCACGACGAGGATGCCGAGCGCCCAGGCGACGGCCAGGGAGCGTTCGCGCCGGCTCTTCTTCTGGGCCTCGGTGAGGACGATGCCGTCCGGCTGTTCAGGCTTGTGCTCGTTGTCCATCGGATCATGCGCCCCTCTACCAGACCAGCGGGAGGATGGCCTTCACGACCACCTCGAGCAACAGAATGGCAAACAGCGCGAACAGATAGACGATCGAGAAAGCAAACAGCTTGCGCGTCGCGCGATTGGCAGGCGTGCCTTCGCGCAGACGATAGACCTCGACGGCGAGATACATCATGCCGGCACCGAGGATCAGCGAAGCCGTGCCGTAGACGGCCGAGAAATAACCGAGCGGCCAAGGTGCGACGGCAGTTGCGACCAGCACGACGGTGTAGAGCAGGATCTGCAGCCGGGTCGCGTCGGGACCGGCGACCACCGGCAGCATCGGCACGCCGGCGCGGGTGTAATCGTCGTTGCGGAATAGGGCCAGCGCCCAGAAATGCGGCGGGGTCCAGAAGAAGATGATCAGGAACAGCAGGACCGGCTCCATCGAGAGCGTTCCTGACGCCGCAGCCCAGGCAACGACTGGCGGCAGCGCGCCGGCGGCACCGCCGATGACGATGTTCTGCGCGGTCCAGCGCTTCAGAGCGATGGTGTAGATCACGACATAGAAGAAGATGGTGAAAGCGAGCAGCGCGCCGGCGAGCCAGTTGACGAGGATGCCGAGCGTCATCACCGAGAAGAAGGCCAGCACCAGACCGAAGGTCAGTGCTTCCGGCCGGGTGATGCGACCGCGCGGAATCGGGCGGTTGGCGGTGCGCGACATCAGCGCGTCGATATCGGCCTCGTACCACATGTTCAGCGCGCCGGAGGCGCCGCCGCCGACAGCGATACAGAGGATCGAGGTGATCGCCAGCACCGGGTGATGATCGCCCGGCGCCAGGAAATAACCGACCATCGCCGTGAACACGACCAGCGACATCACCCGCGGCTTGAGCAGCGCGATGTAGTCGGCAACACCCGCTTCGGAGATGCGGGGGGCAGACAGGTCGATGGTATGGTGGTCGAGGACGGACAAGATCATTCTCACTTTTGTTACGAGCACTCCGCCGAAACTCTTGCGAGTTCGGCGGAGGCATTAACTCGGTGCGGCACCCAAGAGCGCCGCACGAAAACCACTTACTGAACGCGCGGCAGCACTTCGAACTGATGGAAGGGCGGTGGCGAGCTCAGGGTCCATTCCAGCGTGGTCGCACCCGAACCCCACGGATTGTTCGCAGCCCGTTCCTTGCGGACGAAGGCTTCGATCACGCCGTAGATGAAGATCAGTACGGCAAAGCCGGAGATGTAGGAGCCGATCGACGACACCAGGTTCCAGCCGGCGAAGGCATCCGGATAATCGACATAGCGGCGCGGCATCCCCGACAGACCCAGGAAGTGCTGCGGGAAGAACACCAGATTCACGCCAATGAAGGTGACCCAGAAATGCGCCTTGGCGATGGTTTCCGAATACATGTAGCCGAACATCTTCGGGAACCAGTAATACCAGCCGGCGAAGATGGCGAACACGGCGCCCAGCGACAACACGTAGTGGAAGTGCGCGACCACGTAGTAGGTGTCCTGCAGCACGCGATCGACGCCGGCATTGGCCAGCACGACGCCGGTGACGCCGCCGAGGGTGAACAGGAAGATGAAGCCCACGGCCCACAACATCGGCGCCTTGAACTCGATGGAACCGCCCCACATCGTGGCGATCCAGGAGAAGATCTTCACGCCGGTCGGCACCGCGATGACCATCGTGGCGGCAACGAAGTAGGCCTGCGTCGCCGACGACATGCCGACGGTGTACATGTGGTGCGCCCAGACGACGAAGCCGATGCCGCCGATGGCGACCATCGCATAGGCCATGCCGAGATAGCCGAACACCGGCTTCTTCGAGAAAGTCGAGATGATCTGCGAGATCATGCCGAAGCCAGGCAGAATCAGGATGTACACTTCGGGGTGACCGAAGAACCAGAACAGATGCTGGAACAGGATCGGATCACCGCCGCCGTCTGCGGCGAAGAAGGTTGTGCCGAAGTTACGATCCGTCAGCAGCATGGTGATGGCGCCCGCCAGAACCGGCAGCGACAGCAGCAGCAGGAACACGGTGACCAGGATCGACCACACGAACAGCGGCATCTTGTGCAGGGTCATGCCCGGCGCGCGCATGTTGAAGATGGTGGTGATGAAGTTGATGGCACCGAGGATCGACGACGCACCGGCGAGATGCAGCGCCAGAATCGCGAAGTCGACAGCGGGACCCGGATGGCCCGATGTCGAGAGCGGTGCATACATGGTCCAGCCGGCACCGACGCCGTTGGCACCGGGTTCGCCTTCCACGAAGGTGGAGATGATGAGCAGCGCAAAGGCGGCCGGCAGCAGCCAGAACGACACGTTGTTCATGCGCGGGAACGCCATGTCCGGTGCACCGATCATCAGCGGCACCATCCAGTTGCCGAAACCGCCGATCATCGCGGGCATCACCATGAAGAAGATCATGATCAGGCCGTGTGAGGTGACGAAGACGTTGTAGGTGTGGCTTTCGTGGAAGATCTGGACGCCCGGATACATCAACTCGATGCGGATCAGGATCGACATGATGCCGCCGATGACGCCCGCCACGATCGCGAAGATAAGGTACATCGTGCCGATGTCCTTGTGGTTCGTCGAATAGACGTAGCGCCGCCACCCCGTCGGATGCGCATGCGCATGATCATCGTGGGCGTGGTCGTCGTGAGCCGGTGTTGCCGCGGTCGTTGCCATTTTCAAATCCTGCTTTGTCTTCTTCTGGCAGTCTTTGGACCTTGCGGTCCCCTCGCCCTAATTTCTTACAGTGCGTGCGGAGCCTCGCGGCTCCGTCACCCGCTTACTGCGCCACAGCAGTTCCGGCCGAAGCGTAGGAATTCGCCGGATTGGACGCGAACTTCTTCTTCGCGGTCTCGACCCATGCGGTAAATTCCTGATCGCTGACGACGCGGATCGCGATCGGCATGAACGCGTGATCCTTGCCGCACAGTTCCGAGCACTGGCCATAGAACATGCCGGTCTTGGTGGCCTTGAACCAGGTCTCGTTCAGACGGCCCGGAACGGCGTCGATCTTGATGCCGAAGGACGGGATCGCGAAGGAATGGATGACGTCCGCGGCGGTCGTCTGCACGCGCACGACCTTGTTCACGGGAACGACAACTTCGTTATCGACGGCGAGCAGGCGCGGCTGCTTGTCGGTGGCCATCAGCGAGTCGAATTCGAACGGGCCATTGTCGGGATAGCTGTAGGTCCAGAACCACTGCTTGCCGGTTGCCTTGATGGTCAGGTCGGCTTTCGGAATATCGAGTTCCAGGAACAGCAGACGGAACGACGGCACCGCAACTGCGACCAGGATCAGAACCGGGATGATCGTCCACGCCACTTCGATCAGCGTGTTGTGCGTGGTCTTGGATGCGACCGGGTTGGCCTTGGAGTTGAACTTCATCACCACGATGACGAGAAGTACGAGCACGAACAGTGTGATGGCGGTGATCAGCCAGAGCAGGAAATTATGAAACCAGGTGATGTTCTCCATCACCGGCGTGGCGGCTTCCTGCAGCTTGAATTCCCACGGCGCGGGCTGGCCCATCACCTCTGCGAATGCAGCACCGCCAAAAGCAAGCCCGGCCCCAACAACTGCTAACCCCAGCAACCGGCGGCCAATCTGGCCCCTCGACATCCTCATGCCGCTCGCGCTCCCATATTTACTGTCGCATTTCGGCCTGTCGCCGAATTATGCCGCCCGATCCGCACCCTGCCAATTTGCCAAAACGCCCAAGTGATTGGCCTGGAGGCAGTTGTTAGAATGCGTCGAAATCTAGCCTCTCAAACCATAATTCGCGGTCTGTCGCAATGCAGGAGTGGCGCATCCCGTAATGCATTCGGCGGTATTGAACGAAGGTCGCAATTGCTGCATGAAATCAGGCATAAACAGGCGTGCGGCAGCCGAACGGTGCTTGACAGCGGAATTGTCCGATGTAGGCACAGATCAGGCGATCGGCAGGATGCTGATTCGCGCCTGCGAGCGCTTTCGTGGCTCCGTGGATGCCTTCAAGGCGCCGTCATTGCCGTATCATTCCGTGGTCTGGAAAAATCCTCCGGACAGACAGCGTCAAGCGTGCTGCCCTGGACTACGACCACCACGTCACCGCCTAAGGAATCGACCCGGATGGGGCACTCGAAGTTGCAGTATAAATCGACCCTGAACCGCCCGGCCCGCGGGATCGCAGGCTGGCGCCGGCTGGCGCTCGGTTGTCTCGCCCTGGCGGCGATCGCCGCCGTCCCGGCTACCGCCAGCGCCCAGGGTGCGGTGCGCTCGGTTCATGGCGACTGGCAGATCCGCTGCGATACCCCGCCCGGTGCCCAGGCCGAACAATGTGCCCTGATCCAAAGCGTGGTGGCGGAAGACCGCTCCAATGCCGGCCTGACGGTGATCGTGTTGAAGACTGCCGACCAGAAGAGCAAGCTGATGCGCGTGGTGGCGCCGCTCGGCGTGCTGTTGCCGTCCGGCCTCGGCCTCAAGCTCGATAATCAGGATGTCGGCCGCGCCGGCTTCGTGCGCTGCCTGCCCAATGGCTGCGTTGCCGAAGTCGTGATGGACGACAAGCTGCTCGCCCAGCTCCGCACCGCCAAGACCGCCACCTTCATCATCTTCGAAACGCCCGAAGAAGGCATCGGCTTCCCGCTCAGCCTCAACGGCATCGGCGAGGGTTACGACAAGCTGCCATAGGCTTTGAACCCGGCAGCATTAGCCGGAACCACGCCCTCTGTAATAGTCCAGCAATCGCCGGGCATCTTCAGATGTCCAGTCGGCCTCCCCTGCAAGATATCCCTCGACCTGCCCCGTCGTCCCGATCAGATATGAGATAGGCATCGCATAGAGGCTGAACGGGGTATCCGGAGCGGCAACCTCGCCGGCACGTGCGACCAGTCCACCAGGCTCGATACCGACATCGAGATGTCTCAGCTTCAGGTTGCGCGCGAACGAAGCGACGTCCGCGCGATCGGTGGCGATCGCGATCACCTGCAGATTTGCGCGCGTCTCGATATCCTGAAGCCGATCAAGGATCGGCAACTCGGTCTTGCAGGCCGGGCACCATGTCGCCCAGAAATTGACCAGAACGACCTTTCCTGGAAACGCGGTCAGATCAACCGGCTTGCCAACTAGGCGAGGCACCGCAACGGACGGGATCGGCCGCGCTCCCCGGATGACAGTGAACTGATGCCGGGTGGTGCCAAAGGGCGGCGGCCCATCTGGCCGCGCATCCACGGCAGCGCCCCCCGCCGCCAATGCGGCCGTCGTGGCCAATGCCCCTTTGAGCAGCGTACGTCGCGAGATTGGCGAGCGAGCAATAGCCCGTCCGCGGTGCGGTGTTGTCACGGTCCAGCCTCCGATGGGCATCAAATAGGGTAGCGAAGCGTGCCGCTCAGGATCGGATATAGGACCAACCCGCTTCCTGTAGCTCGATGATCCGTCCAGGCCCGCTCGGAACCATCTGGACATTGTCGATAAACGAAATCGGATGGCCCTCGCTGCGCTCCATGCCGAGCTTGGTCGCTTCGCAGACCACAAAGCGAATGTCAGGGGTCAGGGCCTGAACGACCTTCAGCAGTTCCTTGACCGGCGACGTGTCCACTCGAAACATATGAATGCCGGCGTTGTAAGCGACGATTTCGATCGAGAAGTCCTGCTTCGTCTCCCGGTAGTATTTCGGAAGGTTCAGCGACGTCGAAATCAGCGCTCTCATGACGGTCGGGTCGTCAGTGTTGATCTGCAGTACGAGACGATGTGTCTTGGCCGCCGCAGGCTTCGTCTCCGGCGCCCACGGCTTTGAAATGGCGGACCCTGCATCCGTCAAAGCCAGCGTGACGAATAACGGTGCCGCAAACGCCAGACCGAACGCCACCGTGGCCAAAGCCTTGCCGCTATAACTCCGCATTGAACTCATCACTTGCACTCGAGCACACTGAAACGTTCGGCTTTTCCCAACGGCAATCCGTGGATGGCCGGATGAGAGCGATGAGCACTAGCTACCTGAGGATCATGCTGCGCTTGGCGTAAGCCACGATACCGCTCAATGCGAGCAGCACGATCGCCGGAATCGGCGAACCACCAATGACAAACACATGCGTGAAAATCGCACCGATCATGATGCAGCACAGGAGGGCCGCGCCAAACGCGACCGTTGACGGAATGATGATCAGGACCGCTCCGAGGATTTCGAGCGCGCCGGTCAGATAGCGGAACCATTGCCCAAGACCGATATGTTCGAACTCCTCGACGAGCAGCGGCACGCCGTAAAGCTTGGCAGTCCCCGCAGCGGCAAACGCAAGAGCGAGCAAGCCCCTGACGGCCCAGAGACTGATGGAGGTCCAGCGCCGCGGCGCTGGCGAGGTGACGGAAGACGATGACATGGGCAGCTCCGAAGATGGTCAAAACGGTTTCGGCGGCGCGGCTGACGGCAAAGTCTGCTTCAGATCCACGGCGCGCTTTCGAAGCACAAATTTCGGCAGTAAGATGAAGAAGACAAGTAGAATGCTTTTTCTGAGATAGTATGAAAAACATGACTAATGGAAAAACAGACGATATCGCGCTCCCCGAATGTCAGCAGGGCCGGGAAGTCGAAGATTTTCATCAGGCGCTGGGGATGATTACCGGCAAATGGAAGTGTGAGATCCTCTGGCAACTGGTCCAGAACAAACACCGGTTTGGAGAACTGCAGCGCGCGATTCCGAATGTGACGCAACACATGCTGACGACACAACTGCGCGATCTCGAGTCCAACGGACTCGTCAAGCGCACGGTCTTCGCCGAGATACCTCCGAGGGTGGAATATGAAATCACGGAATCGGCGAGAGCGCTCAGGCCGGTCTTCGACGAACTGTTCCGATGGTCGCAGGCGCATTTCTCTGCGATGCAGGCCCGATCCGCGACCTCATCCGGCTCCGACGAGAGCGCAGCGCCCCTGACTCATCCTTGATCCGGGAACGGAGCGGCTTACTCGCCGGGCACCAGGTTGACCGCATGACGGCGCCCGGGCTTCGATGCCGCGCGCAGGCGGCGGCGCGAGAAATACAGGATGAAGCCGGTCACGGTGAACAGCGGCATCAAGGCCGCGGCCAGCAAGAACACGATGCGACCGGGCAGCCCCAGGAATGCACCGGTGTGGATGTGCAGCACCGCGGCCAGAATGCGCTCACCGAATGTCTTGTCGTTGTAGAGCTCTGCCGACACCATGCGGCCGGTCACGCCATCGATGCGGAAATCATCGCGCGCTTCATCGAATGACGCATCCTTTGCCACCGAGCGGATACGCACGACACTGCCCGGTCCGTTCGGCACCTGCATGATCGCCATCGCATAGCGGCTGCCCTGATCAACCAGAAACGTCGACCAGACCTTGTCGAGTGACGGAACCGCAGGCACATCAGCGGCAGGTGCTTTGGCGCCCCCCTTTGCTGCGCGCATTGCCGGCGCACTCGCAGCGGGCTTGCTCGACAGCAGCCAGGTCGCGCTGGCCTTGTACCAGTCGAACGACCACCAAAGGCCGGTGAGAATGGTCACCAGATAGACCGGCAGCAACCAGGTGCCGACGACGCTATGCAGCGACCTGTGAAACGGACGGCCGGGCATCGCCAGATTCGGCTTCATCCAGGCCTTGATGCTGCGGACACGGCGCGGCCAGCGCAGCACCATCCCGGAGATCAGCAACACGAACAGGCCAAGCACGGCGACGCCGGTGATTAGACGGCCATAGCCATTGCCGTTACCGGGCAGCAGCAGAAAGCGATGCAGGTTGCGCAGCGTCGCAAAGAAGCCCTCCCCCTGCATCGCCGAGACGACGCGGCCGTCATAGGGATCGACATAGACCGACGAGCGTTCCCCAGTCTCGCTGCGGGCAAAGCGCATACGTACGGCGATACCCGGTTCGCTCGAAAAGACGATGAGGCCAACCTTGCCCGCCCCCGGCACCGCCTGAACCCGCGCCACCAGCTCATCAGGTCCGAGCACAGGTGCAGGCCGCGGATCGACTTTCGTCACATCGCGGTTCAACGCAGCGACGATTTCGTCCTCGAAGCTCAGCATGGCGCCGGTCAGACCGATCAGGCCCAGGATCAGCGAGATCGCCAGGCCGATGATGGAATGGACTTGCAGGAATGCGGATTTGGTTCGTGAGGCCATGAAAAGCGATAATTGCCAGAAGAGATTAGTCCCGCAAGGAATACCGTTCGCACAGGATG
Organism: Tardiphaga sp. P4_G1; assembly: GCF_056401215.1. Classification (NCBI taxonomy): domain Bacteria; kingdom Pseudomonadati; phylum Pseudomonadota; class Alphaproteobacteria; order Hyphomicrobiales; family Nitrobacteraceae; genus Tardiphaga; species Tardiphaga sp. P4_G1. Next base: position 91,964 of record NZ_JBFUJU010000007.1, read on the forward strand.
ATGCTCGGAGGTCTACCGCACTGCAGCCTGAGGCGCATCGGAGCGCAGTTTGTAATAGCTCCAAGGTAGCCCCATCATGGCTGGCACGGTTGCCCCCAGAGGATCTCGCCCCGGCGATGTGCAGGCCTCCCTTTTTGTCAAAACAGCACCTATCTTGGTTTGAATCGCCTGTTTCGCCGCAGGTTACGCCATTGTAAGGCGACCCATCCCCGGGTTGTCGCTACAAATTGAAATCGTGGCCCCGCGCCTGGCGCCGGGGCCGCGCCGCTGACATTGGAGCCTGCATGACCAGCCCAGCCACCACGTCCCTGATCGACCGCGCCAATCTGGACCGCGACGAGGTTCGCCGCGAGCTCATGCGGGGGCTTCAGGGAGCTGACGATGGCGAGCTGTTTCTTGAATACAGCCAGTCCGAGGCGCTTGGCTTCGACAACGGCCGGCTGAAGCAGGCGACCTACGACACCGCGCAGGGTTTTGGCCTTCGCGCCGTCAAGGACGATGCGGTCGGCTATGCGCATTCCTCCGATGTCTCGATCCCGGCGCTGATCCGTGCGGCTGATGCGGTCAATGCGGTCCGTGGCGGCTATGCCGGTACCTTTGCCGCAGCCCCCTCGCACACCAATGTGCGGCTCTATAGTGACGACAATCCGCTGGACGCGCCGGGCTTCGAGGCCAAGGTCAAGCTGCTGGCCGAAATCGACGCCTATGTGCGCGACAAGGACCCGCGCGTCCGTCAGGTCTCGGTCTCCCTCGGCGCCACCTGGCAGGTGGTCGAAATCCTGCGCCCGGACGGCGAGAGCTATCGCGACATCCGTCCGCTGGTCCGTGTGAATATCTCCGTCGTCGCCGGTCAGGGTGATCGGCAGGAAAGCGGCTCGAAGGGCTATGGCGGCCGCGAGGGCTATGCGCGCTTCATCGAGAGCGGTTCGTGGCGCACGGCAGCCGACGGCGCGCTGCGCGAGGCGCTGGTGAACCTGGAATCGATCCCGGCCCCTGCCGGCGAAATGGATGTGGTGCTCGGCCCCGGCTGGCCCGGCGTGATGCTGCATGAAGCCGTCGGCCACGGACTCGAAGGCGATTTCAACCGCAAGCAGACCTCGGCTTTCGCCGGTCTGATGGGTCAGCAGGTTGCCGCCAAGGGCGTGACCGTCGTCGATGATGGCACGATCTCGTCGCGCCGCGGCTCGCTGTCGATCGACGACGAAGGCACGCCGACCAATCGCACAACGCTGATCGAGGACGGCATCCTGGTCGGTTACATGCAGGACCGCCAGAACGCGCGCCTGATGGGCATGAAGCCAACCGGCAACGGACGCCGTCAAGGCTATGCCCATGTGCCGATGCCGCGCATGACCAACACTTACATGCTGGCCGGCCAGCGCGATCCCGCGGAAATCCTCGCCTCGGTGAAGAACGGCATCTATGCGGTGAACTTCGGCGGCGGCCAGGTCGACATAACCTCCGGCAAATACGTGTTTCAGTGCACCGAGGCCTACAAGATCGAGAACGGCAAGATCGGCGCCCCACTCAAGGGCGCAATGATGATCGGCAACGGTCCGACCGACCTGCATCGCATCAGCATGATTGGCAACGATCTCGCGCTCGATGACGGCATCGGAACTTGCGGCAAGCACGGCCAGGGCGTGCCGGTCGGCGTCGGCCAGCCAACTTTGCGCATGGACAAGGTGACCATCGGAGGAACGGGCCAGTGACCACGGATACGGAAACCACAACCGTCGCATCGACTGCAAAGCGCTGGTCCGGCCAGCTGGCACAGATCGTCGCGATTGTCGGCATCGTATTCGTCGCCAAGGGCGCGCTCGCCGAACCGTTCTATGTGCCGTCGGCCTCCATGGAGCCAACGCTGCTGATCGGCGATGCATTGCTGGCGACAAAGTTTCCCTACGGCTACTCAACAGCCTCGCTACCGATCCATGTCTCCCTTCCCGAGACCGGCCGCGTCTTCGCGACCACGCCGAAGCGCGGCGATGTCGTGGTGTTTCGCTGGCCCGGTGACCGCTCCCAGGTCTGGGTCAAGCGTGTGATCGGCCTGCCCGGCGACCGCGTCGAACTGCGCGGCGGTCAGGTCTGGCTCAATGGCGTCGCGACGTCCGTGAAGGCCGACGGCATCGGTGCCGCGGAAGACGATAGCGGCGGCTCCGAACCGGCGCATCGTTATGTCGAAACCCTGCCCGGCGGCGTGTCGCATCCGATCTTCAAGCTGCGTGACAACGGCCGCCTCGACAACACGCCGGAAGTCGTCATTCCCCCTGACCATCTGTTCGTGATGGGCGACAACCGCGACAACTCCGCCGACAGTCGTGTGCCGGTAAGCCAAGGCGGTGTCGGCCTGCTGCCGATGGATAATCTCGTCGGCCGCGTCGATGCCATCGTCGGCTCATGGGATCTCGGCGTGCGTAGCCAGCCGGTGACCAACTGGCTATCGGGTTTCCGGATGGCACGGTTCTTTACCGGGGTGCATTGAGCGCCGCGACAGCAGCATGCGCACAGCAGCATGCGCACAGCAGATTTCATTTCCGCTGTGCTGCGCAATCCAGTCCATGACGCGCTACTCTGCCGGCTGAATGAACTCGGTCTCCCGGACGCCTGGATCGTCGCCGGTTGTCTGACGCAAACGGCGTGGAACGTATTGACCGGCCGCAGGGTCGATTACGGCATCAATGACTACGACGTGTTCTACTTCGACCCCGATCTGTCGTGGGAGGCTGAAGATCGAATCATCGCCGGCTTCCGCGAGTGCGCCGACCGTACCGGCTCTCGCATCGAAGTACGCAATCAGGCCCGCGTCCATCTCTGGTATCCCGAGAAACACGGCAAGCCATACCCTGCTTTGTCTTGCGCAACGGATGGCATCGACCGGTTTCTCACCCGATGCACGCAAGTCGGCCTGAGCAGCAATGGTGTAGATGTCTACGCGCCAGCCGGACTTGATGACGTGGGTGGATTCGTCGTGCGCCCGAATCTGGTGCCAAATTTCTCCGCAGAGGCGTATCGGACCAAATCTGCGCGCTGGCGGGCTCTGTGGCCTGAACTCAAGCTTCACGCTCCGGAAGCTTGGCATCTCGACATGACCGGCGAGGCAAGGCCGCTATGACGTTCGAAGATATCCGCACACTCGCGCGCGTTTGGCCTGAAGTCGACGATGGCACTTCCTACGGCACACCGGCTCTCAAGGTGCGCAAGAAACTGCTGGTCCGACTAAAGGAAGACGGCGACTCGCTGGTGATGCCCGGTGTTCCGCGGGACGAGCGCGACATGCTCGTCGAGAACGAACCGAATATCTTCTATTTCACCGATCACTATCGCGATTATCCGATGGTGTTGATCCGCCTCTCCAAGGCGAAGCGCGCCCTGGTCGAACCGCTGTTGCGGCGACAGTGGCTGGCGCTGGCCTCGAAAGCTGCGCGCAAGGCGTTCGAGACCGAAGGCTCTTCCCGTCAGAAATAAGCAATTGCGCGGCCGCATATGGCGACCGCGAACCAGATGGCGATTGACGCCAGCGCGCCTTGCCGCGCGCCCGCAGGCATCGGTGACAGCGGCGGCAACGCGGCGATCCTCGGCATGATGATCGCCTCGACCCAGACGACATTGAGCAAGCCCAGCGCGATCAGAGCCGCCTTGATCTGAAACACGCGGTTCAGCACCACATGACTCGCTTCGGCGGTAAACAGAATGCCGCCGGTGAGCACGAGGCCGAGAAATCCGGCAATGGCAAAACGGCGTGCCCTGCGCAGCAGCGGACCGGGCGCCGTTGCAGCTAACCCGCCCGCGAGCCGGACATCCATCACCGCAATGGCACCGGCGAAGAACATCAGCGCGACGATGTGACCGATATTGGCGGACATATAGAGCCAGCGCGATTGCCGGATCGCAGCGCCAATTGCGGACGCTTCCATCGCCATGAAGATCGCGGGTGCGCCCTCAGTCATGAGCCGGCGCTATCGCAATTCGTAGGTCTTGCCGTCCACGGTGATGCGTTCGGCGCGCATCTCGTCCTTGTCGACGGTGGATGGATAGCCGAAGGCCGAGACGGTCTTGCCGACAGCCACGATATCGGCAGACGCCCCGCGCGCCGTCATGCGGGAGGTCGGCGCAAGAGTGACAGTCCAGGCCTTGTCGGCCCCCTTGATCACGATCGTCGCGTGCGGGTTCTCGAATTTGCTGTTTTCGACAGGACCGTTCACGGTGACCGGATTGGCAGCGTCGTAGCTGCCCCAACCGTGATGGGCGACGGCGGCGACCGTCGTAACAGCAATCAGTAATCCAGCGCATGTCAGTGCGTGCAGGAGACGCGTCATGGCTCAACCCCCTTTATTGCTGGAATGCTACCTCACAACGCCCGAGATGAAACCCGGTTTTCGCCGCGGCGGCTTGATGTCGTTCTTCAGGAAGCAGCGCGCATTCTTGCCGGCATAACCGGGCCGCGCAAAGGTCCAGGCGCGGCATTTATTGTCACCCTGGCAGGCATCGCGGCAGGCATCGCCGTGCTCGGCCTTGTCGTCGTTCTTGATCTCGAACGAGCGATAGTCGCCGCCAAAACGATCAGTCGAGGTTTCCACCGGACCGGTGCGCGGTTCTATGACGCCGGCGCCACGCACGCCGGAGACGCAGCAATAGCTCTCGACCCGCGGCGGCACCTTGTCTTTCAGCCAGCAAACTGCATTTTCGGAATTGTCGCTCGGATAGTTGAAGCTCCAGGCACGGCACTTCTTGTCGCGCTCGCAGATCAGCGCGCATTCGGCGGGATCGCCGGACAGTGAGACCGAGCGCGAATAATCACCGCCGGGACGATCGAAATTGGTTTGCGCCTGAGCGGGCGTAACGGCTGCGACCAACAGCATGGCGAGGGCTGTCAGACACGCTCTGAACAGGTTCCTCGGCATGCAGGATGACTTTCAGCGGTTTGCAAACGGCGTAAGAAGGACGCCATTGGAACGCCGGTCACCTGTACCGCTGATGAACGGATTTTCAGCTTCGCCAAGCCGCTGATCTAGAAGCAGTATTCCTTATAGGCTGGCGCCACCGAGCCACCCCAGGCGCCATGGAACCTGTCGAGCATCTGCTCGGCCGGAGTCTTGCCGGAATCCAGTATCCGATCGAGTGCCTCCAGATGGTGGGACTCATCGCGGCCGTGCGCGTCGAGCTTGCCGCGCCGGCGCAGGCCGCCATGGGCCAGCAACAGACACTCTTTGGCGATTTCGAACAGATACCGATCCTTGATCTTCGCCTTGAAGCCCAACTTCGGCACGTCGTCGCGCAATGCCTGTCGCTCCGCCGCAGTCCAGTTCTTGACGATGTCCCAGGCGGCATCGAGGGCGCTGTTGTCATAAAGCAATCCGACCCAGAACGCCGACAGCGCCGGCAAACGATCCGACGGCACTCCATCGGCGCCGCGCATTTCGAGATAACGCTTCAGGCGGACTTCCGGGAAAATCGTCGAAAGATGATTGGCCCAATCCGAGAGAGTGGGACGCTCGCCGGGTATCTTTTCGTTCTTGCCCGCGAAGAAGTCGCGGAACGACGAACCGGACACATCGATATAGGTATCGCCGCGCTTGACGAAATACATGGGAACATCCAGCGCGTAATCGACCCAGCGTTCGAAGCCCATGCCGTCTTCGAACGCCCACGGAATCATGCCGGAGCGGGCATTGTCGGTGTCGCGCCAGACTTCGGACCGGAACGACAGGAAGCCGTTCGGCTTGCCCTCAGTGAACGGCGAATTGGCGAACAAGGCAGTCGCGATCGGCTGCAGCGCAACGGAGACGCGCAGCTTCTTGACCATGTCCGCTTCCGAGGAGAAGTCGAGATTGGTCTGCACCGTGCAGGTCCGGTACATCATGTCCAGACCGTACTGGCCCACTTTGGGCATGTAATTGGTCATGATCTTGTAGCGGCCCTTGGGCATCACCGGAATCTGCGCGCGCGACCACGACGGCGTAAGACCGAGACCCAGAAAGCCGATGCCGAGCGGCGTCGCCACTTCGCGCACCTGCGCCAGATGCGCCATCAGTTCGGACTGCGTCTGGTGAACTGTCTCCACCGGCGCGCCCGACAATTCAAACTGGCCGCCGGGCTCGAGCGAGATTGCGCCGCCGCCGGTAACGTCATAGAGGCCGATGATATTGCCGGCTTCCATGATCGGCTCCCAGCCGAGCAGATGCTTCATGCCGTCGAGCACCGCGCCGATGCCGCGCGGGCCTTCGTAAGGCACGGGATTGTGACCGGCGAGCGTGAACGGCGTCTTCTCGTGTTCGGTGCCGATGCGGAATTCCGATGGCGGCTTCACGCCCGCCGCCAGCCACGCCACGAGTTCGTCGCGCGACTGCAGCGGCGTCATATCGATTTGGTCACGCGCCATGGAAATTCCGAATGAAAGGCGCTGCAATCTGTTGCGCGCGGTGTCGGGAACGCCCGCGGCCCGTGCGGGTCGCGAACGCAGGCAAAAATTTAAGGTTCATCGCGCCGGCGCGGCGTCTCTGGCGGCCGGCGATGTCACTGTCGATGCCGCTTCTTGGCACGCGCAGCCGAGCCGGTCGAGCAGGCCGCACAGTTTTGCTGCATCTGCGTCGGACAGTTTCGAGCCGACATGTTTCTCGATCGCCGTTGAATAGGCGCAGCCCATCTTCTTGTGCAACTCGCGCCCGGCAGCCGTGATCTCGACGAACAGGCCGCGCTTGTCCATCTTGCATTCGCGGCGTGCAGCCAGACCTTCGTCGACCAGACGATCGATCAGCCGCGATGTCGAATATTGCGGTATCAGCATCTGCTTTTCGAGCTCGACCGGGCGCATCTCGCCGGTCGGCGAGCGCGACAGCTCGGCCAACGCGTCGTACCATGCGAGCGGCGGAAAACCGGCGCGCTTGAGGTCCTGCTCGACGCCGTCCAGCACCCGGCTCTGGATTCGCATCAGGCGGATCCAGGCGGCTGTCGCCTCGGTGGAAGGTTTACGTTTCATGGCTCAGTCCAAATGGTGGCGGCACCCTAGCCCACTTGATGCAGCTGCATCAATCTTGACTCTTTCATGCATATGCATTTAGTCACCCTCGTGGTTAAACCAATGTCCTCAGGGAGGAATTTTCGATGAAGCTGTATTATTCGCCAGGCGCCTGTTCGCTCTCGCCTCATATCGCACTTCTCGAAGCCGGCCTGCCTTACGATCTCGTGAAGGTCGACCTCAAAGCCAAGAAGCTGGAAAATGGCGACGACTATCTCGCCATCAACCCCAAGGGCCAGGTGCCAGCCCTCGGCCTCGACAGCGGTGCGCTCGTGACCGAAGGTCCGGTTATCGTGCAGTACATCGCCGACCAGGCTGCTGCCAAAAATCTGGCGCCCGCCAATGGCAGCGATGCGCGCCGTCAGCTGCAGGAGTATCTTGGCTTCATCAACGGCGAGCTGCACAAGAACTTCAGCCCGTTGTTCCAGCCGGTGTTCGATGACGAAGTGAAGGGCTTCTTCAAGACCCGCCTGATGGGCAAGTTCAAATATCTCGATGGCCAGCTCGCAGGTAAGGACTACCTGCTGGGCAAGGATTTCAGCGTCGCTGACGGCTATCTGTTCGTCATGCTGAAATGGGCCGACCGGATGAGCATCGATCTCTCCGAATTCAAGAACCTGATGACCTACAAGGACCGCGTCGCTGCCCGCCCGCAGGTGCAGGCCGCGCTGGAGAAGGAAGGCCTGATGAAGGCGGCGTAAGCTGCTGGCATCGCGCTGAAATACGAAAGGGCCGGATCATTGATCCGGCCCTTTTTGTTTGTGTTGGATGCCGCGTTGATCACCACATGATAGACTTGGCGCTGTCGTCCCCTCTCCCTTGCGGGAGAGGGTTAGGGAGAGGGGTGGCCGCAAATCGCGACGCCCGAGTTCTGGACACCCCTCTCCCCGACCCTCCCCCGCCTAGCGAAGCTTCGCGTCGCCCTGGGGGGAGGGAGCATTACGGTCCGTGCTATCGACTACGCCGCCGCGAGTTTCTTCGGCGGGAAGCGGCCGTAGAAGGTCTCGCCCTTGGCGGCCATCTCTTCGAGCAGCTTCGGCGGGGTGAAGCGGGAGCCGTATTTGGCTTCAAGCTTGTGGCAGAGCTCGACGAACTTCTTGGTGCCCATGAAGTCGATATAGCTCAGCGTACCGCCGGTGAACGGCGCGAAGCCGAAGCCGAGGATCGAGCCGACATCGGCCTCGCGCGGATCGACGATCACGTGATCCTCGACGGTACGCGCGGCTTCTACCGCCTGCACCACCAGGAAACGCTGTTTCAGCTCCTCGACATCGAGCGTATCGGGATCGACCGGTTTCGGCAGCAGTGGGGCTATGCCCTTCCAGAGAGCTTTCGAGCCCTTGCCCTTCGGCGGATACTCGTAGAAGCCCTTGCCGTTCTTGCGACCGAAGCGCTCCTGCTTCTCCACCATCTCGACGATCAGCTTCTTCTGCGCCTGATCGACGGCCTGCGAACCCAGATCGGCTTCGGTGGCCTTCATGATCTTCAGCACCAGATCGAGCGCGATCTCGTCCGACAGCGACAGCGGCCCGACCGGCATGCCGGCCATCTTGGCGGTGTTCTCGATCATCGCCGGCGGCACGCCTTCGAGCAGCATTTCCAGGCCCTCGGCCGTAAAACGCAGCACGCAGCGATTGGCGAAGAAGCCGCGGGAGTCATTGACGACAATGGGCGTCTTGCCGATGACGCGAACGTAGTCGAGCGCGGTGGCGAGCGCGACATCGCCGGTGTTCTTGCCGACGATGATCTCCACCAGCATCATCTTCTCGACCGGCGAGAAGAAGTGAATGCCGATGAACTTGGACTGGTCGGAGAACTCTTCGGCCAGCGAGTTGATCGGCAGCGTTGAGGTGTTCGACGCGATGATCGCGCCTTCCTTCAGCAACGGCTGCACCTTCTTGTAGATCTCGGCCTTCACGGCGCGATCCTCAAACACGGCCTCGATGACGAGATCGCAGTCCTTGATGACGTCGAAGTCAGCGGTTGCAGTGATCTTCGCCATCAAAGCGGTCTTGTCGGCCTCCTTGGCGCGGCCCTTGGCGATCAGGCCATCGATGGCCGCGATGCAATGACCGAGGCCCTTGTCGGCACTGGCCTGGTCGCGGTCGATCAGCACCACGTCCATGCCACCGCGCGCCGAGACGAAGCCGACTGATGCGCCCATGAAGCCGGCACCGATGACGGCAAGCTTCTTGACCTTGGTCGGCGGCACGTTCTGCGGACGACGCGCACCCTTGTTGAGCTCCTGCATCGACAGGAACAGGCTGCGGATCATCGCCGCCGCTTCCTTGGTCTGCAGGATATGCGCGAACTGACGGGACTCGACGCGCAGCGCCGCATCCATCGGCAACTGCAGGCCTTCATAGACGCACTGCATGATCGCGCGGGCCGCCGGATAATTGTCGAAGGTCTCGCGGCGATAGATCGCATTACCAGCGGGGAACATCATCATGCCCTGCTTGGAATAGACGGGGCCGCCGGGCAGCTTGAAGCCCTTCTCGTCCCAAGGCGCGACAGCCTTGCCGCCAGCCTTGATCCACTCCTTCGCGGCCGAGATGAGATCGGGTGATGGTACCACCGCGCCGACGATGCCCATCGCCTTCGCCTTGACGAGATTGATCGCTTCGCCCTTGAGCAGCATCTGCATCGTGTCTTGCGGCTGCAGCATACGCGCGAGGCGCTGGGTGCCACCGCCACCTGGGAACAAGCCGACCTTGATTTCAGGCAGACCCAGACGCGTCTTCGGATTTTCCGCAGCAACGCGATAGTGGCAGGCCAGCGTCAGTTCGAATGCGCCGCCGAGCGCGAGGCCGTTGATGGCCGCGACCCATGGCTTGCCGGAGGTCTCGATCTTGCGCAGTGTCAGCGACAGCTTGCGGCTCTCGTCGAACAGCATCTGCTGCGCGGCTTCCTCGCCCTTGGCTGCCCTGGTCTCGGCAAACACCTTGCCCATGCCTTCCAGCATCGACAGATCGGCACCGGCCGAGAAAGCTTCCTTGCCGGAGGTGATGACGACGCCCTTCACGGCGGCATCCGCAGTGGTCTGATCGACGATGGCGCCGAGTTCCTCGATGGTCGCGACGTCGAGCACGTTCATCGAACGGCCGGAGATGTCCCAGGTGACGAGCGCGATGCCATCGGCGTCGGTCTCAACCTTGAAATTTTTGAAGGTCATGTTGGCCGCTCCTTACACGCGTTCGATGATGGTGGCGGTGCCCATGCCGCCGCCGATGCAGAGGGTGACGAGGGCCGTCGATTTGTTGGTGCGCTCGAGTTCGTCCAGCACAGTGCCGAGGATCATCGCGCCGGTGGCGCCGAGCGGATGGCCCATGGCGATGGCGCCGCCGCAGACATTGATTTTCTCATTGTCGATATCGAAGGCCTGGATAAAGCGCAGCACCACCGAGGCGAAGGCTTCGTTGAGCTCGAACAGATCGATGTCCGACAGCTTCATGCCGGAACGCTCCAGCACCTTCTTGGTGACGTCCACCGGACCGGTGAGCATCATCGCCGGCTCGGAGCCGATATTAGCGAAGGCGCGAATCTTCGCGCGCGGCTTCAAGCCCGCCTTCTTGCCGGCCGCCTCGCTGCCGAGCAGCACGGCGCCAGCGCCATCGACGATACCCGACGAGTTGCCGGCGTGATGGACGTAGTTGACGCCTTCGATTTCCGGATGCGACTGGATCGCCACCGCATCGAAGCCGCCCATCTGCGCCATCGTCACGAAGGACGGCTGCAGCGCGGCCAGCGACTGCATCGTCGTGGACGGACGCATATGCTCGTCCTTGGCCAGAATGGTGAGGCCGTTGATGTCCTTCACTGGAATGACCGAGTTCTTGAAGCGACCTTCGTCCCAGGCCTTGGCAGCGCGCTGCTGGCTCTGCACCGAATAGGCATCGACGTCGTCGCGGGAGAAACCGTATTTGGTCGCGATCAGATCCGCCGACACGCCCTGCGGCATGAAATAGGCGGGCACAGCGATCGAGGGATCGACCGGCCAGGCACCACCAGCCGCGCCGATACCGACGCGGCTCATGCTCTCAGCGCCGCCGCCGATGGTCATGTCGTGCTGGCCAGACATGATCTGCGCCGCGGCGAAGTTCACAGCGTCGAGGCCGGAAGCACAGAACCGGTTGATCTGGATGCCCGGGACGTCGTTGCCATAGCCGGCCGACAGCGCAGCCATGCGCGCGATATCGCCGCCGGCCTCGCCGACCGGATCGACCACGCCGAGGATGACGTCATCGATAGTGCCCGGCTGCAGGTTGTTGCGCTCCTTGAGCGCCTTCAGCGGCGCAGTGGCGAGCGCCAGCGCGGTCACCTCATGCAGCGAACCATCGGCCTTGCCGCGGCCGCGCGGCGTGCGAACGTGATCGTAGATATATGCCTCGGGCATTCATTCTCTCCCGGTTGTCGGATAGTTGATCTATCGGCTCGTCATTGCGAGGAGCACTTGCGACGAAACAATCCAGTCTTCGCTTGTGGCTTTCTGGATTGCTTCGCTGCGCTCGCAATGACGGCGTGTATTGGTGATGACGGAGTACTTATTAGTCTCAGAACGCTTCCGCAGGAAGCTCCATCGTCGTCGCGCTTCCGGTCTGGATGCGGGCGAGATGGAGTGCGGTTTCGGGCAACATCCGCTCCATAAAGAAGCGGCCGGTGACCAGCTTCGTCGTCAGATAAGGTGTCGCGCCATCAGTGGCAATCTTGTCCTGCGCGACCTTGGCCATCTTCGCCCACATATAGGCGAAGGCCGTGAGGCCGAACAGCTGCATGTAATCGGTGGCGCCGGCACCGGCGTTGTCGGGCTTCATCATGGCATTGTTCATCAGCCACATGGTCGCCTGCTGCAGATGACCGAGCGCGTTCGAGAGCGGATCGATGTAAGGCTTCATGGCTTCGTCGGCGCCATGCTCCTTCGCAAATGCGCCGACCTCGCCGAAGAACGCCATCGCGGCACGGCCGCCATCGCGCGGCAGCTTGCGGCCGACCAGATCGAGTGCCTGGATGCCGTTGGCACCTTCATAGATCATGGCAATGCGCGCGTCGCGCACGAACTGCTCCATGCCCCATTCGGCGATATAGCCGTGACCACCGAACATCTGCTGCGCTGAGACCGCGTTGGCAAAACCGCCGTCAGTCAAAACACCCTTCAGCACCGGTGTCATCAGGCCCATGTGATCGTCAGCCGCCTGACGCTCCTTCGGATCGTCGGAACGATGCGCGACGTCGCTCTTCAGCGCGGTCCACACCACCATGGCACGGGCGGCTTCGTTGAAGGCGCGGATGGTGAGCAGCGTGCGGCGCACGTCCGGATGAACCATGATCGAATCGGCCGGCTTGTCCGGCGACTTCGGCCCGGTCAGCGAGCGGCCCTGCAGGCGATCCTTCGCATAGGCAACCGCATTCTGATAGGCGACTTCGGACTGCGCGAGACCCTGCACGGCAACACCGAGACGGGCTTCGTTCATCATCACGAACATGCCCTGCATGCCCTTGTTCTCTTCGCCGATCAGCCAGCCGGTGGCGCCGTCGTAATTCATCACGCAGGTGGAATTGCCGTGGATGCCCATCTTGTGCTCGATCGAGCCACACATCACGCCGTTGCGTGCGCCGATCGATCCATCGGCATTGACCATGAACTTCGGCACGACGAACAGCGACACGCCCTTGATGCCGGCTGGTGCGCCCTCGATGCGGGCCAGCACCAGATGGATGATATTGTCGGCAAGATCGTGCTCACCGGCCGAGATGAAAATCTTGGTGCCGGAAATCTTGTAGCTACCGTCCGCCTGCGGCGCGGCCTTGGTGCGCAAAAGACCCAGATCCGTGCCGCAATGCGGCTCGGTGAGGTTCATGGTGCCGGTCCATTCGCCGGCGACCATCTTCGGCAGGAACATCGACTTCTGCTCCGTCTTGCCGTGCACGATGAGTGCTGCGGTCGCGCCCATGGTCAGGCCGCCATACATCGAGAACGCCATATTGGCGGAGATCTGAAATTCGGCGACGGTCTGCGACAGCGTCACCGGCAGGCCCTGGCCGCCGAATTCAGCGGGAGCCGAGAGGCCGAGCCAGCCGCCTTCGGCGACCTGCTTGTAGGCTTCCTTGAAGCCTTTCGGCGTCGTCACGCTGCCGTCGTCATTGCGCTTGCAGCCTTCGAGATCGCCGACACGATTCAGCGGCTGCAGCACTTCTTCGCTGAGCTTGGCGGCTTCGCCCAGAATCGCTTCGCGCACATCGGCGGACGCGTCAGCAAAGCCGGGCAGATTGTTGTAGCGATCGAACTGAAACACGTCGTTGAGCAGGAAGCCGACGTCTTCGAGCGGGGCTTTGTAGCTGGGCATGGAATTCTCTCGGTTTGAATTCGATTGATCGGATGATACGGCGCCGCCGTGTCAGATTTACGCAATTGTTATCGGAGATGAAGCAAGCGGCTGGCGGCTCATTGCCGCGCCAATTCCTCGCCCATCAACCGGTGCAACAGGTTGATGGCCTTGAGCGGCCTGACCATCACCTTGAAGTGGGTAATGCGCCCATCATCGGCGAAGGTGATCATGTCGACGCCATTGATTTTGATGCCTTCGATCTCGTTCTCGAATTCGAGCACCGCGCCGTTGTCGCTGCGCCATTCGCCTTTGTAGGCGAAGCCGGGGCCACCCAGCACTTTCTCTGCAGTCGTCAGATACTTGAACACGATCTCACGGCCCCGCTGCGGCGCATGCACGACCGGGCTTTCGAACACGGCGTCCGGATGCAGCAGGTCCCACAGCATCGCCCGATCATGAGACCGCATGAAGCTGTACCATCTATCGAGGCCGCTCACGCTCATCGGCTCTCCCTCCCGCATCGGGCACTGTTCGGCCAGTGCCGCTCCATACACTTCTGCATGGACGTTAACGCCAGAGCGTGGATTTCGTCAATACACATGTGTATGGTCGGGGAATGGATGACCAACTGACCAAAGACCGCCTGACGCGCTCGGCCTGGCTCGATCACGGGCTGAGGATCCTCGCGCGGCAAGGCGCCGACGCGCTGAAGGTCGGCGCACTGGCCACCGGCCTAAACGTGTCACGCGGAAGTTTCTATTGGCATTTCAAAGACATATCTGAATTTCGACTACAGCTTCTGCAGCGCTGGCAGGAGCGGACGACCGATCAGGTGATCGAGGGGATCGACGCCTCGGTCGCTGGCGCCGCACGTCTGACCCACCTGATGAAGCTCGCTTTCAACGAAGATCGCAGCCTGGATCGTGCCATCCGCGCCATGGCCTCGACCGACACAGACGTCGCCAAAATGGTCGCCTCGGTGGATGCGAGGCGGGTCGGCTATATGGCGAAATGGTTGATTGAGGCCGGGGTGGAAAGCCAGCGGGCACTGCCCCGCGCCGAGTTTCTCTATTGGGCCTATATCGGCCAGTCCGCGGTGATGGATCCGCGCCACAGCGCCATCACCGAACTGGATGTCGACGATTTGAGTGCGCTGTTTACGCGCTGACGCCAAAGCCAGAGACATCCGATCCTACCTGCAAATCGGCGCAAGTGTATCAGCGAGTTAACTTTTAAGGCTGGCCGAGCCCGATCCTTAACTCGTTATTTACCCTAACCCTGAAAAGTCCGGATCAGAGGCAGACGACCCGCGCACGTTACGATTGTCTTCACAATGGGACGCGCGGGGGAGGCTGCAGGCGCTGGTGGGCGTCAAGCTCGGAACCGGACCAAAGCATGAATTCGCGCGTATCGTGGAGTGTTGACGGGATTGAGCCATCGGTTCGCGAGCGGGCCGAAGCTGCGGCGCGCCGTGCCGGCATGTCGCTCGGCGACTGGCTGAACTCGACCATCGGCGAAGCTCCCCCGCGCTACAACTCGCCCAATGCACGCCCTCGCGACCAGGAACGCCCCCTTACCCCGCGTGCAGCGCTGCCGCAGCGCGACGCTGCCGATGTCGTCGAAATCCACGAGCGGCTCGATGCCATTGCCCGGCAGATCGAATTGTTCTCGAAGCCTGCACAACGCAGCAGCGAGCCCGGCGTCGCGCGCCAGCTCAATGATGCGATCTCGCGGCTTGACGCGCGTTTATCGCAGATCAGCGAGCCCGCATATCGCCCCGCGCCGCCGCAACAGCCGCGCATCGATATGGTCGAGCGTGCCGCCAATCAGGTCTATAGCGCCTCGCCGCCGATCGATCCGTTCTCGCTGGACTTCGCCATCGCCGAGATCGCCGCCCGTCAGGGCGAACTCGACGGCACGCCGCGGATGGCCCCGCGCAGCGCGCCGCCAATTGCGCCGTCCTTCGTACAGCCGCCTTATGCGCAGCCCGCCGCGCCGCCGCAGAGCTTCATGCCGGATATGTCTGGTTTGGAACGGCAGCTGTTCCAGATCACCACAAAGATCGATGCGCTGCAGCGCCCGGACAACAATATCGAGCAGTCGATCGCGGCTTTCCGCGGCGAGCTCGCCGACATCCGCAACGTCATCACCGAAGCGATGCCGCGCCGCGCGATTGAATCAATCGAGAACGAGATCCGTGAACTCGGCCGCCGCATCGACGACAACCGCCACAGCGGCATCGATGGCGATGTGCTGGCCAATCTCGAACGCGCACTGGCCGACATCCACAAGACGCTGACCACGCTGACGCCGGCCGAACAGCTGGCCGGCTTCGACGAGGCGATCCGTAATCTCGGCGGCAAGATCGACTTGATCGTGCGCTCGAGCAACGATCCCGGTACCATGGAGCAGCTGCAGGGCGCGATCACCGCGCTGCGCGCCATCGTGTCCAACGTCGCTTCCAACGAAGCGCTCGGCCGTCTCAGCGACGACCTGCAGACGCTGTCGTCGAAGGTCGATCAGCTCGCACGCGCCGACAACAGCGATTCATTTGCCGCGCTCGAGGCGCGCATCATGACGCTGACGGCAGCCCTGGAAAATCGCGAGCGCCCGGCCGTCATGGCGAGCTCGGATCATCTGGAAACGGCATTGCGGACGCTGTCCGAGCGTCTCGACCATATGCCGGTCGGCAACGACTCCTCGTCGGCCTTCGCGCATCTCGAACAGCGCGTCTCCTATCTGCTCGAGCGGATGGAGAGCATCACCGATACGCGCGGCAACAATCTCGGCCGTGTCGAGGACGGGCTGCAGGACATCCTGCGCCATCTCGAACGCCAGCAGTCGCTGTTCGCCGCGCTGGACAATCCCCGCAGCAAGGCGTCATCGATCGATCCCGGCCTGGTCGACACGATCAAGCGCGAACTCTCCGACATGCGCTTCAGCCAGTCGGAAACCGACCGTCACACGCAGGATTCGCTGGAAGTCGTTCACTCGACGCTCGGCCATGTGGTCGATCGCCTCGCAAGGATCGAGGGCGATCTGCGCGCCGTCAGCGCCGCGCCTGCCAAGCAATCCGCGCCCGTTGCAACACCCGCTCCGACCCCGCGCCCGGCGACCGCACCAGCCGTTTCGGTGCCGGCCCCGCCGCGCCCGCAGATGCCCAATCCGGTGAAGCCACAGGCTGCGCCGTCGCAGGTCGAGGTGCGTCCGCCGCAGGTTCACTTCGATGCCGCGCCGCGCGACTTCGCGGCAACTGCGATCTCGCATGAACCGGCATCGGCCTTCCCGATGCCGAAGGCGATCAGCGACATTCTCGATCCTCCGCCCGCGCCAAAGCCAGTCGCGCAGTCTGCATCCGCTGCTGAGCGTCCGTCGCCGCGCCCGATGGTTGACCCGGCGCTGCCACCAGATCATCCGCTCGAACCCGGCACGCGTCCGCAGGGCCGCGGCGCATCGCCATCCGAACGCATCGCCGCGTCGGAAGACGCGATCAGCGAAATCGCCGTCGATGCCCCCGAACAGGCCACCGCGTCGAGTTTCATTGCTGCCGCACGCCGCGCCGCACAGGCTGCAGCCGCAACCGGCAACGACAAATCGAGGTCTGACAAATCCAGGGCCGACAAATCGAAGGCCACCAGACCTGGGCCGCAGCTCGCCGATAGCGAAAAGTCATCCTCCACGATCGGCTCGAAGATCCGCTCGCTGCTGGTCGGCGCCAGCGTGGTCGTGATCGTGCTCGGCTCGTTCAAGATGGCGATGACGCTGCTGGACAGCGGCTCGCCGGCGCCGGTGGCCGAGAATATTCACTCGGCACCGCCGCTGCAGCTGAACGCGCCCGAGCCGGCCGAGGCCCTGACCAAGCCCGCCGCTCCGGTGCCTGCCACCCCGTCGATGACATCACCCACCCCGATCGGCAAGCAGTCGCTGATCGCACCGCCGCCCGCCGCCGTCGAGCCTGCGCCGCAGCCAGTGCCACAGGCCGCGCCTGTGCCATATGTGTCGCCCGATGTGACCGGCAGCATTGCCGCGCCGCAGGCCAGTGCCGCCGGGCCGGTGTTGCCGTCGAGCGGTCAGAAGATCACCACAGCCTCGATCCCCGCCGGCGAGCGCCTGCCCGAGACCATCGGCAGCACCGCGTTGCGCAACGCGGCGCTCAAGGGCGACGCCTCTGCTGCGTTCGAAATCGGCGTCCGCTATGCCGAAGGCAAGGGCGTAGCGCAGAACTACGACGAAGCCGCCAAGTGGTATGACCGCGCGGCGCAGGCCAATGTCGTGCCGGCCATGTTCCGCCTGGGCGCGCTGTTCGAGAAGGGCCTCGGCGCGAAGAAGGATCTAGACGTCGCCCGCCGCTATTACGTGCTCGCCGCCGACCGTGGTAACGCCAAGGCGATGCACAATCTCGCCGTGCTCGATGCCGACGGCGGCACCAAGGGCGCCAACTACAAGAGCGCGTCGTACTGGTTCCGCAGGGCAGCCGATCGGGGCGTCGCCGACAGCCAGTTCAATCTCGGCATCCTCTATGCCCGCGGCATCGGCGTCGAACAGAACCTCGCCGAGAGCTTCAAGTGGTTCAGCCTCGCCGCCTCCCAGGGCGACGTCGATGCCGGCCGCAAGCGCGATGACATCGCCAAGCGCCTCGATCCGCAGTCGCTGGCCGCGGCCAGGCTGGCGGTCCAGACTTTCGCACCGGAAGGCCAGCCCGAGGACGCCATTAACGTGGCCACTCCCGCGGGCGGTTGGGATGCTGCGCCGGCACAGGTCGGGGCGAAAGCATCGATGGGCAAGCGAGCTGCGCGCTAAGACAGATTTTTCTGGACCGTCGGATCGAACCGGCGGTCTTATTTCCTCAACAAACCTTCAGCAGACTTGCCGCGGTGAAGTGCGCGCCGAGCCGGACTGAACGACGAGGAAAACTGGTTTGTCTTTTCGAAATGACGACACATCGGGGGACGCGGAACGCCCATCAGGGATTCCTACGGTCAACCCCTGGGCCGCACGTCCCGCCGAGCCGTCTGCCCCACCGCAGCCCCCGCTGCCCGAGCCACCGCGCAGCAAATGGTTCAACTGGCCCTCGGTCGCATTCGCGGTCGTAATATTCGGCGGTATCGGCGCGCAGGCCTATCAGGAGCTCTCCAAACCGGAGGCCTGGGCCTATTGGAAAGACCTCTATATCTCGCCGAGCATGGCGTCTTCGGAGGTCGGAAGTCTCGATCCGGACAATTCGGGCCGCGGCCGCCCGGCGCTGGCGATCACGGGCGAGATCGGGCCGGCCACTGCGAGCTGGTTTCGCGAAAAGCTCGATGAAGCCAAACTCGCGCCCGGCGATACCGTGCTGCTGTCGTCTCCGGGCGGAAATGTCGGCCAAGCCATCATCATGGGCGAGATCATCCGTGCGCGCGGGCTGACTACGGCGGTGGGCACGGTGGATTCGGCGGGCCGCATCAAATCGTCCTACTGCGCCAGCGCCTGCGTGATGACCTATGCGGGCGGCAAGGCCCGCATAGGCGTCGAGGGCTCGCGGCTGGGCGTCCACCGCTTTGTATCTCCCAAGCCGGGCGCTGACCCCACCGCATCGGCGCAGCGCACCATGGGCTATGTGCTCAGCTACATGACCAAGATGGGCGTAGCCTCGTCGGTCGTGGAGGCCATGTCAGCCACCGAGAAAATTCGCTGGCTCGGCACCAGCGAGGCCGCCGCCATGAACCTCGTCACCGATCCGGCCAGGAAGTCGTGACGCCGCCGGCCTGCGCCTGGCCCAACAAAATTTACCACCTTGAAAGGTGCATCATCGGCAGAGGCGGAAAACCGCGCCTGTACCGGATTCTTTAATCCCATCAACGGACGATATCGTCTAAGACGGGGACGCGGCTCGCAATCCGCGCCGCCTCCAGAACCACGCCATGAGCGGTTTCGGCCCAACTCAGGGCCAGAATTCCGAAGCGAACGCGCGTGCAACTGTATCTCCCGATCGCCGACATTCCGATCAATGTGTTGCTCATCCTGGCGATGGGCGCTGCGGTCGGCTTCGTCTCCGGCATGTTCGGGATCGGCGGCGGCTTCCTGATGACACCGCTACTGATTTTCGTCGGCATCGCCCCCGCGGTATCGGTCGCGTCAGTGGCAAGCCACATTGCAGCCTCGTCTTTCTCCGGTGCGCTGTCCTACTGGCGACGCCGCGCCATCGATCCCGCGCTTGCGACGGTCCTTCTGACCGGCGGCGTGGTCGGCACAGCGCTCGGGGTGTGGGCATTCACGCAGCTGCGCAATCTCGGCCAGCTCGACCTCACCATCTCGCTGTCCTATGTGATCCTGCTCACCGCCGTCGGCAGCTTGATGTTCTGGGAGGGCCTGCGCGCGCTGCTGCGCATCCGGCGCGGTGATCCCGTGAACTTGCGCCGGTCCGGCAGCCATAGCTGGGTTCACGGCCTGCCGCTCAAGATGCGGTTCAAGCGCTCCAAGATCTATCTCTCGGTGATCCCGGTGATCGCCGTCGGTCTCCTGATCGGCTTCATCGGCGCCGTGATGGGCATCGGCGGCAGCTTTATCCTGATCCCGATCCTGATCTACTGGCTGCGCATTCCGACTTCGACGGTCATCGGCACATCTATGGTGCTGACGCTGGTCACCATGGTGATCGCGACATTGCTGCACGCCGTCACCAATCATCTGGTCGATGCGGTGCTGGCCCTCATCCTGATGGTCGGCGGCGTCACCGGCGCACAATTCGGCGCCCGCGCCGGGCAGAAGATTCGCGGCGAGCATTTGCGCCTGCTGCTGGGCCTGCTGATCCTGGCGGTCGGCGTCCGCTTCGCGGTGGAACTGGTCGTTCGCCCCACGGATCTGTTCACGATCCGCGATACCGGAGGCGTCGCTCCATGATACGCGCGCTCCCGATCATCGCCGCACTCGGCATCGGAATGCTCGCCCCGGCCCGCGCCGAACAACTGATCGTCTCGGTGTCGAACCATCGCGTGACCGTGACGCCGAATTATGCCGGCGAGGAACTGGTGCTGTTCGGGGCTGTCGAGAAAGACGACAAGACACCGCCCGGCCGCAACAACTACAATCTCGTCGTCACCGTCAACGGACCGCGCACCGACCTCATGACCCGGCGCAAGGAGCGCCGCTTCGGCATCTGGATCAACACGGATTCGCGCCAGTTCCTGCAGGTGCCGTCCTATCTCGCCGTGTTTTCCAACCGTCCTATGGACGCCATCGCGCCTGCCGACGTACAGCGCCGCCAGCAGCTCGGAATCAATAACGTCCTGCTGACCCAGCGCGTCGGCACCGACTATGCGGACGTCGTGGCCACAGACCCGTTCCGCAGCGCCTTTGTGCGACTGCGTAAGGAACACGGACTTTATCGCGAGGAGACCTCAGCGGTGACATTCCTGACACCGACGCTGTTCCGAACCAGCATTCCGTTGCCCGCCGAAGTGCCCATCGGAACCTACGATGTCGAGATCAAACTGTTCGCCGACGGTGCGCTGATCTCGAAAGCGGAGACGGCGTTCGATATCGTCAAGGTCGGCTTCGAGCAGTTCGTCGCCAATGCCGCGCGCAATCACGGTTTCATCTACGGACTGCTCACCGCCGCGATGGCACTAATGTCTGGCTGGGCCGCGTCGATCGTGTTCAGACGGGATTAACGCTACTCTCACCACCGTCATTGCGAGGAGCCCTTGCGACGAAGCAATCCTGTCTTCCTTCGCTTGTGGCCTTCTGGATTGCCGCGTCGCTTCGCTCCTCGCAATGACGGTTGAGGATTCTGCGCGCTACAAAAATATCCCCACCACCATCGCCACCACGCTGATGGCCATTGCTGCAGTCGACAGCCAACCGAGCCAGTGCAACGGCCCCTTGATCACAAAATCGCCCATCACATCCCTGCGGCGCGACATCACCATCAGCAGCACCATCACCGGCACGGCGAGAACGCCGTTGATGACCGCGCTCCAGTACAGCGCCGAGATCGGGTTGATCGAGGTGAAATTCAGCGCGATCCCGATCACGGCAGACAGAGCCAGCACCGCGTAGAACGCCACGGCCTCGCGCGGCTTGCGATCGAGTCCGACCAGCCAGCGCTGACCTTCGCCCACCGCATAGGCAGTTGAGCCTGCGAGCACCGGGATCGCCAGCAGACCCGTGCCGACGATGCCCAGCGCAAATATCCACTCTGCGAATACTCCGGCGATCGGACGCAAGGCTTCAGCCGCCTGCGCCGAGGTCTCGATATCCGTCTTGCCGGAGGCATTGAGCGTGGCCGCAGCCGTGATGATGATCGACAGCGCGATCAGGTTCGAAAATGCCATGCCGACGATCGTGTCGGCCCGAATGCGCGAAAACTCCATCGCGGCACCAATCGGCCTCTCGATCAACGGAGCCTTGTGGGGATCGATACGTTCGTCTTCCGCCTCCTGCGAGGCCTGCCAGAAGAACAGATATGGCGAAATCGTCGTCCCGAGAATGGCAACTATGGTGGTGAGATACGAGCCGCTCCAGGTGATTTGCGGCAGCAGGATGCCTGTGAGAGCGGCGCTCCAGTCGACCTTCACGACCGCAAGCGCGGCGACATAGGAGAACAGGCAGAGCGTCAGCCATTTCAGCACCGAAACATAGCGCTTGTAGTCAAAGAAGATTTGCGCGCCTACCGAGAGAGCGCCGAACAGAACGACATAGATGATGCCGTGACCGCCAACGAGCAGCTTGGTGGCATCGGCCATGGCGCCGAGATCGGCCGCGATGTTGATCGTGTTGGCGATGAACAGCAGCGACACGATGAGGTGCAGCAGCGATGCCGGATAGTGCCGGCAGACATTGCCGGAAATGCCGCGACCGGTCACGCTGCCGACGCGTCCGGAAATTTCCTGGATTGCGACCATCAGCGGAAAGGTCAACAGCATGGTCCAGCCGATGCCGTAACCAAGTTGTGCCCCGGCCTGACTATAGGTGCCGATGCCGGACGGATCGTCGTCGGAAGCGCCGGTGATCAGACCAGGACCAAGCCGTTTCAGAAAGCCTTTCGGACCAGTAGCTTCTCCCTCCTGATCATCAGGCTTCTCGCTGGACTGGTCCGACATCTGATCCCTGCCATCTCACCGCTCGGCAACGTGCCGTCGCAGCTAACGTTCCGAAGCAGGGACTGGCAATGGGCTAGATCAAGGTCCGCACACCCGGTTCGAGGATACGCAGACGGGCACCGAAGCCGAGCGTGTCGAAGGATGCGCGCAGGTCGCCGGCACTCTGTTTGAAATGCGCCCATCCGTCGGTGTGCACCGGCACAATCGTCGCATCGGGAAATGCGCGCGCCGTCTCGATCGTGTCGTTGGTGTCCATGGTGAGGTGGAATGGCCCGCGGGTTTGCGCCGCGCCGGCGAAGGGCAGTACCACGCCGGCCGGAAAACGCCGCGCGACCTCGGCGACGCCATCGAACCAGACGGTGTCGCCTGTAATGTAGATCGGCCTGCTCCCTGGCGCGTTCGAGCTCAGCACGAAGCCGATGACATCGCCCGACAGCGGCTCGATGCCGGCCGGGCCATGACGCGCCGGGGTCGCGGTGATCGTCAGCGAGTGACCATCCTTACCGGTAAGCTCGGTGCTGTCCCATGGCGCGAGACCTTCAACATCCCCACCGAGGCGCTTGGCGCCCGCAATGGTTGTCAGCACGCGCGGCGCGTGACGCAGGAAATCGCGCCCGGAATTGTCAAGATTGTCGGAGTGCTGATCGTGACTGAGCAGCACCACATCAACCGCGCCGACTTGCGCGGCGGAGATCGCGGGGCCGACGAGTTTTTCTAGCGTGACATGCGGCAGCTTGTAAGCGCCCGGATGATCGAAGGTCGGATCGGTGAGCAACCGGAACCCGTCGATTTCAATCAGCGCGGTGGGGCCGCCGATCAGGGTGATAGTGAGGAACATGAACTACTCCTGTCGCAGGGGGGCTGGTGAAGCGGCCGGTCTGGTGACGAGATAGATACCGAGGGCGACCGGGACGATCCCCAGGAGATCACGACTTTCGACATGCTCGCCGAGCACCATCCAGGCGAACAGCATGCCGAGTGGCGGCATCAGGAAGTGATAGGCGCTGGCAGCGGTGGCGCCGCAGGTCTTCAGGAGATGAAACCACAGCAGATAGCCGAGGATAGAACCGCCCAATGTCAGGAATGCAAACGAAGCGATCAATCGCGCACTCGGCACGATCGCGCCAATATCGGAAAACGTGAGCGCCACCGGGATCAGCACCACGCCGGCCACAAGATTCTGCACGCCGTTGCCGAGCCACAGGCTGCCCTTGGGTGCCAGCAGCTTGAACAGGATCGTCCCAGTCACGATGGAAGCGAGCGATGCCAGCGTGAATACGATGCCCTGCGCGCTGTCGGTGCCCACCGATATGCGGTGCCAGACGATCGAGGCGACGCCGGCGATGCCGAGCAAGAGCCCGGCGACCTTGCGTCCGGTGAGCGGCTCCTTCAGCAACAGTGCTGCGAACACGGCTGTAAATACCGGGTTTGCGCTGACGACCAGGCCGCCGAGACCGGCGGAGATGGTTTGCAGGCCGGTATAGCCGAGGCCGAGATACAGCGCGTTATTGGCCAGGCCGATGACGGCGTAGGCCGCGACATCGCGCCAGGACAGCGACCAGGCACCGCGGCGCAAGGCGGAAATGCCAAGGATCAGAACACCAGCGAGCGAGAACCGCGCGGCGAGCAGAATGAGCGGCGGGCAATCGGTGACGGCGATCTTCCCTGCGACGAAGGAGAAACTCCAAAGCAGACAGAAGATGCCGATATAGATCGGCAGCGGATTGAAGGCGGCACGAGGAACCGCGACTGACGGCGCGAGGGACATCGGAAATCTCCTTTGTCACCGGTCTATGCGCCCGCCTTCCCATTTGGAAATTAAATGATATACTTGTTGTCAGTTGAAAAACGAATGGACAGCCGATGCTGGATCTCGAACTCCTGCGCAGCTTCGTCTCGGTGGTCGATGCCCGCGGCTTTACCCGCGCCGGCGAGCGCGTTCACCGCACCCAATCCACCGTCAGCCAGCAAATCAAGCGACTGGAAGAGGATATAGGCCAGCCGCTGCTGAACCGCACCGGCAAGGACGTGACGCCGACCGAAGCCGGCGAGCGGCTGTTGTCCTATGCGCGACGGCTGCTGGCGCTGGCGGAGGAAGCCCGCGACGTGCTGGCCCGGCCAACCAATGAAGGCGCTGTCAGGCTCGGCATCCCCGAGGATTTCGCGGCCTATCGCCTGACCGAATTGCTGGCGAATTTTTCGCGATCCCGGCCCGGCTTGCGGCTCGACGTACGCGCCGACCAGAGCACCTATTTGCGCCGCGACCTCGAACGCGGCGAACTCGACCTGGCACTGTTCAAGCGCGCCGCCGGTGAGAAAGGTGGCATTGCAGTGTGGCCCGAGCGGATCCATTGGGTCACGAGCAAGGCACATCCGATCGACCCCGCCGTCCGGTCGGTCCCGTTGATCGGCTTTCCCGCCGGCTGCCTTTACCGGACCCGCGCGATCCATGCCATCGAGGCGGCAGGCCGCAGTTGGCACATGGCCTATACGAGCTCCGGCCTCGCCGGCATCCAGGCCGCGGTCGCCGCCGGACTTGGCCTTAGTATCCTGTCCGACATGGCGATCCAGGCCGACCATCGCATCTTGACGGCGAAAGAAGGCTTCGCGCCGATCGACCAGACTGAAGTGACGCTGATGGCCGCCCCCGATGCGAGCCCAGCAACGCTGCGGCTTGCCGACCACCTCGCCGAGTTCTGCGATACGGTGCAGGCGAAGGCGGCGTAAGGCCGCTCTTTCTTTTAATGCTCGTCGGTTTGCAGGGCCATGAAGCCATGCTTCGGACACGCCCCCAAGGAGCCCTCCATGCCGACATCCGACGCTGTTACTGTTGAGGCTCTGAGTCCCACGTCGTTCGAAGCCTTCGGATGGGTGCTCGGCAAAACCGATCCTCTCAAAAAAGACGCGGTCGGTTTTCGAAGCCCGGCGAGCGATTTCTGGCACGAACACTTCTTTGATCCCGGCACGGGAGGCAACACCGAGGTCCTGTGGGTCGAGTATCGTGACAACAATCCGCTTGTCTCAAAGCTCGAAGTCCATCACTTGACCCAACAGGCGGTCGTGCCTCTCACGAAAGAGATCGTTCAGATCCTTTGCTTGAGTGACGCAAACCAGCGGCCGGATTTGTCGACCCTCCGAGCTTATCGTTTGTCTCCCGGTGTCGGAATCTGCATGCGTCCCGGCGTTTGGCACGCAACGCGCGCCGACAATGCGACCTGCCTGATGCTGACCCGAGGCTCGACGACTGAGGATCTTATCGACCATCTCGTCAACAGACAGCCCGCAAAGGAGACTACCATCCTGGAAATCCCGCAGGTTCGCCTGATCCAGCGAGAATGACGATCTGTTGGAAATCGCTGATCTAGCAACAGCGCGATGCGGCAATGGCGTGCATGCGCCGATCGCCGAGCACATGGGCAACGAAGCCGAGGGTCTGGAAGATTTTCGCGAATGCCGCGTCGCGGATGTTAAGCCCGCCGGTATAGGCGCCGAAGGCCGGCATCACCGCGCGGGTGCCGTCGCTCGCAAAGCAACGACGTTCGACGGCGCGGCCGCGGGTGCTGACGCGCGCCTTTGGATGCAAGTGACCGGCAATCTCGCCTGCAGCACCGGTCGGCTCATGACGGAAGGTGATCGGGCCGATGGCGACTTCTTCAGCGACGGTGCCGCCGAGATCAGGTGGCAATGCAGGATCATGATTACCTGATATCCAGATCCAGTCACGGCGCGTCTGCAATGTGGACAGCAGGTCGCGATTGGCCGGCGATAACCGCTCATGGGCGTCACGGTCGTGGAAACTGTCGCCGAGCGCAATCACGATGCGCGGATCGTGACGCGCGATCACCGCACCGAGGCGACCGAGCGTTGCGATCGTATCGTAAGGCGGCAGCAGCACGCCGCGATTAGCATAGCTCGAGCCCTTTTCGAGATGTAGATCGGACACCACGAGAAGTTTCTGCTCTTCCCAATACAAGGCGCCCGACAGGTCCGCAGCCAGCGTGACGCCGGCGATGCTGACCGTGCTCATATCGGCGGTGACGGTTTCAGCGTGCATGGTGCTCTTTTAAGACGAATGCGAGATTCGCAAAACCCTTACGATCGCGTCTCTTCGAATCCCGTCGCCTCTTTCACGAGTTCCTCGGCGGCTTCCGCCAGGAGCTCGTCCGACGCTTCGCCGTATACCGCTTCACGGCCAATTTCCAGCATCACCGGCACCGCCAGCGGCGACACGCGATCGAGTTCCCGGTGAATGATACGGCCCTGGATGCGCGTCAGCATGTCGCTCAATCGCCGAATGTCCAGCAATCCCGTCGCGGCGTCGGCGCGCGCGGCGCGCAGCAACACATGATCGGGCTGATGCTTGCGCAGCACGTCGTAGATCAAGTCCGTGGAGAACAGCACCTGGCGGCGCGATTTCTCCTCGCCGGTGAAACGGGTATGGATCAGCCCCGAGATCACCGCGCAGGTGCGGAACGTCCGTTTCATCAGCGCCGATTCCGCGAGCCAGGCTTCGAGATCGTCGCCGAGCATGTCGGGATCGAACAAAGCGGCGAGATCGAGCCTGCCCTGCCTGATCATATGCGACGTGTCGCCGAGGCCCCATATGGCCAGCGCATATTCGTTGGCGACAAAACCCAGCGGCCGCGCGCGGGCGCGTTCAAGACGGCGCGTCAACAGCATGCCCAATGTTTGATGCGCGAGGCGGCCTTCGAACGGATAGCAGACGAGGTAATGCTTGTCGGCGCGTGGAAAGGTCTCGACCATCAACTCGCGCGTGCCGGGCACATGCGAGACATGAGCCTGCAGCGACAGCCACTCGCGCACCTGATCGGGCAGGCCTTTCCAGGCGCGCTCATCGTCCAGCAGTTTGCGCACGCGTTCCGCGAGATAGGTCGAGAGCGGAAACTTGCCGCCCATATAGGATGGCACCTTGGCGTCCTTGTCATGGGCGCGCGAGACATAGACCTGGTCCTCGACCAGGGATTCGTAGCGCACGACTTCGCCGCCAAAGACGAAGGTATCGCCGACCACAAGGCCTTCGATGAAATACTCCTCGATCTGGCCGAGCATGCGTCCCCCGCGCGCCAACGCACCAGTGACACCCTTTTTGCCTTTTCCGCTGCCTCCGCGCACCAGCCGCACCTTCAGCATCGTATCCTCGACGATGGTGCCGACATTCATGCGATACATCTGGCGCACCTTGGGATTGGTGACGCGCCATTTGCCCGAGGCGTCCTGCTTGATACGGGCGAAACGCTCGTAGATTTTCAGCGCGTAGCCGCCGGACGCCACGAACTCCACGGTATCGTCGAAATCGACACGCGACAGTTCGGCATAAGGCGCCGCCGAGCGCACTTCGTTATAGAGATCGTCCGCGCGAAACGGCGCGCCGCAGGCGCAGCCGAGCACGTGCTGCGCCAGCACATCGAGCGAGCCTGTCCGCAGCGGCGGCGTGTCCTGCGCATTCTCGGCAACGGCATCGATAGCGACGCGACATTCCAGCACCTCAAAACGATTGGCCGGAACCAGTACAGCGCGCGAGGCTTCGTCGATGCGGTGATTGGCGCGGCCGATCCGCTGCATCAGCCGCGAGGCGCCCTTCGGCGCGCCGACATTGATGACGAGATCCACATCGCCCCAGTCGACGCCGAGATCGAGCGACGAGGTACAGACCACACCTCGTAGCTTCCCGGCGGACATCGCGTCCTCGACCTTGCGGCGCTGCGCGACGTCCAGAGAGCCATGATGAAGCGCGATGGCGAGGCCATCGTCGTTCATGCGCCAGAGATCCTGGAACAGCATCTCGGCCTGACTGCGGGTGTTGACGAAGACCAGCGTCGTCTTGTTGGCCCTGATGAGATCGTAGATCTCGCCGAGTGCATGGCGCGCGGAATGGCCGGCCCAGGGCAACCGTTCCTTGGTGTCGAGCATTTCGACCACCGGCTCGGCGGCGCCGCCGGCGACGACGATATCGGCGGAAACGCTTTCGCCAACGGGCTGCGGCACGAGGAAACGTGCCAGCGATTCAGGCTCGGCGACCGTCGCCGACAGGCCTATGGCCCGCATCTCGGGCGCGAGTTTCCACAGCCGTGCGAGCCCGAGCGACAGCAGATCCCCGCGCTTCGACGTCACCAGCGCATGCAACTCGTCGAGCACGACGCGCTTGAGTGACGAGAACAGAAACGGCGCATCGTCGGACGACAGCAGCAAGGCCAGCTGTTCCGGCGTGGTCAGAAGAATATCCGGCGGATAGCGCCGCTGCCGTGCACGGCGGGACACCGGCGTGTCGCCGGTGCGGGTCTCGACCTTGATCGGGAGCTGCATCTCCGCGATTGGCGTTTCCAGATTGCGCGCGATGTCGACGGCGAGGGCTTTCAGCGGGGAAATGTAGAGCGTGTGCAGGCCACCGGTGCGCAGAACGGTGCGGCCGGTGGAGACGACTGCGTTTTTCCCCTCGCCCCGCTTGCGGGGAGAGGGTGGCGCGGACGCAGTCCGCGACGGGTGAGGGGGAGCTTCGGCGAACTCGGGAGTTTCAATTATGCGCTCCCCCTCACCCGGCTCGTTCGCTGCGCTCTCAAGCCGACCTCTCCCCGCAAGCGGGGAGAGGTTAGACAGTTCCACCAGCGTCGGCAGGAATCCGGCCAGCGTCTTGCCGGCGCCGGTCGGCGCGATCAGCAGCGCCGAGCGATCGTCGCGCGCCTTCTCCAGCAGCGCCAATTGATGTTCGCGCGGCGACCAGCCGCGCATGGCGAACCAGCGCAGGAAGTGATCGGGCAACAGGTCGGGTTTGGCGACGGATTTACGGGGCGGCACGCGTTAGAACTAGGCACTCTCAGCCGTCATTGCGAGGTCAAGGAAAGTTGCCGTGCAACTTTCCCCTAAGCCCTTGCGACGAAGCAATCCAGAAAACAGCAAGAGAGGACTGGATTGCTTCGCCCAAAGGAAATTTGCTGCGCCAATTTTCGCCGGGGCTCGCCATGACGTGGAGAGACCTGTGGTCTTATTGCGTCACCGACTTGTCGGAGATGATCCAGTCCTTGCCGTCGAACCGCTGGGTGTAGAGCGTCGCCATCGGAACATAGGCGTCATTGGTATAGCTGTAACTCACCCCCGGCAGCATTTGCGGAGCGCGGAAGCCGTTCAGGCCGATGGCCTGTTTCAGCACGTTCTCATGGGTAAGCTCGTCGCCGCAGCGGCGCAGGATCTCCGCCATGGACACGGCCTGACCATAGCCGAAGAAGGCGATCGAATTATCGGCAGAGACCGTGGGCAGATATTTCGCGCGCAAAACTTCGAACGCCACGATGTCGGGATCCTTGGCATAAAGCGGCGAGCCGATGTCCTTGCCATAGGCAATCGAGACGATGCCCTTAGCATTCTCCAACCCTGCCGCCTCCAGGATCGATCGACCGGTGGAGCCCGCCGACAACAACTGCAGCGGCTTCCAGCCGAGCTCGACCACCTTGCGGATCGACTGTGACGTCGCCTTGCCGGTGGTGATATTATAGAAAACATCGGCACCGGATTTGGCGAGATTGATCAGCTGCGAGTCGATCGTGGGATCGGTGAGATCGTAGGTCACCTCGGCGATCACCTTGGCGGTCCCGCCGGCTTTCGCGAGTTCATCCTTGAACGGCCCGAGGAAATCCCGGCCGAAATCATCGTTCTGATAGAGGATTCCGACTTTCGCATTCGGATTCACGCTGACGGCATATTTGGCGAGAATACGCGCCTCGGTCGGATAGAGTGGCAGGCCGGCCATGGTCCATTTGTTGTTCTTCGGATCGTTCCACTTCGATGCGCCGGTGTTGAGCAGCAGCTGCGGCACACCCTTGGAATTGAGATATTTGTGCACGGCCGTCTGCGGCGCTGTGCCGAGTGAGCCATAGAGTGCGAGTACCTCCTCCTGCTCCACCAGACGGCGTGTGGCCTCGACCGCCTTCGGTGCGCTGTAGGAATCGTCCATCGTCAGAAACTTGATCTTGCGGCCGTTGATGCCGCCTTTCTCGTTCAAGCTCTGAAAATAGGCTTCGCCGACGCGGCCGAGCACGCCATAGAGCGAGCCGGGTCCGCTATGCGGAATGGTTTGCCCGATCTTGATTTCAGTATCGCTGGCACCTGGATCGTATTTCTTGTCGGCGGCGACAGCGGCCGTCACAGTCAGTGGCAACACGACGACGGCGACCCGCGCCGCAGACGCAAACAGTCCCTTGTTCATGGCGTTTTCTCCCTGATGATTTTTGATCCGGCTCTTTGCGAGTCCGATTGGTCGTCTCCATCCCCGGCACGACGCCGGGGATGGTTGTTATTTTAAGATACGCGCTTACTGGCTCACCGGCTTGTCCGACAGATCCCAGTCGGTGCCGTTGAATGTGCCCACATAGAGCGCCTTGATGGTAGTGTAGTCGGTCGGCGTGAAGCCATAGGTGATACCCGGCAGGAACACCGGCGCGCGGTAGCCTTCCAGATTGGTCGCGTGCTTCAGCACGTTCTCACGGGTGAGATCGTCGCCGCAGCGGCGCAGGATCTCCGCCATGGTCACGCCCTGCGAGTAGCCCTGAAACGCGATGGTGTTATCGGGATCGACATTCGGCAGATACTTCTTGCGCAGCTCCTGGAAGGCGATCACGTCTGGATCGTCCTTCCACTTCTCGCTGCCGACTTCCTTGGTGTAGGTCATCGCCACGATGCCCTTGGCATTTTCGGCGCCGGCGGCGTTGATGATCGAGCGGCCGCTCGAGGTCGATACCAAGAGATGCAGCGGCTTCCAGCCGAGCTCCGCGACCTTGCGGATCGACTGCGACGTCGCCTTGCCGGTGGAGATGTTGAAGAAAGTGTCGGCGCCCGATTTCGCCAGATTGATCAGTTGGGAATCGATGGTCGGATCGGTGAGGTCATAAGACGCCTCGGCGATCACCTTCGCGGAGCCGCCCGCTTCGGCCAGAATCTCCTTGAACGAATTCATGAAGTCCTTTCCGAACTCGTCGTTCTGGTAAAGGATCGCGACCTTGGCGTTCGGCTTGGCCTGCATCAGGTAGCGCGCGATGATCCGGCCCTCGGTCGAATAGATCGGCAGGCCCGGCGTGGTCCACTTGAACTCTTTCGGGTTATTCCAGCGCGAGGCGCCGGTGTTGAGCAACAGCTGCGGGATCTTCTTGCTGTTGAGAAACTTCTGCACCGCCGACTGCGGCGCAGTGCCCAGCGAGCCGAACAGCGTCAGCACCTCGTCCTGCTCGGCGAGCCGGCGAGTGGCCTCGACGGCCTTCGGCGCGCTGTAGGCATCGTCCAGCGACATGAAATTGATCTTGCGCCCGTTGATGCCGCCCTTTTCGTTCAGCATCTGGAAATAGGCGGCCTGTGTCCGACCGATCACGCCGTACAGGGAACCGGCGCCGCTATAGGGGATGGTCTGGCCAAGCTTGATCTCGGTATCGCTGGCACCCGGATCGTATTTCTTGTCTGCTGCGAAGGCCGAATGGGCCAGTACGGAGACAACTGCAGCGAGTGTTGCGGTCCTGAAGACGGACCTGTGGCACGAAGGCATCTGGTGTTTTCTCCCTGAGACCCGCTTGTGCGGGTGTGTTTTTGTGACCCGTCGCGGCGTTGATCGCGGCTGTACGGGCTTGCCCTTATCCTCTGCGGGCGCGACAGGCTTGGCAATCCCTCACAGGTTGCCTCATGTTTTCCGTGGGTTGGCTATCGACAGGGTCTCAGCGCACCCAAACGTGACGAAATACGCATCGCGCCACGGACGTCTAAACGCTTATTTAACCGGCTTTTTTCGGCCGGCGCCCCTGCGGTTGCAATGTCGGACAGTGTGGCCGTCCGGATACAGCCAATATGGCCCGACTCCCCTATTCTAACGGTTCAAATCTGAATTGGGGTCGACCATGAAACGTATTCTTCTTGCGAGCGCCGCGCTGCTCGGAACCGCTGTGAGCGCGCAGGCTGCCGATCTGGCCGTCAAGGCCCCTTATTACAAGGCGCCCCTCGTCTCGGTCTATAACTGGACCGGCTTCTACATCGGTGTGAACGCCGGCATCGGCATCGGCCGCGACCGCGTCACCCACAGCTACACCGGCGACTCGCTGTATCTCACGCCGCAGGGCGGCTTCGGCGGCGGCCAGATCGGCTATAACTGGCAGGGCGACTCGCTGCTCGGCCCGATCGTTTACGGCCTCGAAGCCGACATCCAGGGTTCGGGCCTCACCGGCGGTGGCGCCAATGTGGTTGGCCCGCTGCAGACCGTCTACGGTCAGAAGTCTGATTGGTTCGGCACCGTTCGTGGCCGCGTCGGTCTCGCAACCGGTCCGGTCCTGAGCTACTTCACCGGCGGTTTCGCTTACGGCAACGTCAAGACCACGATCACCGAAGGCGGCGTGACGGCGTTCTCGGACAGCCGCATGGCGACCGGCTGGACCATCGGCAGCGGCGTGGAAGCAGCGCTCGGCGGCAACTGGACCGGCAAGATCGAATATCTCTACCTGAACCTCGGCAACCGCTCTGATGCGTTCGCTACCCCGACCCAGCTCACCAACACCGAACTGCGTGAAAACCTGTTCCGCGTCGGTCTGAACTACCGCATCGGCGGCAACAGCGTTTACACCCCGGTCGCTGCAGCGAACTGGACCGGCTGGTACCTCGGCGGCAACATCGGCTCCGGCACCGGACGCGATCGCACCACGCTTACCGGCGTCACCCCGGTTCCAGAGCAGTTCAACCTTGCTCCGGACGGCATCAATGGCGGTGCCCAGATCGGTTACAACTGGCAGGCATCGAACTGGGTTTACGGTCTCGAAGCCGACATCCAGGCTTCCAGCCAGCGCGACAACAAGACTGCGGTTGCTCTCGGCCTCGTCAGCTACGATCAGAAGCTGCCCTGGTTCGGCACCGTTCGTGGCCGCCTCGGCTACTCGGTCGGTTCAACCCTGTTCTACGCCACCGGCGGTTACGCCTACGGCGGCGTGAAGACCAAGATCAACGCACTGGGCGTCGAAGTTGCCAACGCTTCGACCACCAAGAGCGGCTGGACCGCTGGTGCGGGCATCGAGACCCCGTTCAAGCTGCTCGGCCTGTTCGGACCGAACTGGACCTCGAAGACCGAATATCTCTATGTCGACCTCGGCTCAGCTTCGACCACGATCCTTCCCGGCGTCGTCAGCGAGAGCAAGGTTACCGAGCACATCTTCCGCACCGGTCTGAACTATCACTTCAACAGCCCGGTTGTTGCGAAGTACTGATCTCAGCGACATCCTCTAAAATCGAAAACCCCGGCCTCGCGGCCGGGGTTTTTGTTTGCGTCTTCAAGTAATGCTGTTTCGGAAAAATTAACCACGAGGGAGGCAATATCTAGGTACCGCAATTTCTGGTCGCGCGGCTACAGACAGCATCTAGTTACCGCTTCATAGTTCGACCAGAAATCTGAACTGGATCCCTTCATGAAAAGCCTCTGCCTCACTACCGCGACGCTGCTGTCCCTGACCACCGGTGCGCAAGCCGCCGACATGGCCGCGAAGGCCCCCTACTACAAGGTGCCGGTAACAGCGGTTTATGACTGGACCGGCTTCTACATGGGCGTGAACGCGGGCTACGGCGTCGGCCGGGATCGGCTGCAAAACAACGACCCCATCACTCCCGGCTCAGCCACCTCGACCTATCTGCAGCCCGCTGGCGGATTCGGCGGCGGCCAGATCGGCTACAACTGGCAGGCCGGCTCCATGTTCGGCCCCCTGGTCTACGGCGTCGAAGCGGACATCCAGGGCGGCGAATTGAAGGACAGCTATCCGTTGCTGAACAACGGCGCCTTTCCGCTGGCGCCGCAGGACACCTACAGCCAGAAAATCGACTGGTTCGGCACGGTGCGCGGCCGCGTCGGTCTGGCAACGGGTCCGGTGCTCAGCTATGTGACCGGCGGCTATGCCTATGGCAACGTCACCACCACCACCTCCTCCCTGGGCTTTCCTTCCCTGGCTACGAGCCGCGTCCAGGGCGGCTGGACCGTTGGCAGCGGCGTCGAGGCATCTCTCGGCGGCAACTGGACCGGCAAGATCGAGTACCTCTATCTCAATCTCGGCAACAAGACCGATCAGGTGATGGTGCTCGGCACGTTTCCGCAGACCACCACCACTGAACTGCGCGAGAATCTGTTTCGCGTCGGCCTGAACTATCGCATTGGCGGCAACAACAGCACCTATGTGCCAGCGCCCGCAGCGAACTGGACCGGCTGGTATCTCGGCGGCAATGTCGGCTCCGGCATCGGACGCGACCGCACCTCGGTCTCCAAAGCCGGTGACGGCCTTGGTGACTTACCTTCCTACGATGCTTTCAACCTCGCTCCCGATGGCATCAATGGCGGCGTACAGCTGGGTTACAACTGGCAGATGGCGAACTGGGTCTACGGTCTGGAAACCGACATCCAGGCCTCCAGCCAGCGCGACAACAAGACGGCCATTGGCCTCGGCGACGTCCCGTTCGACGCCAAGCTGCCCTGGTTTGGCACCGTACGCGGCCGTCTCGGCTACTCGGTCGGTTCGACGCTGTTCTATGCCACCGGCGGTTACGCCTATGGCGGCGTGAAGACCAAGGCCAGCGAAGACGGCGTCGTGCAGCTCAATGCTTCGACCACCCGGAGCGGCTGGACCGCGGGCGCCGGCATCGAGACGCCGTTCACCCTGCTCGGCCTGTTCGGCCCGAGCTGGACCTCGAAGACGGAATATCTCTATGTCGACCTTGGTTCGACCTCGAACCTGATCAACACCACGACCATCACGACCAACGTCTCCGAACACATCTTCCGCACCGGGCTGAACTATCACTTCAACAGCCCAGTCGTCGCGAAGTACTGATCACGGCGACATCGCCGAAACGCAAAACCCCGGCCTCGCGGCCGGGGTTTTTATTGGTAGGACGCCTGGCGCTCACAGACGTTATTGCCCGGCCGTCATTGCAAGGAGCCCTTGCTGACCCCGACGGCGTTAAAGCCGACGGTTGATCGCGACGGCCACCAGTCCTGGTGCGGCAGCGCCGCGTTCCGTGCGAGACGAAACGTGTTCAAGATGAATGAGCGTCAGGCCCGCAGCTGCGATCAGGCCGCGCAGATGATCTTCGCTCTGCGCATAACGCAAGCCCGCGCCGAGAGCGACACCGTCGCCGTCATGGGTCTCGGCCGTGAAGGCGAGCAGCCCGTCTGGAACCAGCACGCGCGTAGCTTCTCGCAAAACCGGCGCAAGGTCGTGCAGATAGATCAGCACGTCGGCTGCGATGACCAGCTCGACACTGCTATCTGACCGGCGGCACAAACCCTCGACGATCTCGGCCACTTCAAGCTCGGCGTAAAGCCCGGTGGCATGAGCGCGCTCGATCATGCGCGGCGACAGGTCGATGCCAATGATGGCACCGGTGCAGGCGGCAAAAGCGCCGGCCGCCAGCCCGGTGCCGCAACCGAGATCGATGGCGCGGGGGAAGAGCATCGCCCTATCGGTCGCAGCGCATGCGGCACGCACGGCGCCCAACAGGACCGCTGGTCCGCGATAACCGAGCGTATCGACCAGCGCGGCGTCGAACTTGGGCGCGTATTGATCGAACAGCGCCGTCACGTAGGTCGCCGGCATGGCCGAGAGGTCGTCAGCGCCGAGCCGCATCAGCCGCAGGCCAGCACCGTTGCGATCACCGGGATCGCTGGCCTGCGCGCGGCGAAACGCGGCGATGGCGCCGGCGGTGTCACCCAGCTGCTCCCGAACCTCCCCGAGCACGAACCATGCGGTGGCAAAGCCCGGCGCCAAATCAGTGGCCTGCTCGAACAGATCGGCCGCCGCCACCAGATCGCCCTGTACCTGCAGGTCGCGCGCATAGTCGAAACGCCGGTCGGCGTTCATATCGCCGGATGACATGAACAAGCGCGCGGGCATGGTGGGAACCGATCGGAGGGCGGGGCGTTCGCAGGATGACTCGAACCAACCCAAGGCGGACCTATATAACCGAGATGCGTCCGCAAGACATCCTTATCCCGGTTCCCGCCGGCCTTTGCTGCAAACCGGGCGGCTTCCATATCGACCCGGTCAGACCGGTCGAGCGCGCCGTGATCACCCACGGCCATTCTGACCATGCCCGCCCCGGCCATGGCGCAGTGCTGGCGACGCAAGAGACTCTCGACATGATGCGGCTGCGCTATGGCGACAATTTCGCCGGCAGCACGCAGGCCATTGCCTATGGCGAGACGATCAAACTCGGCGACGTCACGGTGTCCTGCCACCCCGCCGGCCATGTGCTCGGCTCGGCGCAGATGGCGGTGACCTGCAAGGATATCTGCATCGTCGCCTCCGGCGATTACAAGGACGCCCGTGATCCGACCTGCACGCCGTTCGAGGCTGTGCCCTGCGACGTGTTCATCACCGAGGCAACGTTCGGACTTCCGGTGTTTCGTCATGGCAATGCCGCCGATGAAGTGAAGAAGCTGCTGGCCTCGGTCGCGCTGTTTCCGGAGCGTGCGCATCTGGTCGGCGCCTATTCGCTGGGAAAGGCGCAGCGGGTCATCAAGCTGATCCGTCAGGCCGGTTATGATGCGCCGATCTATCTGCATGGCGCGATGGAGAAGATCACACATTACTATCAGAGCCGCGGCATCGATCTCGGCGAACTGCGCCCGGTGAAAGGTGTCAAGAAAGCCGATCTCGCCGGCACCATCACGCTGGCGCCGCCGTCGGCCACATCGGATGTGTGGACGCGGCGCTTTCCCGATCCCGTCACCGCCTTCGCGTCCGGCTGGATGCGCGTGCGCGCCCGTGCGCGGCAACGCGGCGTCGAACTGCCGCTAGTGATTTCGGATCACGCCGATTGGGACGGCTTGATCGCAACAATCGGTGCGACCGGCGCCGGCGAAATCTGGGTGACTCATGGCCAGGAAGACGCGCTGGTGCATTGGTGCCAGAGCAAAGGCCTGACCGCGCGGCCTCTTGCGCTGATCGGCTATGGCGACGAGGAGGAAGAGACACTTCCGCCCGGCGAAAGCGCCGAAGCATGAACCGCTTCGCCGAACTGCTCGATCGCCTGGCCTACGAACCGGGCCGTAACAACAAGCTACGGCTGATCACGGGCTATTTCCGCGAAGTGTCCGATCCCCACCGCGGTTACGCGCTAGCGGCACTGACAGGTGCGCTGTCGTTCAAGCATGCGAAAGCTGGATTGATCCGCGACCTCATCGCATCGCGAACTGATCCGGTGTTGTTTGAACTCTCTTATGACTATGTCGGCGACCTCTCGGAAACGGTTGCGCTGATGTGGCCGAAGGCCCAGGACATCGCGCACAACAACCCGCCACCACCGACACTCACCGAAGTCGTCACCACACTCCGCACGCTCGGCAAGGCCGAATTGCCCGCACAACTCACCCGCTGGCTCGATGAACTCGACGAGACCGGGCGCTGGGCACTGCTGAAGCTCGTCACCGGCGCGATGCGGATTGGCGTTTCGGCGCGGCTGGCCAAGACCGCCGCCGCGGCGCTCGGCGACAAGGACCCGCATGACGTCGAGCTGATCTGGCCCGGCCTCGCGCCGCCCTATGGCGAGCTGTTCGCCTGGCTCGAAGGCCGCGCCGAGAAGCCGGTCAATCGCGATCCGGCGCCGTTCCGCCCGGTGATGCTCGCGCATGCCATCGAAGATTCCGACTTCGCCAATCTCGACGCGTCCGATTTCGTCGCGGAGTGGAAATGGGATGGCATCCGGATTCAGGCGGTCAGCGGCAAAGGCGATGACGACAGGATCGTCACGCGGCTCTATTCGCGAACCGGCGAGGACATCACCGGAAGCTTCCCGGACCTGACGCCATCGCTGCGTTTGCCCGGCGCGATCGATGGCGAGTTGCTGGTGCTGCGCGAGGGACGCGTGCAGTCATTCAACGTGCTGCAACAACGGCTCAACCGGAAAAGCGTGACGCCGAAGCTGATGAAGGAATATCCCATTCATCTGCGCGCCTATGACCTGCTTGGCGATGGCGAGACGGATTTGCGCGAACTGCCATTCGAACAGCGACGAACCAAACTGGAAAGATTCATCGCGGAGCTCGATGACGACAGGATCGATCTGTCCGACCAGATCCCGTTCGCAACATGGGATGCCCTCACCGCCGCGCGCGCCGATCCTGTCAGTGCCGGAGCCGGCGAAGATGCCGATGCCGTCGAAGGCGTGATGCTGAAGCGGCGCGATTCCGCCTATCTCCCGGGACGACCGAAAGGCCAGTGGTGGAAGTGGAAGCGCGACCCGCACGTCATCGACGCCGTGCTGATGTATGCACAGCGCGGCCACGGCAAGCGCTCGTCCTATTATTCGGATTACACCTTCGGCGTCTGGGCCGCAGGCGAGAGCGGCGACCAGCTGGTACCGGTCGGCAAGGCCTATTTCGGCTTCACCGACGAGGAGCTGTTGCAAATCGACCGCTTCGTCCGCCGCAACACCACCGAAAAGTTCGGCCCGGTCCGCCACGTCACCCACGAACCTGACAAGGGGCTGGTGCTGGAAGTTGCCTTTGAAGGGCTGGCGCGCTCGCCCCGGCACAAGTCGGGGGTCGCAATGCGGTTTCCCCGCATCAGCCGGCTGCGCTGGGACAAGCCGCCACGTGAGGCCGACCGGCTGGAGACGCTGGAGCGCATGCTGCAGGCGGAGACCACAATTGCGCCGCCCGAGCCTGCGACGCCTTGACGGTCCATACTTGACGAACGGGCCGGGTTCCCCATTTGCGTGGGACCACCTATGATCAGCGCGCGATTTGCGCGCAGGAGACCATGATGCAGCCAAATGAGACCCGGGACTTGCCGGCCAACAATGACGGCCTGGCGCGCTTCCTCGGCGGTTCGCCACTGGCGGTACTCGGCCGGCTGATCCTGCTGTCGATCCTGGTCGGCGTCGTTCTCGCCGCCATCGGCTTCGATCCGTGGAACATCGTCACCAGCATCCGCCGCCTGTTCCAGTGGGTCTATGACCTCGGCTTCGATGCCATCAATGGCCTCTGGCGCTACTTCCTGCTCGGCGCCGTGATCGTCGTGCCGATCTGGCTGATCATGCGGCTGTTCAGCGCCCCCCGCGGCCGCTGAGACGCGCATCATCCGCTTCAGGCTGCATTGATGTCGTCGGGATTGTCCGTCACCAACAGGCGCGTCTTTGCCATTGCCGGCCCGGCCATGCTGGCCAATCTGACGACGCCTCTGATCGGCATCGTCTCGACCGCGGCAATCGGCAGGCTTGGCGACCCGCACCTGCTCGGCGGTGTGGCTTTGGCCTCCGTGGCATTCGACTGCATTTTCTGGCTGTTCGGATTTCTGCGCATGGCGACGGTTGCCTTCACCGCACAGGCGCTTGGCGCCGGTGACCGGATCGAGGTGCGCGCTATCCTGCTGCGCGCGTTGATGCTCGGAGCGGCGATCGGGCTGACGCTGATTATCTTGCGGACACCGCTGGCGGCGCTGGTGTTCAGCATCATGGGCGGCAGCGACGCCGTCACATCCGCCGCACGCCAGTATTTCTTCATCCGACTCTGGTCCGCGCCGCTGATGCTCGGCAACTATGTCATTCTCGGCTGGCTGGTCGGCCAGGCGCGCACCGGGATCGCTCTGGCACTGCAGGTCGGCATCAATCTCGCCAACATGGCACTCACCTCCCTGCTGGTCCTGCAATTCGACTTTGGCGTCAGCGGCGCAGCACTGGCCACGGTGATCGCGGAAACCGCGGGCTTTCTCGCCGGCCTCATCGCCATGTGGAAAATCCTGGGCGGCCGCATCGATGTGCCGCGCGCGATCCTGTTCGACCGCATCCGGCTACTACGGTTGTTCGCAGTCAATCGCGACATCATGATCCGTACGGCAGCACTGATTGCTGCATTTCTCTTCTTCACGGCGCAGGGCGCCCGTGCAGGCGACCTGACCCTGGCTGCCAATGCAGTGCTCAACAACTTCGTCATGATCGGCTCGTTCTTCCTCGACGGCATCGCCACCGCCGCCGAGCAGCTCTGCGGTCAGGGCACCGGCGCTCGCGACCGCAAGCAATTTTCCCGGGCCGTAAAGCTCGTCCTGATCTGGAGCACGGCATTCGGCATCGCTGTCACGTTGCTATTCGTGCTGTTCGGCGGCGCGCTGATCGATTTCATCACCACCAGCCCCGAAGTTCGGCTCGCTGCGCGGAATTACATGCTGCTGGCAGCGCTGGCGCCCGCCTGTGGCGTCCTCGCTTACGCCTATGACGGCATCTATATCGGCGCATCGTGGGCGCGCGACATGCGCAACCTGATGCTGCTGGCGTTAGCGATTTACATCGCCGCATGGTTCGCACTGGCCAGCCTTGGCAATACCGGACTATGGCTCGCGTTTCTGGTGTTCATGCTGTCGCGCGGCGCTTTGCAAGCGCTGCGTCATCCAGCCCTGCTGCGACAGTCGTTTCCGCAGCAGGCCTGGCTTACGCCGGCCAGTCTTCCGCTGTGATCGTCGCCGCATCGGCGCCGACGATTTCCGACAGTGAATCACGGCCGGTGCGCAGCAGCGTCGAGGACAGGTCGGCCTTGATGCTGTCGACAAGGCCGACGCCTTTATAGACCAGCGCCGAATAGAGCTGGATCAGGCTCGCACCCGCGCGAATCTTGGTGAGCGCCGCACCGCCGCTGTCGATGCCGCCGGCGCCGATCAGCGGAAATGCACCTTCGACACGCACGAAGGTCTCCGCCACCATGCGGGTAGACAGCCTGAACAAGGGCCGCCCGGACAATCCGCCCTGCTCTTTCGAGCGTGCCTGTTCGCGCAAGGTCGAGGGACGGCCGATAGTGGTGTTCGCGACGATCATGCCATCGACGCCGCGCGAGCGCGCGACATGGACGACATCGTCGAGGTCGGCGAGGCTGAGATCGGGCGCGATCTTCAGCAACACCGGAGAATCTCCCGCATTCTTGCGAACGCGCTCACGCGCATCGATCACCCGCGCCAGCAGATCGTCGAGTTCGGCGGCCTGCTGCAGATTGCGCAGGCCCGGCGTGTTCGGCGATGACACGTTGACGGTGAAATAGCTCGCCACCGGCGCAAAGGTCTCGATCAGCCGCACATAATCCTGCGTGCGATCGGGCGAATCCTTGTTGGCGCCGACGTTGACGCCGACGATACCGCCATTCTGCGCACGTGCAGCCAGCCGACGCAGCACGACCTCCGCACCGTCATTGTTGAATCCGAGCCGGTTGATGACCGCCTCGTCACGCTCCAGCCGAAAGATGCGCGGGCGTGGGTTGCCGGATTGCGGCTTCGGCGTCACCGAGCCGATCTCGGCGAAGCCGAAGCCGAGACGGAGCAGCGCGTCCGGCACCTCGGCATTCTTGTCGAAGCCGGCGGCGATCCCCACCGGATTGGGGAAGTTCAGACCAAATGCACGGACCGCGAGTTTTGGATCATCCGGCCGCGGGCGGGCGTAAGGCAGCATGCGCAACCCACGGATCGCGAGGCGGTGCGCGTCTTCGGCGTCGAGCATGCGCAGCATCGGCAGGGAAAAGGCATCGAAAGCGCGGATCACGATTTGAGCTCCGGAATGTCGTGGTTGCCGTCGGAGCGCGCACGCAGATCCAGGACGGCCGTGACGGCGCCGAGATCGAGTTCGCCGTAGAGATGCGGGAACAGATCGCCACCGCGGGATGGCTCCCAGCGCAGGTCGTCACCGAGTGCGTCTGCGTCCACAGCGACCAGAAACAGGCCGGTCTGGCCGAAATAATACTTCCGGAGCGTCTCGGGGAGCTGTGCCGCGGTCGAGAAGTGGATGAAGCCGTCCCGGGCATCATCGGCACTGCCGCGATAGGTGCCCTGGCGCTCGGCCTCGCGCCAGCTCGAGGCCGGACAGATTTTATAGATGGTGCGCAACCGCCCAGACTTCCTGGTTGTTTTCGATGTGGTGTGGACGCCCAGTCGCGGGATTCGGTGGCTGGAGCCGACAGTCGACCGTATCGGCGCCCCCCCTCCACTTCAAGGCTGCACATTTTTTTCAAATGCCTGTTGCGAAATCCGTGCATTCACGGCAATAATTCCTAGATTTCGCCACGATTCACCGCCCCGCAGAAATCCGGGCCAAGGGACCGAAACCGATGATGCTCTCGCACGCCCAGATCTGGAACGCCCTCGACCGCCTCGCAGAGCGCAACGGCATGTCACCCTCCGGCCTTGCGAAGAAGGCGGGGCTCGACGCCACGACCTTCAACAAATCCAAGCGCATCACCAACGACGGCCGCGAACGCTGGCCGTCGACGGAGTCGGTCTCGAAGGCGCTAACCGCAACCGGCGTGACCATCGACAGCTTCGTTACGCTGATCGAAGGCACCAAGCGCATCGTGCAGTCGGTGCCGCTGCTCGGCTTCGCACAGGCCGGCCATGGCGGTTACTTCGACGACGCGGGTTTTCCCGCCGGCAGCAAGGGCTGGGACGAAGTGGGCCTGCCGTCGGTGAATGACGAGCACGCTTATGCGCTGAAGATCTCTGGCGACTCGATGAAGCCCGCTTATCGCGACGGCGACATCATCGTCGTCTCGCCTGAAGCGCAGATCCGCAAAGGCGACCGCGTCGTGGTCAAGACCAAGGACGGCGAGGTGATGGCGAAGGAATTGAAGCGCCGAACCACGAAGATCATCGAGCTGCAGTCGCTCAATCCGAACCATGTCGACCGCAGCTTTCCGGCCGCCGACATCGCCTGGATCGCGCGCATCGTCTGGGCGAGCCAGTAACCGAACACACTCTGGACTGGCGTCCGGTCACCGAATGATCTATGCGAGTTCCCTATCCGAAACTCGCAACCTTCGGTGGCGCCATGAAAACCAGAACAATCGTTGCCGGCGCGATCGCGCTGGCCCTCGTTAGCGCAGGTTCTCTCGCACATGCGAAGCCCATGACCTGCGCGGTCGTCACGACAAAGCAGATCGAAGCGCTATTCGACCGCTGGAATGCCTCGCTCGCAACGCTCGACCCCGCCAAGGTCACCGCCAATTACGCCTCGGACGCGGTGCTGCTGCCGACGGTGTCGAACACGCCGCGCACCGACAGCGCGTCGATCCAGAGCTACTTCGTGGATTTCCTGAAGAAACACCCACAAGGCAAGATCGACACGCGGACCGTCAAGATCGGCTGCAACATGGCATCCGACGTCGGCACCTACACCTTCACGCTGTCCGGCAAGTCCCCCAGCGATACGCAAATCGTCAAGGCCCGCTACAGCTATGTCTATGTCTACC
This sequence comes from Tardiphaga sp. P4_G1, assembly GCF_056401215.1. Classification (NCBI taxonomy): domain Bacteria; kingdom Pseudomonadati; phylum Pseudomonadota; class Alphaproteobacteria; order Hyphomicrobiales; family Nitrobacteraceae; genus Tardiphaga; species Tardiphaga sp. P4_G1. The sequence continues at coordinate 135,620 of NZ_JBFUJU010000007.1, forward strand.
GCGACAAGAAATGGCTGATCGCGCACCACCACTCGTCGGCAATGCCGGAGCCTGTCACGTCAGCGGCACCGACAGCAGCGCCGAAATAGGCATCAAGAAAAAGGCGCGCTCCATCAGGAAGCGCGCCTTTGACGTTTCGCAGGGCGTGAGCCTCAGGCCGAGCGCGCCAGCGCGCCGTCGATCATGTTGATCGCATTCTGCACGCCATAGACCGCGACGAAGGACCCGAAGCGCGGGCCCTTCTCCTGGCCGAGCAGCACCTGGTACAGCATGTTGAACCAGTCGAGCGAGACGCCGGGCCGGCCATCCTTGGCGAGCTTCTTGTGATCAAGGAACGGCTCGCGGCGACCGATCTCATAGACCGCGTTCTGGATGTCTTCCGGCGTGGCCTCCGCCGGCAGTTGCGAGAGCGCATCGCGCAGATCCTGCAGCGCCACGCGCTCGACATCAGTGGGCTCGCGGAACGTCTTGGTCGGCGCCACAAAGTCCCGATAGTAGTTGATGGCATAGCCGACCATCGCGTCGAGCCGCGGATGCGTCGCCGCGGAGACGCCCGGCCGATAACGCCGGATGAAGCCCCACAGGGTCTCGGCATTCTCGGCATTCGACGACGACACCAGCGTCAGCAGGAGCTGGAACGTGACCGGCATGTCCGCCACCGGCGGATCGCCGGCATGGATGTGCCAGGCCGGATTGGACAGCCGCTGCTTGGGATCCTGCTTCACATAGCCTTCGACGAATTGCTGGTACTCGTCGACATTGCGCGGAATCACGTCGAAGAACAGCCGCTTGGCCGCCTTCGGCTCGCGATACATGAACAGCGACAGCGATTCCGGCGAGGCATAGCGCAGCCATTCGTCGATGGTCAGGCCGTTGCCCTTCGACTTCGAGATCTTGCCGCCCTTGTCGTCGAGGAAGAGCTCATAGTTGAAACCTTCCGGCGGTGTCCCGCCGAGCGCCGCGCAGATCTTGCCCGACAGCTTCACAGAGTCGATGAGATCCTTGCCGGCCATTTCATAGTCGATGCCGAGCGCCGCCCAGCGCATCGCCCAGTCGGCCTTCCACTGGCACTTCACATTGCCGCCGGTGACCGGCGTCGTGACTTCTTCGTTAGTGTCAGGATCGACATAGGTGATGGTGCCGGCGGCAACGTCGCGGCGAATCATCGGCACTTGCAACACGACGCCAGTGGTCTTGCTAATGGGAAGGAACGGCGAATAGGTCGCGCGGCGATCCGGGCCGAGGGTCGGCAGGATGATGTCCATGACCTTGTCATAGACTGCGAGCATCTTCAGCAGCGTCGCATCGAACCGGCCGGATGTGTAGTAGTCAGTCGACGAGGCGAACTCGTAGTCGAAGCCGAACTGATCCAGGAAGACGCGCAGCCGTGCATTGTTGGCCGCGCCGAAGGACGGATATTCGTTCGAGAACGGATCCGGCACGCGAGTCAGTGGCTTGCCGAGATGCGCGGCCAGCATGTCCTTGTTCGGCACATTGTCCGGCACCTTGCGCAGGCCGTCCATGTCGTCCGAGAAGGCAATCAGCCGGGTCTTGATCTTGTCCTCGGTGAGTACGCGGAAGGCGTGGCGCACCATGGTGGTGCGCGCGACTTCGCCGAAGGTGCCGATATGCGGCAGGCCCGACGGGCCGTAGCCGGTCTCGAACAGCACTTCATCTTTCGGCGTTTTCTTCAGACGTGCCACCAGCGCCTTCGCCTGCTCAAACGGCCAGGCGTTGGAAGTCTCGGCGAGCGCGCGCAACTCGCTCGGGCTCATGGTGGGGTCTAGCGTGGACATCGTATTTTGGGCCTCCGGGCCGCGGAACCTAGCGGCTCCGCACCGAAATGCCAAACCGCGGGATGAGAAAATTCAGAAAGGGCTGACCGAGAAATAACGCAGCCACAAATCGGTGTAGCGGCCTTTCTCCCAGACCCGGAACAGGGCCCAGTTCAGCGCCTGGCGCAGCGTGTCGTTGCCTTTGCGGACGGCAATGCCGATGCCTTCACCGAAAAAACGGCTCTCGATGAAGGGCCCGCCGCTGAAGGCGCAACAATCGCCGGAATCGCTGCCATTGATCCAGAAGGCGAACGAGATCGCATCGCCGAAGATGAAATCGACCTCGCTGCGTTTCAGCGCCTGGCGTAGCGCATCGTCGCTTGGGAAAGGCACCAGCACCGCATCTGTGAACATCGCCTTCAGATAGGCCTCATGGGTCGAGCCCGCGATCACGCCGACCTTCTTGCCTTCGAGATATTCCGGGCGGATCTCCGGCATCACCGCATTCTTGCGGGCCACGAAGCGCGCCGGCGCACGGTAATAGGGATCGGTGAAATCGACACGGGCGCGAATCTGCGGCGTCACCGCCATGGAGGCGATGATCGCGTCGCCCCGGTTGCTGGAAATGGCATCGAGCAACGTCTCGAAGCGGCGCATCTGTACGGTGCAAGTGACCTTAATTTCCTCGCAGAGAAGACGCGCGAGATCGACGTTGAAGCCCGCCGGATTGCCGTCGGGGCCGGTGAAGTTGAACGGCGGGTAGTCGGTCTCGGTCAGGAAGCGGATCACGGTGATGCGCGACAGGTCCGGCCGGTCCGGACGGCGACGCGGATCCCAGAAGCCCGGCACGGCCTGCGGACCGGGCTGGCTCACAGCCGGAGCCGACGTCTGCGCCGAAGCCGGTGCGGCCGAAAACAGCGACATCCATGCGGCCAGCAGAGCGCCAAGGGTCAGCGCAGTTGCGCGACACCTCATCAGCGGTATTTGGTTGCGGGAATTAACCATCTGTGGTTGCATAGGATGCTTCCGGATCGCGGTCTTATAGACCATCCGGCGCGAGACGCGAGTAGCGTTTGTGGTGTGAGGGCGTTGCATGGGGGTGCAGCAATCTTCCCGGGGTCATCGGCCGCGCATTTCGCGCCAGCCGACCGCCGCGCTACGCTCTCCTCCTCTGCCGATCGGCAGGATGACCTCCTTCCCCATGCCGGAGCGAGACGGGTCGGACCGGCGCGCGGAACCAGCCAGCGAACTCGACTGCCTGCGCGGCATACTCCCGGTCCCGCTTCTGCACGCCGCGGAGCGACGGAGCCGCGAGCTCAATCTGGGCGCCGATCAGATCCTGATCCAATGGGGCGTCATCACCGAGGAGACGTATGTCGCGCATCTGGCCCGCCACCTTGGCGTCGGCTTCGACGATCTCTCGACAGTCGGGCGCGCTCACTGCCCCTTGGCGGATGCTGACCTTCCGGGAATCGCAGAGTTCGGCATCCTGCCCGTCCAGGAGGGTGACACACTCAACTGGATCGTCACGCCGCGTGCCTTTACAGCACGACGCCTGACGGGCTTCTCCACCACATATCCATCACTTATCGCGCGCGTTCGACTGACCACGCGGCGTCACCTGCATCAATATCTGACCGAGCAGACCGGCGACGCGCTTTCGCATATCGCCGCCGAAGGCCTGCTGCAGAAGCAACCTGCCATGTCGGCCAAGTCGGCCATCGGTTGGCGCAAAGGATTGCAGCCAGCGATTCTGCTGCTGGTATGCGCGGTTCTCGCGCTTCTGCATCCGGCGCTGACGATGGATCTGATCGGCGGCCTGGCGGCGATCTGGTTTCTCGCCTTTTCGCTTCTCAGGTTGACTTGCGTGCTGGTGCCGCCGCAGCCGGAGCAACGGTTTCCGCACTTGCGCGACGATCAACTGCCAATCTACTCGGTGGTCGTCGCGCTCTATCGCGAGGAAGCGTCCGTTCCGGGTCTGTTGCGATCCCTGCAAAGGCTCGACTATCCCTCCGAAAAACTCGACATCATTCTGGTGCTCGAGCCCGACGATCTGCGGACCCGCGCGGCGGTTGCCAGAGCCCGGCCGGGGCCGCAGGTTCAAGTTCTGATCGCACAGGCGACGGGTCCGAAAACCAAGCCGAAGGCGCTGAATATTGCACTTCCCTTCGTGCGCGGCAGCTTTCTGACGGTGTTCGATGCCGAAGACGATCCCGACCCCGGCCAATTGCGCGCCGCGCTCGGCATGTTTCGCCAGCACAACGACGACGTCGCCTGCGTTCAGGCTGGGCTGCATTTCGACAATCTGACGCACAGCCTGCTGTCGCGCATGGCAGCAGTCGAATATGCCGGGCTGTTCGCGGTCTTCCTGCCCGGGCTGGTCGCATTGGGCATGCCACTGCCCCTTGGCGGCACCTCCAATCATTTCCGCACGGACACCTTGCGCCGCATCGGCGGCTGGGACGCCTATAACGTCACGGAAGATGCCGACCTCGGGATCCGCCTGGCGCGGCTGGGCTATCGCTCGGTGACCATTCCATCGGTCACGCTTGAGGAAGCACCGATCGCGTTCGGCGCGTGGCTGCGACAACGCTCACGCTGGATGAAGGGCTGGATGCAGACCTGGGCCGTGCATATGCGCGATCCCCGAAAACTGTGGGACCAAGCCGGCGCGCGGGGATTCCTCGCACTCAACATCGTCTTCGGCGGCAATATCCTGACGTCGCTGGCCTTTGCGGTGCTGGTCGTCAAACTTATCGCCTGCCTGCTGCTTGCCGATAGCACCCTGCTGCTTGGCGACCGGCTGTCGTCACTGCACGCGCTGGCCATCGCCTGCGGCTTCATCGCGACCTGCGTCCTGGGCCTTACCGGCCTGATGCGCCGTGGCCGCCTGCGCGATGGCTGGATCCTGGCCCTGACGCCGATTTATTGGGGATGTCTCTCGATCGCGACCTGGCGCGCCCTGTGGCAATTCTGGACCCGGCGCCATCACTGGGAAAAGACCGAGCACGGCCTCGTGCATCGGACCGGAACGATGGCAGCGAGCCGCGGTCGACCTCAGAGATAGCGCTTGAGATCCGTGGCCGCTTCTTCCGGCTTGCGCTTGAGGTTGAACGGCGCGACGAAATTGCCGTCCTTGTCCATCAGATAGATCAGCGCGGTGTGATCCATCGTATAGTCACCGTCCTTGGTCGGCACCTTCTTGGCATAGACGCGGTAGCCGGAAATCACCTTCGCCACCGCATCAGGCGTGCCGGTCAAACCCTTCAGGTGCGGATCGAAGCTCGACAGATATTCCTTCATGATCGGTGCCGTATCGCGCTCGGGATCGACCGAGACGAAATAGGTATTGATACGATCGGCGTCCTTGCCCATCGCGCGCAGCACTTCCGACATTTCGAACAGCGAGGTCGGGCAGATGTCCGGGCAATGGGTGAAGCCGAAGAAGACCAGCGTCGGCTTGCCCTTCAGGCTCTGCTCGGTGACGGTCTGGCCGGACTGATCAGTGAGCTGGAACGAACCGCCAATCGAGGCAGGTGCAGCGACATTGCGGAAACCGCCCGTCAGCCACAGCACGACCAGCAGTCCCGCCGCGAGGCTGCCGGCGAAGGCAGCAATAATGACCAGCGGCCGGGTGGTTCGATCAGTCATGGAATCTCCCCTGAAATGCCCTTTGGCAGCCGATCACATGCAGGCGGCGATGCCAGTCTTGACCATCTCGAAAAATACGGCAGTACCGTAATGTGCCCACAGCCCGATGGCGCCCACCACAAGGAGCGCCACGAATGCCGCGGCCGATGCAACAATGACCGACGCAAGCCGTGACGGCCGCTCGGACGCGGGCATCGTGCTCTCGGGCGTCGATAAAGGCTGCACCATCAGACGATCTCAGAACGGCCAAGGCCCGAGATCATTCAGGAGCCTGCCATCCTAGTTCCAGATAGGCTGAGATGACGGCGCGGGCAAGCGCTCCCGGCGCCGCAGGGCATCACGTCATGCTGATGGAATAAAACCCAGATCGGCCTTTAGCTTTTTGTTCTGACGCGTTTTCTTGACGCGAACCGGCATCCACTTCGCTCGAAAACGCTCTAGCGCGCGCTGGAGGCGTGGGCGTCCATGTAACAGGGCTTGTACATGCCCATCAGCTGGCGGCCGCGCAGGAAGATCATCTGCGTCTTCAGTCCGCCGCGTTTGGAGATCCAGCGCCGGATCTGCGTCGGATACATCGAATACAACATCTGGGTGGCTTCCGGGTTGGTCACCGCGCGACCATTGGCACCCATGTCCCAGGCCGCATGAAAGCCGAGATTGGCATTGGAGGTGACGCAGATCCGGTCACGCGGAACCGCGCCGAGCACGATCGTACAGGCCGAGGCGCACAGGCCATCGATGATCACGGTTTCGCCGGAAGTGCGCAATCCCTGATATCTGTCGACATAGGTTCCGATCCGTCCGCCACGATCATCCGCGATCCGAACCACCGCGTGACTTGCCCCGACGCCCGCGAACAGCAAGACCGCCGCCAGCAAACCCGTAACGAACTTCATGTCCAGCCCCAAAACCTGTCGATCCCGAATCTGAGCGCCCTGGTGATGCAGGGCATGATCAGCGTGTTGCCAGATCGTGGCTTTGTCCAGACGAGCATGACGCTTCCAATGCGATTCAAATCGAGTGTTGCGCGCGGGATGCACCTCGTTCCCTCGCGGTATCAATCTGAAACAGCGCCGCCCTTCGCGCGCAATTTCCGTTGACCAAAGTTCCCGCGCCGACTTCAATCTCCATTAACAAAATGGGGGAAACAGTATGGCCGTTGATGCGGATGTCATCGTCGTCGGCGGCGGACTCGCGGGCCTTGTCGCGGCTACGGAAATTGCCGATGCCGGCAAGCGCGTTGTCGTGGTCGATCAGGAAGGCGAGCAGAATCTCGGCGGCCAGGCGTTCTGGTCGTTCGGCGGTTTGTTCTTCGTCGACTCTCCGGAACAGCGGCGCCTTGGCATCAAAGACTCTTATGACCTGGCGATGCAGGACTGGCAGGGCACGGCCGGTTTCGATCGTGATGAGGACCTCTGGCCACGGCGCTGGGCCGAAGCCTATGTCGCTTTCGCCGCCGGCGAGAAACGCGACTGGCTGCGCGCCATGGGCCACCGCGTGTTTCCCGTGGTCGGCTGGGCCGAGCGCGGCGGCTATGACGCGATGGGCCACGGCAATTCGGTTCCGCGCTTTCATGTCACCTGGGGCACTGGCCCCGGCATCGTCGAGCCGTTCGAGCGGCGTGCGCGCGAGGCACAGAAGAAGGGCCTGCTGAGCTTCAGGTTCCGCCATCGCGTCGATACGCTCAGCGTCACCAACGGAACTGTCGACGGCGTAAGCGGCGCGATTCTCGAACCATCCAACACCGAGCGCGGCGAAAGCAGTTCGCGCAACGTGATCGGCGACTTCTCGCTGCGTGCGCAAGCCGTGATCGTCGCCTCCGGCGGCATCGGCGGCAATCATGATCTGGTGCGGCAGAACTGGCCGAAGCGCCTCGGCGAACCGCCGAAGCGGATGATCTCCGGCGTGCCCGCCCATGTCGACGGTCGCATGATGGGCATCACGGAAGCCGCCGGTGCGCGGCTGATCAATCGCGATCGCATGTGGCACTATGTCGAGGGTATCGAGAACTGGAATCCGATCTGGCCGAAGCACGGCATCCGCATTCTGCCCGGCCCGTCGTCGATGTGGTTCGACGCCACCGGCAAGCGTCTGCCCGCGCCGCTGTTTCCCGGCTCCGATACGCTCGGCCAACTGCAATACATCCAGTCCACCGGCTATGATTATTCATGGTTCGTGCTGACGCAGGCGATCATCAAGAAAGAGTTTGCGCTCTCCGGCTCCGAGCAGAACCCGGACCTCACCGGCAAGAGCTGGCTGATGACCGCGCGCCGTGCCACCAACAAGGGCGCGCCGGCGCCGGTTGAAGCCTTCAAGGATCACGGCATCGACTTCGTGGTGCGCGACAATCTCGACGACCTCGTCAGCGCAATGAATGCACTGACCGGCGACAATCTGCTGAAGCTCGATGAGATCCGCATGCAGATCGAGGCGCGTGACCGCACCATGGCCAATCCCTACGTCAAGGATGCGCAGGTGATGAACATCCACAATGCGCGCAAATATATCGGCGACCGCCTGATCCGCACCGCGAAGCCGCATCGCATTCTCGATCCCGCGCAGGGCCCGCTGATCGCCGTGCGGCTGAACATCCTGACGCGCAAGACGCTAGGCGGTTTCGAGACCGATCTGGACTCGCGCGTATTCGGCAGCAACGGCCAGATCATGCCAGGGCTCTACGCGGTCGGCGAAGCTGCCGGCTTCGGCGGCGGCGGCATGCACGGCTATCGCTCGCTGGAAGGCACGTTTCTCGGCGGCTGTCTGTTCACAGGTCGGACGGCGGGACGATCGGCGGCGAAGGCGGTGGGGTGATCGCTTCGCCGGTCACAGCCATCCATTGCGCTTGAAGCGGGTATACAGGTAACCGCAGATCGCGGCGATGCCGCCCAGCACGACGTAATAGCCGTAAGCCCATTTCAGCTCCGGCATGTGTTCGAAATTCATGCCGTAGATTCCGGCAATCGCCGTCGGCACCGCCAGGATCGCCGCCCAGGCCGCAAGCCTGCGGGTAATTTCGGTTTGCTGCGACTGCCCTGACATCAGGCTGGCTTCAAAGGCAAAGGCCAGCACTTCGCGCAGCGAATCGATATCTTCTTCCGCGCGTTTGACGTGATCCAGCACGTCGCGGAACAGCGGCTTCATGTCATCGTCGATGAACAGGATATCTATATGTTCGAGGCGGTGACAGACATCGACCAGCGGTCCGACCGCGCGACGAAGGCGCAACAGCTCGCGGCGCAGCTTGTAGAGCCGCTCGAATTCGGCCCGCGTCAGCATGCGATGCAGGACGCCATCCTCGAGCTCGTCGATCTCGGACAGGATGGATTCGATGACAGGACGATAGTTGTCGACGATGAAATCCAGAATTGCGTAGAGGATGTAGTCTTCGCCGTGCGTCAGGTTTGTCGGGCAAGCCTCGCATCGCTCGCGGACAGACGCATAGGACGTCGAGGCGCCATGGCGCACGGACACGACGTAGCCTTTACCCAAGAAGATATGCGTCTCGCCGAAAGCAACCGTCTGATCGACCAGTTGCGCCGTTCGCGCGACGATGAAGAGCGCTTCGCCATATTGCTCGACCTTGGGGTGCTGATGCGATTTCAGCGCGTCCTCGATGGCGAGCGGATGCAGATCGAATTGCGCGCGCAGTTTCTCGAGCAGTTCAAGGGACGGTTCAAACAGTCCGATCCAGACGACATGGCCCGGCTTCTGCGCCCAGACGCCCGCCTCCTCGACGGGGATATCCGCAACACGGCGGCCATTGGCATAGACGCTGGAGGCGACAACACCGGGCACATTGCCGGCGGTTGCAGCTGAGAGGGGAAACGTCATGCAAGAACCTTGTGTTGTGCGAACAGCAACGGGCGCCTTTGAAGAACGGCTGGAATGCCAAACCGTTCAATCGCCATGCGGCACCGATCATCTGGAATGAATGAGGGGGCTGGAGCGGACGGAGGGAATCGAACCCTCGTATGCAGCTTGGGAAGCTGCCGTTCTACCATTGAACTACGCCCGCATCGTCGCGCCATCTGATCTAGCCGAGACCGGCCGATCCGCCAAGCGGATTGATGGCAGCCGGTTACAGTTCCTTGCGCCGCACACGCCCTCCGAAAGGTCACCGCTCAAAGATTCCAGATGACGGTTTCAATTCGCCTGCTAACATCGCCTTCGGGATGGCTGGGCACGGATACACAACCTTCGACACGTCGGTGGGCCGATGCGGTATCGCATGGGGCGATGCCGGCATTGTTGGCGTGCAATTGCCGGAAGCGCGCGAGATCGAGACCCGGCGCCGCCTGCTGCAGCAATTTCCCGATGCGCGCGAATTCCGGCCGCCGGCCGATGTCGACTACGCCATCGAGGGCATCGTTGCCCTGCTGCGCGGGCAAGCCGTCGACCTCGTCGATGTCCCCGTCGACATGCATGGCCTGCCGCTGTTCAATTGCCGCGTCTATGAGGCCATTCGGATGATCCCGCGCGGCGAGACCCGCACCCATGCGGAGATCGCGGCCAAGCTCGGCGCCAGCGGCGCTGTCTATTCGGTCGGGCAAGCCATCGCGCGCAATCCGTTTGCGATCCTCGTGCCATGCCACCGCGCATTGGCCGTTGCGGGCCAGACCAGCGGCTTTGCCGGCAATGGCGGCATCATCACCAAGTCGCGGCTGCTCTCGATCGAGGGCGCGCTGGCGGGCCGGACGACTACCCTGTTCGATGCCCTGCTGTCGGTTGCCCCACCGCGCCCGCAGGGCTAAATTCAGCCCATGCAGGCAACAACACTGTTCCAGAGCAACGCGATCACCGTCACGGACTATCGCTGTACGGCGGGTCCGGACGACCAGCCGTTTTCCGAACAGCACGCCGGCCATTCGCTCTCCTATGTTCGCAAGGGCAGTTTCGGCTGTCGCTGCCGCGGGCAATCGCACGAACTCATCGCCGGCGCGCTGCTGATCGGGCACCCCGGCGACGAATATACCTGCCATCACGAGCATCATGGCTCTGGCGACGAGTGCCTTTCATTCTCCTTCGCGCCTGAGCTGATCGACACCGTCGGCGACGCCAGGGACATCTGGCAGCAGGGCGCCATCGCGCCGCGCGCCGAATTGATGGTGCTGGGCGAGCTCGCGCAGGCCAGCGCAGGGGCGCACAGCGATCTCGGGCTCGATGAGATCGGTCATGTGTTTGCGGCGCGTTTTGTCGACGTCGTCTCGGGCGAGCCGCGCAGGCGTGTGAACGGCAATGCACGGGATCGCCGGCGCGCGGTCGAGGCCGCGCTGTGGATCGACGCCCATGCCAGCGAGGAGATCGATCTCGATGCGGCCGCCCGTCAGGCCGGATTGAGTCCGTTTCATTTCCTGCGCCTGTTCAGGAACGTGCTCGGCGTGACACCGCACCAGTATCTGGTGCGCGCGCGGCTACGGCGGGCTGCAAACCTGCTAGTCGAGAAAGACCGCGCCATCACCGACATCGCCTTCGATGTCGGCTTCGGCGATCTCTCGAATTTCGTGCGCAGCTTCCATCGCGCTGCCGGCATCTCGCCCCGCGCATTTCGACAGGCTTCCCGCGGCGACCGCAAGATTTTCCAAGAACGGTTGGCCGTGCACTGAGTAGCTTGCCGTACTGACCAACCGGGAGGTACAGCATGGCATCGATTCACAAAGAGATTTTCCTCGGCGCATCGGCCGACGATGTCTGGTCCGCACTGGCCGACTTCGGCGCGCTGCACACAAGGCTGGTGCCGGGCTTCGTCACCGACACAAAGCTGGACGGCGACGCGCGTATCGTGACGTTCGCCAATGGGTCCGTCGCACGCGAAAGACTGGTCACCTGCGACCACGACCGGCAGCGCCTCGTCTATGCCATCGTCAGCGAACGTATCAGCCAGCACAGCGCGTCAGCGCAGGTGTTTGCCGGTGGCGATGCGCGCTGCCGGTTTGTCTGGACGGCCGACGTGCTGCCGAATGAAATCGCGCCCTATATGAGCAGCCAGATGGATCTGGGCCTCGCGGCGATGCAGACCCAATTCGGGAAAGTGGCGCGGTGACTGCATCGTTTCTCGATGCGCTCGCAGCGGACGGTCCTGCCCCGGATCGCATCGGCCAGATGGATCTCTATGGCTGGCTGATCGGCGCCTGGGAGCTCGATGTGGTCAGGTATATGCCGGACGGCGGAGAGCGCCGGCGCAAGGGCGAATGGCATTTCGGCTGGGTGCTGGAAGGCCGCGCCATCCAGGATGTCTGGATCGTGCCGCCGCGCGGCCAGTTGCGCGACGGCGACGCCGCAGCGAATGCCTACTCGTATGGAAGCACGCTGCGGATCTACGACCCACGCATCGATGCGTGGCAGATCCAGTGGACCGATCCGGTGATGCAGAATTTTCTCACCATGACCGGCCGCAAACAGGGCAACGACATCGTCCAGCTCGGCCGCGACAATGACGGACGCCCGATCCGCTGGAGCTTCTCGCAGATCACGCCGCGCTCGTTTCTATGGCGCGGCGAGACCTCGCATGACGACGGCGCGACGTGGCAGCGCGATGTGGAATTTACCGCGACGCGCGTCGGCTAGAAACTGCTCAGACGAGTTCCGGCCGGATCTCGGGCACGGGGCCAGCCTTCGGTCCCCACGACGTCAGCAGTACGCTGAGTGCCGACAGCACGCCGAGCAGCACCATGGACGCAGCCGCGAGCCAGAAGAAGCTTGTGGCCGAGGCATCGATCGACAGCAGCCACCAGCCTCCAACGCTGACGAAGACCAGCCGCGCGGTTTGCGCTAGCACCGGGCCGAGCACCTTGGCGGCGCCCTGCGAGGCAAAATAGGCCACCGTGGACAGCCCCAGAAAGGCATACATTGGCGCACAGGTGGCCAGATAGGTCCGGCTTGCCGCGCGCACACCGGCATCATTGGTGAACATATTGACCCAGGCATCGGGGAAGATCGCGATCAGCGTGCCGAGCAGACCGACAACACCGAAGGCGATCACGCTGCCAGTCCAGGTCACGCGGCGCGCACGCGCGATGCGGCCAGCGCCGATTGCCATGCCGACGATCGGCACCGAGGCGATACCCACCGCGAAAGCCAGCGTGCTCAGCATGAATTCGAGCCGCGCGCCGATGCCGTAGCCGGCCAGCACCGCGGTGCCGTATTGCGCCAGCATATGGGTAAAAATCAGGAGAGTCAGAACGCCCTGTAGCGGATTGAAACAGGCGATGGCACCCACTTTCAGAATATCGAAGAACATTCCGCGCTGAATGCGGAAGCCCTTGATCTGAGGCCGGACTCGCGCACGACCGGAAAAGACATACCAGCCCATGACGCCTGTGCCGATCGTGAATGCAATCAGCGTGCCCGCCGCGACGCCGGGCATGCCGAATTGCGGGATCGGACCGAAGCCGAGGCCCAGCACGCCACCGAGAACCACCTGCAAGGCGGCCCCCGCCATCTGCATGGCGGAGGGCATCTTCATGTTGCCGGTGCCGCGCAGGATCGCCGCGAAGGTATTCAGCAGCCACGGGATCACGCCACCAGCGAAGAAGACGGTGATGTAGCCCTGCGCCTGGCTCAGCACATTGCCGCGGCCACCAAGCAGTTGCAGCAGCATGGAGCCGAAGGTCAGCATGCCGACCGTGAAGGTGAGGCCGAAGCAGATGGCGATCAGCAGCGCATGGCCCGCCAGCGTATCGGCGCGCGCGCGGTCGCCGGCGCCGAGCGCGCGCGCGATGGCCGAGGATACGCCACCGCCCATGGCGCCGCCGGACATGGTCATGGTCAGCATCACGAAGGGAAACACCAGCGCCATCGCCGCCAATGCTTCGGTGCCGAGCCGGCCGACATAGGTGGTCTCGAAAATAACGACGACGGCGCCTGCCGTCAGCGCGATGACATTGGGCCAAGCCAGCCGCAGGATGGTCGGCAGAATGGGATGATCCAGCAGGACATTTTTGGCCGGCGCCTTCAGGCTCGGAAGCGGCTGCTTGTCGGCATCGACCAATCGGGGTTCGGCGACGACAGCGTCGGACATGCATTCTCCCTGAGCTTCCGGTCTTGCCTGCCGGACACCCCGTTCCTAGCACCGATCACGGACAATGCCATGCGCGACGCACGCATGGGGGATGCTCGATTTGCACTGCAGTATCAAGGGCTCGAGGCGCTAGCCGATCGACCAGATGAACGGCAGCGCACCACCTCGTGCCGGCGTCATCGTGACGGGTATGTTGCGACCGCATCCGGCGGCGAGGCCCTCGACCAACCCCTGCAAGGCCCTCGCGCAGGCGGCATTGTTGTCGGCGACGCCGTCCATCAATTTCCAGCTCTGCTGCCGGATCTCGAACTGGCCCTCGGACTTGCTGATCTCCACGACATCGTCCTGCGCCGCGAACAAGGTGCCCAAAAATTCTGCGAAGACCTTGGCGTCGCCACGCTGTAAGCCGAAGCCCGCGGAGACCTCGTCGAAATACTGCATGCCGATCAGCTTGCCGGTGAGATGCAGCAAATAGCCGGCATCGACCGGACCGAACAGTTGAACCGCCACAGGCGCTGCGGTCCGTACATATTCCATGGCATAGTTGCGATAGGCCTTTTCCAGCCGGGCTTTCGGCCAGCTATCCACCGGCAGCGCGGGTGCCTTCGCGGAATCGAACAGCGGCGCTTCCAAATGGCGCGCGAACACCAGACGCTGATCGATATCCAAATCATGGTCGTATTCGCAGTAATAGCCTTCGAGCCCATCCTGGCCATCGACGCTCTGCTTGGTACAGACGAAACCCACGCGGGGATTGCCGAGCGAGACGCCGTTGTTGGCGTGCCAGCCGCGCAGCATCGCGCGGGAGACTTCGCCGGGCACGCCGCAGATTGCCGTGCCGCGCCAGATCCAGCGCGGCGGCGGATAGCGGATCCAGGCCTTGCGGTCACTCTCAACCATGTACTCGACTGACACGCCGCCGATCCAGTTCGAGAGATAGTGATACTGGGCCGCAGCGACCGCGGGTGGCAGGCCGGACAGACCAAGCTTCACGAGTCCCGGCAGAAATCGCTCCTGCTGCTGCCGGCGGAAGATCCGAAACATGAACTCGGCGGCGTCTGCCGTGCCGCGGCGCGTGACCGTGGTCAGAATCAGGCCGGTGAAATAGGCGTGATAGAGATCGGCGACGCTACGCCAGCGCGTCCAGGTGGCTTCGTCGCTCGTATTTGTCGGTCCGGTCATCGTTTCTTCCCTGATTGTTGGGAAGGACCATAGCCGCGCATCACCCCGGCTTCATATGAAATTCATGCAGGGAGGTCGAACGTTCCTGCATCGCGCGCATTTTATGTTCTCAGCCACAAGGACATTCCATGCGCCAGAAATTCCTGCTTTCCGCCTGTCTCGTCGCCCTGGCGCTGCCACTGGTCGGATGCAACGAACAATCCACCATCGCATCAGGCGAGGATTTCGGACCGTCGCCGAAGCTTGTCGAGCCCAACAAGTCGCTTATTCCAACAGTCAATGTCTCCAAGGCGGTCGGCTGGCCAGAGGGTGCCAAGCCGAAGGCTGCGGACGGCATGACGGTCAGCGCTTTTGCGCGCGGGCTCGATCATCCACGTACGGTCTATGTGTTGCCCAATGGCGACGTGCTGGTGGCAGAAAGCAACGCTCCGCCGAAGCCGGAAGACGGCAAGGGCATCAAGGGCTGGGTCATGAAACTGGTGATGGGCCATGCTGGCGCGGGCATACCGACGGCAAATCGTATTTCGCTGCTGCGTGACGCGGACGGCGACGGCGTATCCGATACGAAGACAGCGTTTCTCGAAGGGCTCAACTCACCCTTCGGCATGGTGCTGGTGGGCGACGAATTCTTCGTCGCCAATGCCGATGCCGTGGTGAAGTTTCCCTACAGGACCAATGATACCAGGATCACAACGCCTGCCGTGAAGGTGGCTGACCTGCCCGGCGGCCCGATCAATCACCACTGGACCAAGGATCTCACGGCGAGTCCCGACGGCACGAAACTCTATGCAACCGTCGGCTCCAACAGCAATGTCGGTGAGAACGGCATGGAGGCCGAGAAAGACCGCGCCGCGGTGATCGAGATCGACCGCGCGACCGGCGCCTCACGCGTCTTCGCATCCGGCCTGCGCAACCCCAACGGCCCGTCGTGGCAGCCGCAAAGCGGCGCGCTCTGGGTCACCGTCAACGAGCGCGACGAGATCGGCAGCGACCTTGTGCCAGATTACATGACCTCGGTGAAGGATGGCGGCTTCTATGGCTGGCCCTACAGCTATTACGGCCAGCATGTCGATGTCCGCGTGCAGCCGCCGCGCCCTGACATGGTGGCCAAAGCCATCGCGCCGGATTACGCGCTCGGTGCGCATACCGCATCACTCGGGCTGACCTTCAACACCGGCGATCTCTTCCCCGCCAACATGAAGAACGGCGCTTTCATCGGCCAGCACGGCTCGTGGAATCGGCGCCCGCAAAGCGGCTACAAGGTGATCTTCGTGCCCTTCATCGACGGCAAGCCATCGGGCAAGCCGCAGGATGTGCTCACCGGCTTCCTCAATGACAGCGGTGAAGCGCAGGGACGCCCGGTCGGCGTGCGCATCGACAGCAAGGGCGCGTTGCTGGTGGCTGACGATGTTGGCAATACGATCTGGCGTGTGACGCCATCGGGCGCGAAGGCGGCAGCGTTGAAGTGATACCAGAGACCTGACGAAGCTCCGTCATGGCCGGGCAGCGCGAAGCGAGGGCTTCACTGGATGTCCCGGCCATCCACGTCTTCCTGAGTTTATGGCCGAGACGTGGATGCCAGGCACGAGGCCGGGCATGACGAGTTTTTATTACTTCGCCTATCCCACTTGAAATTCTTCACGTCACCGGCGCGGGGTTGAACAGTACCAGATCGTTGTGCAGTCCCCACTTGTCCGCCCAGACCTGCTTGCGGCCGCTGGCGACGTCGAGGATCAGCTGGAACAGCTCCCAGCCGGCTTCCTCGATGGTCACCTCGCCTGACGCAATGCGGCCGGCGTCGAAATCGATCAGGTCCGACCAGCGCTTCGCCAGTTCGGTCCGCGTCGAGACCTTGATGACCGGTGCCTGCGCCAGCCCATAGGGCGTGCCTCGTCCGGTGGTGAAGATCTGCATCTGCATGCCGGCGGCAAGCTGCAGCGTGCCGCAAACGAAATCGCTGGCTGGCGTCGCTGCAAACAGCAGTCCCTTCGTCGTCGCGCGTTCGCCAGGGCCGATCACGCCACTGATCGCGCTCGAACCGGACTTGACGATCGAGCCCAATGACTTTTCGACGATATTGGCGAGGCCGCCCTTCTTGTTGCCGGGCGTCGTATTGGCGCTGCGATCGGCGCCGCCGCGTGCCAGATAGGAGTCGTACCAATCCATCTCGCGTATCAGCGCACGGCCGACGTCCTCGTTGACCGCACGGCGCGTCAACAATTCGATGGCGTCACGGACTTCGGTGACTTCGGAGAACATCACCGTTGCGCCGGCGCGCACCAGCAGATCACTGGCGAAGCCGAGCGCCGGATTGGCGGTCACGCCGGAAAACGCGTCGCTGCCTCCGCATTGCAGGCCGATTACGAGATCGGAGGCCGGGCAGGTCTCACGCTTGCGCTGGTTCAGGATTTTCAGCCGCGCCTCGGCCATGGTGATGATCGTATCCACCATGTCGCCAAAGCTCTGATTGCTCTCATCCTGAAGGCGCATCATGCTGCCGGGATCGTCCTTCGGCAACAATCGCTCCGGTGCGAGCTTCTCGCAGCCGAGGCCGACCACCATCACCTCGCCGCCAAAATTGGGATTGCGCGCGATGTTCTGCAGCGTGCGGATCGGGATATAGGCATCCGGCGCATTGATCGCGACACCACAGCCATAGCCGTGGGTGACAGCGACGACGTCATCGACATTCGGATAGCGCGGCAGCAATTCCGCCTTGATCCGCTTCAGCGCGAATTCCAGCGTGCCGGCGACGCATTGCACCGAGGTGCTGATGGCGAGAATATTCTTTACGCCGACGGAGCCGTCGCGATTGCGAAACCCTTCGAATGTGTAATCGTTCAGCGGCGGCTGTGGCTCCGGAACTGCGTTGGCGATCTCAAGGCTGTCGAGATCCGGCGCATCGGGCATATGGATGCGCGCCTCTTCGACCCACTCGCCGGCAGAAATCATATCCAGCGCATAACCGATGATCTCGCCGTAACGGATGATGGGCGCATCCTTTGCGATATCTTGCAGCGCCACCTTGTGCCCCTGCGGCACGAAATTGCGCAGCTCCAGACCGTCGGTCATCCTGGTGCCTGCAGGCAGGCCAAAGTCATTGACGATGATGGCGACATTGTCGCGCGCATTCAGTTTGATGTAGCGCGGCGCATATGCATCTGCTGCCAGCGTGGTGGCCATCGCCTTGTCCTTCCCAAATCTGCCGGCATTCGCGCCGGTCTCGTAGCAGAGCAGTAGCACAAAAGATGGCGGTGTCGCGCACTTGACCGGCACGCTCTGCAGCCCGAATGATGATCTTGAAATGGGCCGGCGCGCCCGAATTCATGCAGAAATGGGATCAACGTGCGTCTTTTCGTCTTCGGGCTCGGCTACAGCGCAAACCGGTTCATCGCCCGGCATGGCGGTCCATTTACCGGGATTGCCGGTACCGTCCGCACGGCCGGCAAATCGGCGGCCTTGGCGCCAGCCCGCGATATCGAGACGCTGGTCTTCAACCCGGACGTCGCCGACCCCCGCATTGCCGATCGCCTCGCAGATGCCGATCTGCTGCTCGTCTCGATCCCGCCCGGTGCAGATGGCGATCCCGTGTTGCAAGCCTTCGGCGCGCGGATCGCCGCCAGCGGCGTCCGGCGCATCGTCTATCTCTCCAGCGTCGGGGTTTACGGCGATCATCAGGGCGCCTGGATCGACGAAACCGCCCCGGTCTCCGGCGAGGGCCGACGCAAGGCACGTATCGATGCCGAAGACGCATGGCGCGCCGTGGCCGGCGATCGCACGACAATCCTGCGCATCGCCGGCATCTACGGTCCCGGCCGCAATGCGCTGGAGAATCTCAAAACCGGCAAGGCCCATCGCATCGTCAAGCCGGGCCAGGTGTTCAACCGCATCCATGTGGATGATATCGCGACGGCCATCGCGGCTGCATTCGAACATCCGCAGACCGGCATCTGGAATCTGTGCGACGACGAGCCCGCGCCGCCGCAGGACGTCGTGACATTCGCCGCTTCGCTGATGGGAATCGCGCCGCCGCCCGAGCAGAATTTCGATGACGCCGAGATGAGCCCGATGGCGCGCAGCTTCTATGCCAGCAACAACCGCATCTCGAATGCGCGGCTGAAACTCGAGCTCGGCGTGAAGCTCGCGTTTCCGACCTATCGCGAAGGCCTCACGGCGTTGTGGGAACAACGCGAGGTCTAGGCAGCGAGTGATCTGCGGACTACCGGCCGGTCATCGCCTCCAGCCTGTCCGGATAGCGGTTGCCCTGCACCGTGATCTTCGCAGCAGCATGGTCGATATCCCGCAGATCGTCGGCTGTCAGCTCAACGTCTGCTGCACCGAGATTTTCCTCAAGCCGATGCAGTTTCGTCGTGCCCGGGATCGGCATGATCCACGGTTTCTGGGCCAGCAGCCATGCCAATGCGATCTGCGCCGGCGTCGCCTGCTTCCGTCCGGCAATCTCGCCGAGCAAATCGACCAGTGCCTGATTGGCCTTGCGCGCTTCGGGTGTGAAGCGCGGCAGAATGTTGCGGAAGTCACCGCTGTCAAGCGTCGTGCTCTCATTCATGGCACCGGTGAGAAAGCCCTTGCCGAGCGGGCTGTAGGGCACGAAGCCGATCCCGAGTTCTTCGAGCGTCGGCAACACTTCCTTCTCGGGGCCCCGCGTCCACAGCGAATATTCGCTCTGGATTGCAGTGATCGGCTGTACGGCATGGGCGCGGCGAATTGTCGTCACACCCGGCTCGGACAGGCCGAAATGCTTCACCTTGCCCTCAGTGATCAGGTCCTTCACCGCGCCGGCCACGTCCTCGATCGGCACGTCGGGATCGACGCGATGCTGGTAGAACAGATCGATGGCATCGATCTTCAAGCGCGTGAGCGATGCTTCGGCGACCTCACGAATATGTGCGGGGCGGCTGTCGAGACCGACCTGCTGACCGGTGGCGGGATCGAGCCTGAAGCCGAATTTGGTGGCGATAACGACCTGATCGCGGAGCGGCGCGAGCGCCGCGCCGACGAGTTCTTCATTGGTGAACGGGCCATAGACTTCGGCGGTATCGAAGAAGGTGACACCGCGTTCGACCGCCGCGCGGATAAGCGCGGTCATTTCCGTTGTGTCGGCCGGAGGCCCGTAGCCGAAGCTCATGCCCATACAACCGAGACCGATGGCCGAGACTTCCAGTCCGCTGCGGCCGAGTTTGCGTGTCTTCATGTCAGATCTCCTGTGCCATCCGGCGAATGAGCGGCTCCCGCGCTGGTGGGATGTTGCCGCCGACCTGCGACATCTGGAGACCGTGCGCCCATGAGACTAGATGATATAATCTGCACGCACTTATCAGCCGGATTCATGAATGGCCCGCCAGACAATCGACGACCTCCTCGCCTTCTTTGCCGTCGCGAAAGAGGCGAGCTTTACGCGCGCGGCCGCCAAACTCGGCGTCTCTCAATCCGCGCTCAGCCACACCATCCGCGGTCTCGAAGAACGGCTCGGACTGCGGCTATTGACCCGAACGACCCGCAGCGTCGCGCCGACCGAAGCCGGCGAACGCCTGATCCGGACGATCGGCCCCAAGCTGGAAGAGATCGACGCCGAACTCGCGGCGGTCACGGAGCTGCGCGAGAAGCCGGCCGGCACCATCCGCATCACCACCGGCGAGCATTCCGCCGAGACGATCATCTGGCCCGCCCTCGCCAAGCTGCTGCCGCGCTATCCCGACATCAAGGCCGAACTCGTCGTCGATTACGGCCTCATCGATATCGTTGCGGAACGCTACGACGCGGGCGTTCGCCTGGGCGAACAGGTCGCAAAAGACATGATCGCCGTCCGCATCGGACCGGACTTTCGCATGGTCGTGGTCGGCGCACCGTCCTATTTCGCCAAACGACCGCTGCCGAAACGCCCGCAGGACCTCACCGCGCATGACTGCATCAATATCCGTCTGCCGACCATGGGTGGCCTCTATGCGTGGGAGTTCGAGAAGCGTGGGCGCGCCTTGAAAGTGCGTGTCGATGGCCAGATCGTGTTCAACAACATGTCGCTGCGCCACAAGGCGGTGCTGAACGGACTGGGGCTGGCCTATTTGCCGGAGGATCGCGTGCGCGATCACATTGCCTCAGGCCGGCTTGTTCAAGTGCTTGACGATTGGTGCCAACCGTTCTCGGGTTATCACCTTTATTATCCGAGCCGCCGACAACCGACATCCGCATTCGCGGCGCTGGTTGAAGCGTTGCGTTACCGTGGCTGATCAACGGTTGTCGTGTTCCAGCGCCTCAATCCGAACGTGATTGAAACGAAATCGCACATTGTGAAAAGTTCCTGAATCAATTTGGGCAATGCTGTGTCCTAAGCGCGACGTGGTCGCCAAAGCTGCCTTTTTCGTTTGAGGCGCTGTTGCACGCGTGTGACAGCAATCACTGCGCAATAGTCTAGGTTGCCTTTCGTCATCCCCCGTCGGGATTGAGAAGGAACACCTGATGAAGAAGCTTCTACTGTCTACCGCTGCTCTGGCCCTCGTCGCTTTGGCCGCTCCGGCGTCCGCTGCTGACCTGGCTGCGCGCCCTTACACCAAGGCTCCGGCCTATGCTCCGGCTACTCCGATCTACAACTGGACCGGCTTCTACATCGGTGGTCACGTCGGCGGCGCGTTCCCGGGCAACGACAACAACCTGCTCGGCGGCAGCAATGACGGCACGTTCATGGGCGGTGTGCAGGGTGGTTACGACTACCAGTTCGCCCCGAACTGGGTGTTCGGTCTCGAAGCCAATTACAGCTTCCTGTCCACCAGCAGCAACTTCGACAATCGCGGCCTCGGTTCGGTCACCGGTCGTGTTGGTTACACTTGGGGTCCAGCACTGCTCTACGTGAAGGGCGGTTACGCTTGGGCTGACTCGCGCTTCACCAACGGCTTTGCCGGCGACGGCGGCCGCGATGGCTACACGGTTGGCGGCGGTCTCGAATACCTGTTCACTCAGAACTGGTCGGGCAAGGTCGAGTACCAGTATTACGACTTCGGCAACGTCAACTTCATCACGCCGACCCTCGCCGTTGGTGGTTTCAAGAACGACGAGCACACGATCAAGGCCGGCCTGAACTATCGCTTCAACCTGGGCAACTTCGGCGCAGGCTTCGTTCAGTAAGCCTGACGATCTATCGTCTACTTCGTCTCCAGAAAAAACTTAGGCCCGCAGCAATGCGGGCCTTTTTTCTTGCTTACTCGGAGCGGTGAGCGATCAGACTTTGAAGTGCTTCGACAGCTTCAGGCTCTGGCCCTGATAATTCGAGCCGATACGCTGGCCATAGAGGGCATCCGGACGATCCAGCATGCGCTCATAAACGAGACGGCCAACGATCTGGCCGTGCTCGAGAATGAACGGCACTTCGCGCGAGCGCACTTCCAGCACGGCGCGCGAGCCTTTGCCGCCAGCGCCGTCATGGCCGAAGCCGGGATCGAAGAAGCCGGCATAGTGGACGCGGAATTCGCCGACCAGCGGATCGAACGGCACCATTTCGGCTGCGTAGTCCGGGGGCACCTGCACCGCTTCCTTGGACGCGAGAATGTAGAACTCGCCGGGATCGAGGATCAGCGTGCCGTCCTTGCGCGCCGAGATCGGCTCCCAGAACTCATTGACGCTGTAGCCACCGCGGCGATCGATATCGACCACGCCGGTATGACGCTTGGCGCGGTAGCCGACGAAGCCCGAGGCGTTTTCGCCGGAGAGATCAACCGACAGCGCGAGGCCGTTGTTGAGGTCAGCCGTGTCGCTGTCGACCAGCGGCTCCTGCGCGTGGAGTTCTTCCAGCGCCTCGGTGTCGAGCACCGCATCGCCGACCCGGAAACGGACCTGCGACAGGCGCGAGCCTTCGCGCAGCAGGACTGGAAATGTCTTCGGGCTGATCTCGGCATAAAGCGGCCCGTGATAGCCCGCACCGATCACATCGAACCGTCTGGTGCCATCAGCAATCACCCGCGTGAACACATCGAGGCGCCCCGTGGAGCTCTTCGGATTGGCGGCGGCGAAGATGTTCGGCGGCAGCGCCAGGCTCTCGATCAGCGGCACGATGTAGACGCAGTTGGTTTCGAGCACCGCACCGTCCGACAGGTCGATCTCGTGCAGCTTCAGTTCGTCGATGCGCTCGGCGACCGTCGAATTCGGCCCCGGCAGGAAGCTGGCGCGCACGCGATAGGCGATGGAGCCGAGCCGCAGATCGAGGCTGGCGGGCTGAATCTGGCTCTCGACGAAGGGATATTCCGGCAGGATCAGGCCTGCATCGGCCATCGCCGCAATCATGCGGTCGGGCAGAATTCCATCGGCATCGGGGGCAAGCGTAAACGGCACAGGTCTCGTCCTTCGGTCGTCCTTCAGCGAGAATACACTGAAAAATAGCGACTTTACCGGTTATCTCAGCCCCGCCTTGACGAAAAGGGCAAGCGGGAATATGCACATCGTTATCCCGTGGTGATTTGAGCCGGCCGGCTTGCAGCCACGTAAAATAAGTCGCTAAACAGGCCGGGGACACATGTCCTTCCAGCATGCGATCCCGGCCTGAGGACGTCCGTCCAGGCCGGTTTTTTTTGTGCCCGTGTTACGCGGGTACGTTGGAGGTCACATGTCTACGAAGTCCTATCGCCCCGAAACCCGGCTCGTTCATTCCGGCGCGCTGCGCTCGCAATTCAACGAGACGTCCGAAGCCCTCTTCCTCACGCAGGGCTTCATCTACGAGACCGCAGAAGCCTGCGAGGCGCGGTTCAAGGGCGAAGATCCCGGTTTCATCTATTCGCGCTTTTCGAATCCGAATACGTCGATGTTCGAGAGCCGCATGATCGACCTCGAAGGTGCGGAGGCTGCACGCTCGACGGCCACCGGCATGGCCGCCGTGACCACCGCCATTCTCGCGCCGCTGCGCATGGGCGATCACGTCGTCGCCGCCAAGGCGCTGTTCGGCTCCTGTCGCTACGTCATCGAAGAGCTGCTGCCGCGCTACGGCATCGAATTCACGCTTGTCGATGGACTCGACCTCGACCAGTGGCAGAAGGCGATGCGCCCGAACACCAAGTCGCTGTTTCTCGAAAGCCCGACCAATCCGACGCTTGACGTGCTCGACATATCAGCCATCGCTGACATCGCCCATGCCGGCGGTGCGCGACTGATTGTCGATAACGTATTCGCGACGCCGCTCTGGCAGAGCCCGCTGGCGCTCGGTGCCGATGTCGTCGTGTATTCGGCGACCAAGCACATCGATGGGCAAGGGCGCTGCCTCGGCGGCATCATCCTGTCGTCGAAGGACTTCATCGACGAGCATATTCACAACTATCTGCGCCAGACCGGCCCCTCGATCTCGCCGTTCAATGCGTGGACGCTGGTGAAGGGACTGGAGACGCTGGCGATCCGCGTTGAGCGGCAGACGCAGACCGCGGCAGCCATCGCAGACGTGCTGGCGCAGCATCCGAAAATCTCGCGGCTGATCTATCCGGGCCGCGAGGATCATCCGCAGGCAGCAACGGTGAAGAAGCAGATGCGTGCTGGTTCAACGCTGATCGGCTTCGAGGTAAAGGGCGGCAAGGCAGCGGCGTTCCGCGTCCTCAACGAGCTGAAAGTGGCCCGCATCTCCAACAATCTCGGCGACGCCAAGAGCCTGGTCACGCATCCGGCGACAACGACGCATCAGCGCCTGCCGCTGGAAGCGCGGCTCGAACTCGGGATCACGGAAGGTTTCATCCGCTTCTCGGCGGGCCTTGAGCATCGTGACGATCTGATCGAGGATCTCGAAGCGGCACTGGCGAAGGCGTAGTTCGCGCCATCACACTCCGTCATGCCCGGCGAATGCCGGGTATCCACGTCATTGCCTAGAACTAAGACGTGGATGGCCGGGACAAGCCCGGCCATGACGGCGTTTTAGTTTCAACTACCACAATAAACTTACAGCGGCTTCTGCGCCTGCTGAATCTGCGGCTCGTTGATGCCGAGCTTCACTTGGCCGACCGACTTGATGATGTTGTCGCCCAGCAGTTGCGCGAAGCAGGCATAGCCCCAGTCGTTCATATGCAGGCCGTCAGCAATGACGAAGCTGTCGAACGACATCTGCTGGCCTTCGTGCCATTCCTTCATCACTTCGAAGCGCGGGAAGATGCCGACCTTGCGTAGTTCGGCCACCTTGTGCAGCAGCGAGACCATCTTGCTGGTACCTTCCGGCCGCGTATTCACCAGCGGGGAATATTGCGGATCCACCAGCACCAGATCGGCACCCGCCGCCTGAATGCGGGCGACGCCGTCTTCCACCATCTTGCTGGTTTCGCCGGGATCGAGATTGCGCAGCACCGCATTGGTGCCGACTTGCCAGATCACGAGATCAGGCTTCGAATTGATCACTTCGCTCTGCAGCCGCGCCATCATTTCCGGCGCATCTTCGCCGCCCTTGCCGCGGTTGAGCACGGTGATATTGGCCGACGGGTAAGCACGATGCAGCTGCGCGGCAAGGCGGTTCGGATAGGTGAATTCCGGCGCTGTCGAACCGTAGCCTTCGGTGGAGGACGAGCCGAACGCAACGATGACCACGGGCTTGCCGGCCACGAGCTTGCTGGCCACATGCGGCAGCGCGCCCATCGCCTTCATGCCGCCTTTCGGTGTACGGCAGGGGACGCGGCTCAAGATATCGGTCGCGGTCTTTGCGACTTCCTTGACCTTGTCGATGGCTTTCGCAGCGACGCCCCTCTTCGCGGCGTCCGCGGGGTCATTCGCCGCAACGCCCTGGTCGGCGCCCTTGCTGTCAGCCGGGGCGGCCTGCGCCGCTTCCGCGTGAGCGACGGACGATGAGATCGGGAGTGCGAGAGTCGTAGAGGCAGCAAAGGCAGCGACGACAGCAAAGCGAGACAAATGGCCGACGAAACTCATTAACGCTGAATCCTCAAATCCGCTGCTTTGATCTTGGCCGCATCGACGACAAAGGTCGAAAGCGCCCGGCCAAGACAATCATGCACCCGCTTCGCCAGCTCCATGCCGGGCGACGCGCTGAACAGGTCAAAATCACCGCTCTCATTCCAGTGCCGCATGATGGCGAAACGGTCGAACAGCGGGACGTCGTGCTGCTGCGCCACCACACGCATATTATCTAGGTAGGCGGAGCCGGAAATCATCGTCTCCGTGCGCGGACTGTACTGCAGATTCATTAAAATGACGTCAGTTCCGGCCTTTTGCATGGCGGCAACGCCCTCATCCAGGGCGTTCCGGAAGTCGTCGGCGTCGGCCTGCTTCATGGCATCCACGGTTCCGGTCTGCCAGATCACCAGGTTCGGCTTCTTGTCCGTCACCAGCTGTTCCAGGGTAGGAGCCATTTCCTCGGCGGTCTTCTTGACCTGCAGCTCCAGTGCCACGTTCACCTCGACGCCCGGTAGCTTCTCCTTCAGATAGGCCTGCAGGCGGTTCGGATAGGCTGCGGAGTGGTCTGAGACCCCGATCACCGAGGATCGGCTGCCAACGACCAGAATATCGAGCTTTCCACCCGGTTTGGCCGCAGCCTCGACCTTGGGCAGGGTGCTTTCGGAGGTCAGGAGGTAGGCGGGAACCTCACAGGTATGCGCGGGCGGTTCGGCCCGGACAGGAGCCGCCACCAGCAGGCCAGCCAGCATCGTGAGCCGCAGAACGGCCTTCATGCTTCCCCTCCTGCGAGATCCGCGTCGGATCGTTTGGCGCGGGATCCGCCTTTGACAGTGACGCCCTTGTACCACGAAAACACCCAAGCGGCGGTTGACATAACAACTATGCCGAGGAAGCTGATCAAGGCATGCATGCCGGCCCCGCCGGCGACCTCAGCCAGCACGAAATGGCCGGCAAAGGCCAGGAACACCCCGATACAGAAGATTTCGAGGGAGTGCTGGCCGCACAGCACCATCGGCCGCAACCAGACCGATTTCAGCCCCGGCCAGTCCTTGGGCAGGAAACGGACGGTGAGCGCCGCCAGCGCCAGGAAGTGGGCGAAGCGCAGCACGTCGAGATCGGTCTTGTTGATGGGATACATCCACTGCTCGATGACCTTCGGCAGCAGATGGTGGATCTGCGGAATGTACCAGGTCAGCGTCACCCAGAACGCCGCCAGAAGATAGGCCACGCAGAGCCATAGCGTGATGTTGGACGACAGTATCCGCGACATCCTGACGGCGCCGCCCAGTGCGCACCAGGCGCCAAACACGAACAGCAACTGCCAGGCGAACGGATTGAAGGCCCAGACGCCATTCGGGTAGGCGGTCAGATGCAGGTCGAATTCCCAGGTCAGCGCATAAAGACCGACCGACAGCGCCAGCGTGAGATCGGCGCGGCGCCGCATCAGCCAGAGGATCGGCGGCAGGAACAGCATGAGGACGATATAGAGCGGCAACACGTCCATGTTGACCGGGCGAAATTTCAGTAACAGCGCCTGAACGATGGTCACGTCGGGCTGTTTGAGAAAATCGAGAATCCCCATTTCTTCGGAATAAAGCGGGTTCTCGAACCGCGTCGCAACATAGGAGATTTCCGCGAGGAAGATCGTGAACAGGAAGACGTGGGCGACATAGATCTGCCAGACGCGCTTGAAGATGCGCGCGCTGGCAACCAGCGTGCCCTGCTCCTGCATCGCGCGGCCATAGACGAAAGCGGCGGTATAGCCGGAGATGAAGATGAAGATCTCGGTAGCGTCGCTGAAACCGTAATTACGGATCGTCAGCCAGGTCAGGATATTCGGCGGCAGGTGATCGATGAAGATCAGCCACAGCGCCAGCCCGCGAAACAGATCGAGGCGCAATTCGCGTTCGGTGCCTGCGACGGGAAACGACACGGCATCGGCACGCGTCGAGGCGCGCGACGCGGACACGTGGGAGGACGCATCTGCGTGGGGATGGCCGGCAATCGGGTCGGCAACAGAGGTCATTCAGCACCGCTCAACGGAAATCGTCGCATGATGAAAATCGACCGCCCCACACCACGCAGGCAATTGCATGGGGCGATCCGTCACGTCATAGCCAAATCAGGGATCGATTATGGGGTAACTATGTTGAAACCGCGATGGGTTGCCGCCGTTCCGCGCAGCACTCCACGCCGATTTTCCCTGGATTTGGCCGGTAACGTGTTTTTCGCTATGCTTGCGACGCATTTTGAACGATGACACCGCCATGTACCGCGCCATCACACGACAGATCGAAGTCACCGTCGAACCGAATTTCATGCCTGAAAGCTCGTCGCAGGAGAAGCGACAGTTCTTCTGGTCCTATACGGTCGTCATCACCAATGCCGGCAAAGAGACCGTGCAGCTGAAGACCCGGCACTGGATCATCACCGATGCGTCCGGCCGCATGCAGGAAGTGCGCGGCGAAGGCGTCGTCGGCGAGCAGCCCGTGCTCGGCCCCGGCGAACGCTTCGAATACACATCGCGCGTGCCGCTGCCGACAACGTCCGGCTTCATGGAAGGCACCTATCAGATGGTGACCGATACCGGCGAGCCGTTCGAGATCGACGTGCCGCTGTTTTCGCTGGACGGACCGGACGGGAAGCGCGTGCTGAATTAGGCGACCGCCGAAATGTAGAAATGTAGGATGGGTAGAGCGTCTTCGCGAAACCCATCATCATCACCGTATGTTGATGTTGGTGATGGGTTTCGCTCCGGCGCAAGATGCGCCTGCGCTCTACCCATCCTACGGCCTCATCGCAGATTCAATTTTCAAACAGCCACTGCTTTTCAGACATGCGTCATCGCCCCCATTGTTTGCGGCGCGGGGGCGCCGTCGTGCTTCGCATTCCCGCCCCCTTGCGAGAGGGCGTGCGGAACGCCGGGTGCCCGTTGCACCCTTGGGCCTGATGCGAATGCGGTCTTCCGCAATCTAGAGTGCATCAGGACTTTCGGAGGCGCCGAGCGAGTGCCCGACGTTCCGCCTGCGGTGTTTTTTCGGTTGCTTGCACTTTGCCTCGACGAACGCTCCGATCGCGAATTAAAGTCCCAAGGCGATGGGAAGGGAGCCTCAAGCACTTGGCCGAACGCGTTTTGACTTGGTCGTCCGTCACACTGTCCAGGGGTCTGTCCATCCCAAGGTCGGCCGTGTCCTTGCCAGTGGCAGTGCTGGCGCAGATCCGTCCTGCCCGAAGACAGACGTCACCCCCAAACCGCGTGACGCCGCATCTCCGGCGTCCACCGCATCCCACCCCGCGAACGTGACGATCGCGATCGCCCCTCTCGGTGGGGCAGGACGGAGGGGAATATAATCAAGGCAGGGATCTTGTCAACAGAGGATAGGAAAAAATGTTTAGGCGCTGTCTTGCGGCCCCAAACTGTCATTCCGGGGCGCGGGCGCATCTTTGCGCACGTGAACCCGGAATCCCCGCATGGGAGTCTCCGACAGCGTAAAACACTCTGGGATTCCGGGTTCGCGTCCGGCAAGTGCCGGCCGCGCCCCGGAATGACGAGTGTGGATTGAGTTTCCTCGCCGCACCAATTGGTGTGCCGGGGAATGACAGCGGGGCGTGACGCGGGCGAATGCCTATTCCACGCCCGCTTCCTGCGGTGTGAACTCATACACCGACGAACAGAACTCGCAGGTCACGACGACCTTGTCGTCCTTGACCATGTCGGCGCGGTCCTGCGGCTCGAAGCTCTTGAGCATGCCGGACACGGCATCGCGCGAGCAGGAACACTCCGCGCGCAGCGGCGATGAGGTGAAGACGCGGACGCCGCGCTCGTGGAACAGGCGATACAGCAGCCGCTCGCCGGACAGATCGGGATCGATCAGCTCGACATCCTCGACGGTGCCAATCAGCGACTGGCCCTCGACCCAGGCGTCATCTTCCGGCACAGCATCCACCTCCGCGCCCTCCGGCGCATCGCCGGCATGGAGGTCGCGCTGCACGCGCTCCGGCGCCTTTGGCAGGAACTGCAGCAGCATGCCACCGGCGCGCCAGCGATGTGTCGGGCCACCTTCCTCGCCGCTGCGCCATTCCTCGCCGACGGCGAGGCGCACCTTGGTCAGAATCTGTTCGGAGCGCAGGAAGTATTCATGTGCGGCATCTTCCAGCGTACCGCCGTCAAGCGCGACGAGCCCCTGATAGCGGCTCATATCCGCCCCCTGATCGACGGTCATCGCCAGATGGCCCTTGCCGAGCAGCGCCGCGGTGCCGAGACCGGGCAAAAGGCGCTCGGCATCGAACCGCGCATAGGCGCGCATTTTATCCGGCGCGCGGAAGTCGACGATCATCAGCGACACCGGACCATCGGTCTGGGTCTGCAGGATGAAGCGGCCGTCGAATTTCAGCGAGGAGCCGAGCAGCGTGGTCAGCACGATAGCCTCGCCGAGCAGCTTGGCCACCGGCGCGGGATAATCATGTTTGGCGAGCAGTTCATCGAGTGCCGGACCAAGCCGCGTCAGCCGCCCGCGTAGGTCGAGCGGCGCCACCTCGAAGGGCAGCACCGCGTCATCGACCGGAACGGAAGACGGCGCGCGGATGGGGGCGTCGGGCTGGAGATTTGGATTTGATGGGGTCATGGCGCTCTATTTGGGGGCGGAGGGCGCGGAAGTCAAAGGTGCAGGGAACCGGGGAAATGGAGCGTATGCAGCTGCGCTTTTCTTCCCTCTCCCCCGCGCGAAGCGAAGCTTCGCCAGGTGGGAGAGGGTGGATCGAACATGCGAAGCATGTTCGAGACGGGAGAGGGGGCGCCACAAACACCGCGCTTTGCCGCTACCCCTCTCCCGCCCTCGCTTTGCTCAGGCACCCTCTCCCGCAAGGGGAGAGGGGAAGAAAGAAAGCTCCGTGCTGTCTCATGCCACCGCGTTGAGGCACCAGGCCAGAATGCCCTTCTGCGCATGCAGACGGTTTTCGGCCTCGTCGAACACCACCGACTGCGGACCGTCGATCACCTCGTCGGTGACCTCCTCGCCGCGATGCGCCGGCAGGCAATGCATGAACAGCGCATCGGGCTTGGCCAGCGACATCAGGCGCGCATTGACCTGATAGGGCTTGAGCAGGTTGTGGCGGGTCTCGCCGTCCTTGTCGCCCATCGACACCCAGGTGTCGGTGACGACGCAATCGACGCCCTTCACCATCGCATCGGGATCGTCGCTGAAGGTGATCGGCGCGTTTGCCGCCTTGACCCAGTCCTTGAACGGCTTCTTCGGCGACAGCTGCGGCGGCGTCGCGATATTCAGTTTGAACTGGAAGCGTTCGGCCGCATGCGCCCAGGACATCAGCACATTGTTGTCGTCGCCGGTCCAGGCCACGGTGCGGCCCTTGATCGGGCCGCGGTGCTCCTCATAGGTCATGACATCCGCCATCACCTGGCAGGGATGCGAGAACCGCGTCAGGCCATTGATGACCGGCACCGTCGCATTCTCCGCGAGCTCCATCAGCGAGTCATGATTGAGGATGCGGATCATGATGATGTCGACGAAGCGCGACAGCACGCGTGCGGTGTCGGCAATGGTCTCGCCGCGACCGAGCTGCATTTCGGCGCCGGTGAGCATCACAACTTCGCCGCCGAGCTGGCGCATGCCGACCTCGAACGATACGCGGGTGCGCGTCGAAGGCTTTTCGAAGATCATCGCCAGCGTCTTGTTCTTGAGCGGACGATCGGGCTCGGCATTCGAGCCATCCCGCCCCTTCAGCTTCGCCTTCATGGCGGCAGCCGCGTTCATAATATTGCGCAACTCACTGGCCGGCACGGCCGTGAGATCAAGGAAGTGCCGCGGTGACGTGCTCATCACGCGGCTCCCTGCGTCTTTGCAGGCGAGCTGAGCGCCACGCAAGCCTGTTCCAGCCGCTGCACGGCCTGCTCGATCTCGGACTCGCTGACGATCAGCGGCGGCAGGAAGCGCACGACATTGTCGCCGGCGCCAACCGTCAACAGCTTCGCGTCACGCAATGCTGCCACGAGATCGCCCGCCGGCACCACGGCCTTGAGGCCGATCAGCAGACCTTCGCCGCGCACTTCGCTGAGCACGTCAGGGTGGCCGTCGACCACGCCCGCGAGTTTCTGTTTCAGCAGCAGCGACATCTTCTTCACATGGTCGAAGAAACCGGGCTTCAGCATGATATCGAGCACGGAATTCGCAGCAGCGACCGCCAGCGGATTGCCGCCAAAGGTCGAACCATGGGAGCCGGGCGCCATGCCTTCGGCCGCTTCCGCCGTGACGAGGCACGCACCGATCGGGAAGCCGCCGCCGAGCGCCTTGGCCAGCGACATGACATCCGGCGTCACACCGATGCGCTGATAGGCGAACAACTCGCCGGTGCGGCCCATGCCGGTCTGCACTTCGTCGAAGATCAGCAGGATGCCGTTCTTGTCGCAGAGTTCGCGCAGCGCGCCGAAGAACGCGTTGCTCGGCGCACGCACGCCACCCTCACCCTGCAGCGGCTCGATGAGAATGCCGGCGGTGTTCGGACCGATCGCCTTCTTAACGGCTTCGATATCGCCGAGCGGCAACTGATCGAAGCCGTCGAGCGGCGTGCCGTAGCCTTCGAGATATTTGGCAGCGCCGGTCGCGGCGAGCGTGCCGAGGGTGCGGCCATGGAACGCGCCTTCAAAGGTGATGATGCGCGTGCGCTCGGGATGGCCCTTGGAGAAATGATAGTGGCGGGTCACCTTGATCGCGCATTCCATCGCTTCCGCACCCGAATTGGCGAAGAACACGAAGTCGGCAAAGCTTTGTTCGCACAGCCGCGCGGCGAGGCGCTCGCCGTCCGGGCTCTTGAACAGGTTCGACATGTGCCAGAGCTTGGTGGCCTGCTCCTGCAATGCGGCGACCATATGTGGGTGCGCATGGCCCAGCGCGTTCACGGCAACGCCGCTGGTGAAGTCGAGATAGCGCTCGCCATCGGTTCCAATCAGCCACGCGCCTTCACCGCGCTCGAAAGCGACATCCGCACGCGCGAAAACAGGCAGCAAGTGAGCCTGAGAGAGGGGCGAAGACGTTGCGTTGCTGGTCATAACCGATCCGATCGAAAAGACTGCGGCCGCGTCGATGACAACTGTGCGAAATCGAACAACGGACCCTAGAAACGAAACGTGCCGCCCTTCTCGGGCGGCACGTGGGCATTATTCTATGTGTGCTGTGAAGACTGTCAACCGCGCACTGCGGCTTTCGAGTCACACGGAGTCGCAGAAAAAGCCGATTTTGCCGCTTTATTTGCAGAAGCATGTGGACGCGGCATGCCCGACTCTTGCGCGCGAGTCACGGCATATTGTAGCTTTTGCCTCGTCGGATACGACATCTCGTGCGGCGGTAGATCCTTTTGACACATCCAGTGCGGCGTAACAGCCGGACGCGAAATTCGCGCCCGGTGAGCGCTAAAGGATTCTGACCGCAGGGATTTTTGAAGTCTCAACTCGCAGCGCTGCCCGGTCAGGCCGGCGCTCACGAAGGGAAAACGGCGATGACGGTAATGACATGGACCGACGATCGCGTCGAACAGTTGAAGAAACTCTGGGAAGGCGGCCTCTCCGCCAGCCAGATCGCTGCGGAACTCGGCAACGTGACCCGCAACGCCGTGATCGGCAAGGTTCACCGCCTCGGCCTGTCCGGCCGTGCCAAGAGCCCCTCCTCGGCAGCTCCGCGGCAGCGCAAGGCGCGCCCGGCACAGCAGATGGTGCGCGTCGCCCGCCCGATGGCCCGTGGCAACACAGCATTGGCCCATAACTACGAGATCGAGGCCGAGCCCGACCCGATCGCCTATGACAACATCGTGCCGATCAGCCAGCGCCTGTCGCTGGTCGAACTCAACGAAGCCACCTGCCATTGGCCGATCGGCGATCCGTCGAGCGCGGACTTCTATTTCTGCGGCGGCAAGGCCCTGGCCGGCGCCCCCTATTGCGCGCATCACTCGCGCATCGCCTATCAGCCGGCCAGCGACCGCCGCCGCGCGGTGCCGAAGCCGACGCGCTGAGCTGGAAAGTATCTAAACCAAATGAAAATGCCCGGCGATGAGCCGGGCATTTTTTGTTTGGGGCTTCTTCCCTCTCCCCGCTTGCGGGGAGAGGGAAGATACCTACTCCGCCGCCTTGTCGAACCGATCATCCAGCGCGTAGCCGGCGCCGCGCACGGTGCGGATCGGATCGGGCTCACCGGCGGGGTTGAGCAGCTTGCGCAGGCGGCCGATATGCACGTCGACGGTGCGCTCGTCGATATAGATGTCGCGGCCCCAGACGCTGTCGAGCAACTGTTCGCGGCTGAACACGCGGCCCGGATGTTCCAGGAAGAACTCCAGCAAGCGATATTCGGTCGGACCGAGATCGATCGGACGGCTTGAGCGCACGACGCGGCGCTTGTCACGGTCGAGTTCGATATCGCCAAACGCCAGGACGGTGGCGAGACGCTCGGGAGCTGCACGACGGAGCAAGCCCTTCACGCGGGCCAGGAGCTCCGGCACGGAGAACGGCTTGACGATGTAGTCGTCGGCACCGGTGGCGAGACCGCGAACGCGCTCGCTCTCTTCGCCGCGCGCCGTCAGCATGATGATCGGCAATGCCTTGGTTTCGGGCCGTGCGCGCAAGCGGCGGCACAGTTCGATGCCGGACAGGCCCGGCAGCATCCAGTCGAGCACCACGAGATCCGGCACCCGCTCCTTCAAGCGGGTGTCGGCATCGTCGCCGCGAGCAACGGTTTCAACATCATAGCCTTCGGCGTCGAGGTTGTAGCGAAGCAGCGTCGTTAGCGCCTCTTCATCTTCCACAACCAGAATGCGTGCATTCACAGCCATCTTGATCAATACCCTCAGTGACGTCCGACAAGTCTTTAAATCATGATCCTTGCGGAAGACTGGCTTCCACTTTTCCTGATCATGCTTCAGACCGTCGGCGTATTCGCGAATGTGGTCATGTCGCCCTTCGGGCGCTTGTCGAGGATCTGCTGGCCCTCGATCATGTAGAACACGGTTTCCGCAATATTGGTGGCATGGTCACCGATCCGCTCGATGTTTTTGGCGCAGAACATCAGGTGGATACAGAACGAAATGTTACGCGGGTCTTCCATCATATAGGTCAGGAGTTCGCGGAACAGCGAGGTGCAGATCGCGTCGATTTCCTCGTCGCCCTTCCACACCGTCATCGCGGCGGGCAGATCGTGTGCGGCATAGGCGTCGAGCACAGCCTTGACCTGGGTGGTCACGAGGTCGGTCATGTGCTCAAGGCCGCGGATCAGCTTCAGCGGATGGAAGTCGCTGTCGAGTGCATTGACGCGCTTGCCGATATTTTTGGAGAGATCGCCGATGCGTTCCAGATCGGTGGCGACGCGCAGCGCGCCGACGATCTCGCGCAAATCGACAGCCATCGGCTGGCGCTTGGCGATGGTCAGCACGGCGCGCTCTTCGATCGTGCGCTGCAACTGGTCGATCTCGGAGTCGGTGGCGACGACGCGGGCGCCAAGTGCGACATCCCGGCGGATCAGCGCGTCGACGGATTCGACGATCTGCCGTTCCGCGAGGCCACCCATCTCGGCGACGAGACGGGTCAGCTCCTGCAGATCGTCGTCGAAAGCCTTGGTGGTGTGTTCAAAAGCCATCTCAAATTCCTCCCGCGAATATGTCGCGTCAGCCGAAGCGGCCGGTGATGTAATCCTGGGTACGGCGGTCGGTCGGCGACGTGAAGATCTTGTTGGTCTGATCGAACTCGATCAACTCGCCGAGATACATGAAGGCCGTGCTGTCGGAGACGCGGGCAGCCTGCTGCATGTTATGGGTCACGATCGCGATCGTATACTGATCCTTCAACTCGTCGATCAGCTCCTCGATCTTCGCGGTCGAGATCGGATCCAGCGCCGAGCACGGCTCGTCGAACAGGATCACTTCCGGCCGCACCGCGATGGTGCGCGCGATGCACAGGCGCTGCTGCTGACCGCCCGACAGGCTGAGGCCCGACGCGTTGAGCTTGTCCTTGACTTCGTTCCAGAGTGCACCGCCGCGCAGCGCCCTCTCGACGCGAATGTCCATCTCCGACTTGGAGATCTTTTCGTAAAGGCGGATACCGAAGGCGATGTTTTCGTAGATCGTCATCGGGAACGGAGTCGGCTTCTGGAACACCATGCCGACGCGGGCGCGCAGCAGGTTGAGGTCCAGCTTCGGATCCAGAATGTTCTGGTTGTCGAGCATGAGCTGACCTTCGGCGCGCTGGCCGGGATACAGGTCATACATGCGGTTGAAGATGCGCAGCAGCGTGGACTTGCCGCAGCCCGACGGGCCGATGAATGCGGTTACGCGGTTCGCCATCAGCGTCAGGTTGATCTTCTTCAGGGCGTGGTGTTCGCCATAGTAGAAGTTCAGGTCGCGCACGGTGACCTTGGGACGGGTCTCGCCCTGCAGGGCCGACGGCGGCGGCATCGAGACGGAAGGAACGCCAGACGACACAGAAAGCTCACTCATTTTGCTGTCCTCTCGGCGCCGAGAATGCGCGCGCCAATGTTAAGGGCAAGTACGGTCAAGGTGATGATCAGGGCACCGCTCCAGGCGAGCTGCTTCCAGTACTCGTAGGGGCTCTGCACGAAGTTGTTGATGGTCACCGGCAGGTTGGCCATCGTCTTGGTGAGATCGAGGCTAAAGAACTGGTTGCTCAGCGCGGTGAACAGCAGCGGCGCCGTTTCACCGGCGACACGCGCGGTCGCCAGCAGCACGCCGGTGATGAGACCGGCGCGGGCTGCACGATAAGCAATCCGCTTGATGACCAGGGAGCGCGGCAGGCCGAGCGCCGAAGCCGCTTCGCGCAGCGGGTTCGGCACGAGACCAAGCATATCTTCAGTGGTGCGAACCACGACGGGGATCACGATCACGGCGAGCGCAAGCGAACCGGCGAGAGCCGAGAAGCCGCCCATCGGAACCACCACCGCACCATAAACGAAAAGGCCGATGATGATGGACGGGGCCGACAGCAACACGTCGTTGATGAAGCGGATCACCGAAGTGAGCTTGTCGTGCTTGCCGTATTCCGCGAGATAGGTGCCGGCAAACAGGCCGAGCGGCGCGCCGATGCCGACGCCGATGACGGTCATGATGATCGAACCGACGATGGCATTGAGCAGGCCGCCTTCCATGGAGCCGGGCGGCGGCGTGTTCTGGGTAAAGATCTGCAGGCTGATGCCGGCGATACCGTTGTAGAACAGCGTGAACAGGATCAGCGCGAGCCAAGTGACGCCAAAGAGAGCGGCACCCATGCAGAGCCCACGGATGATCATGTCGTTGCGGCGGCGTGAAGCGTAAATCGGGTTCATATTAGTTGCCCGCCTTCTTTTCCAGACGCAGCAGCATCAGACGCGCCGCCGAGAGCACGAAGAATGTCAGCACGAACAGCAGGAGACCGAGCAGGATCAGACCCGATTGATGCAGACCGTCGCTCTCCGCGAACTCGCTGGCGATCGCTGCCGAGATCGTGGTGCCCGGGCCAAAGATCGAGCCTGTGATCCGGAACGAGTTGCCGATGATGAAGGTCACCGCCATCGTTTCACCGAGCGCACGGCCGAGCGCCAGCATGACGCCACCGATCACACCAACGCGGGTATAGGGGATGACGACGTTGCGGACGACCTCCCAGGTGGTGCAGCCGACGCCGTAAGCGGCTTCCTTGAGCACCGGCGGCACCGTCTTGAACACATCGACCGAGATCGAGGTGATGAAGGGCAGCACCATGATGG
Organism: Tardiphaga sp. P4_G1; assembly: GCF_056401215.1. Taxonomy (NCBI): domain Bacteria; kingdom Pseudomonadati; phylum Pseudomonadota; class Alphaproteobacteria; order Hyphomicrobiales; family Nitrobacteraceae; genus Tardiphaga; species Tardiphaga sp. P4_G1. Next base: position 172,870 of record NZ_JBFUJU010000007.1, read on the forward strand.
CGAGGATCAGCGACGCGTTGAACAGCGAGAGATAAGACGGCGGGCCGGCGAAGATCACGCCGAGGACCGGGACGCCTTCGAAGGCGTTGATCATGAATGGCTGCACGTGGTTGGCCAGGAACGGGCCGAGCACGAAGAAGCCCCACATGCCGTAGATGATCGAAGGAATACCGGCGAGAAGCTCGACCGCCATGCCGATCGGGCGGCGCAGCCAGTTCGGGCACAGTTCGGTGAGGAAGATCGCGATGCCGATGCCGACCGGGATGGCGATCGCCATCGCGATCACCGAGGTGATCAGCGTGCCGTAGATCGGGCCGAGCGCTCCCAGCACCGGCGGATCAGCCGACGGTGCCCAGCGCTGCGTCGTCAGGAACGAGAAGCCGAATTCTCGAAGCGCCGGCCACGCACCAACGATAAGCGACAGAATGATGCCGCCGAGGATAAACAGAACGGACAGAGCCGAGACGCGGGTGATCCAGTAAAACGCCTGGTCCCCCGTCTTGAAGGCATTCAAAGCCTTCGCACGATCATAAGGTCCGGCAGCGTCCATCGAAGAGCTCTGTACGGCCATGTCTGCCACGCCAGTCCCCTGTAATTGTTACAATACCCCAAAACGCATTGCCCTGGAGGGGCTTGTCAGGGCGCGAAGTCAGAAGAGAAGAAGAGAAGAAGAAAGAAATTCAGCCCTGCAGCAAACGGAGGAGAGATGCCCCTCTCCTCCGCCCACACACCAGATCAGCTCTTGATGTCAGCCGACCAGGTCTTTTCGATCAGCTTGACGACCGAGTCCGGCATCGGGATGTAGTCGAGCTCTTCGGCAGCCTTGTCGCCCTTTTCGAACGACCACTTGAAGAACTTCAGCGCTTCAGCCGAGGCCGCCTTGTCGGTCGGGGCCTTGTGCATGAGGATGAAGGTCGCCGCAGTGATCGGCCAGGACGCTTCGCCCGGCTGGTCGGTGAGGATCACGTAGTAGCCGGGAGCCTTGGCCCAATCGGCATTGGCAGCAGCAGCCTGGAAGGCAGCGACGGTCGGCTGCACGGTCTTGCCAGCCTTGTTGACGAGGCCGGCATAGGTCAGCTTGTTCTGCTTGGCGTAAGCATATTCAACGTAACCGATTGCGTTCTTGGTCTGACCGACGTTGCCGGCAACGCCTTCATTGCCCTTGGCGCCGACGCCAACCGGCCACTCGACAGCCGTACCGGTGCCGACCTTGGTCTTCCAGTCAGCCGAGGCCTTCGACAGATAGTCGGTGAAGTTGAAGGTGGTGCCTGAACCGTCCGAACGACGAACGACAGTGATGGCAGCCGAAGGCAGCTTCAGCTTCGGGTTCAGCTTGGCGATGGCAGCGTCGTCCCACTTGGTGACTTTGCCGAGATAGATGTCGCCGAGCACTTCGCCGGAAAGAACCAGCTCGCCCGAGGCGATGCCTTCGAGATTCACGACGGGAACGATCGCGCCCATCACCATCGGCCACTGAACCAGGCCGTCCTTCTCGAGCTGCTCAGCCTTGAGCGGCGCGTCGGTGGCGCCGAAGGTCACGGTCTTGGCCTGGATCTGCTTGATGCCGGCGCCCGAACCAATCGACTGGTAGTTCAAACCGTTGCCAGTCTCTTTCTTGTAGGCATCGGCCCACTTCGAATAGACCGGGAACGGGAAGGTTGCGCCGGCACCCGTGATGTCGGCGGCAAATGCCGAGGTCGAGGCGGCAACGAGGCCGGCAGCGACGATCGCTTTGAGGAATTTCATGGGATGTCTCCAATCTCGTGAGCGACCGCGCCGGATGCGCCAGTTGTGCTCACGCCGCCCGTTTAGGGGTGGTCGATTGTGCTTTTATGATAGTTCCGTGACACTTGGATGACGGCACCAAGCATCTGTAAATGCTTTGTTTTTCTGCCTCCGCGGATAATTTTACCGTGCAAATGACAGCGAAAATGCCCTGCCATACGGGTCATGCTAGGTCGTCAAAATCCGCCGTCACAGGGGTTAACAATATGTTTCAGCAGGCGGAATCCGGCCTCGCGCGCATGCGCGCGTATGACAGCGGCGGGCACGATATCGAGGGGGATCGGACGCAATGCCGCACCATCCGCCAGGGCTTTTTTGACTGTCTGAGCGAAGCGCAGCGATGCGGGACCGCCCGAGGGCGGCCCTGACGGGCACAAGAGAACGAAGGGAGTTTAAGGCGTCAGGACGCCGCGGAGGCGGGAGGCGCCGGCGGCGTCTTCACCTGCGGAAAGGCGGCGGTAAAAGTCGCGCCGTTCTTCGGCACGCTTTCGATCAGCAGCCGGCCACGATGCCGGTTCAGAATGTGCTTCACCAGCGAGAGGCCGAGGCCCGTACCGCCCTGTGCGCGGCTGTCGCCGACATCGACCCGGTAGAAACGCTCGGTCAGGCGCGGCAGATGCTCGGGGGCGATGCCCGGGCCATAGTCCCGCACGGCGACGCGGATTTCCGGCACACCCTCCGAGGTCGACTCCGTGGTCAACGATACGTCCACCTTGCCGCCGGACGCGCCGTATTTCAGCGCGTTCTCGATCAGGTTCTCGAACAGCCTCAGCAATTCCTCGCGATCGCCAGCGATGGACACCGGCGTCTCCGGCAGCGCCATTTCGATCCTGACGTTGCGCTCGTTGGCGAGCGGCTCCAGCCCGTCGCCGACCTGACGGATGATGGGGAGAATATCCACCAGCGTGTCCGGCCGCACATGCGCCGACAGTTCGACGCGCGACAGCGACAGCAGATCGTCGATCAGCCGTGCCATGCGGGTCGCCTGCGCATGCATGATGCCGAGAAAGCGCTCGCGCGCCTTGGCGTCGTCCTTGGCCGGCCCCTGCAGCGTATCGATGAAACCCGACAGCGCCGCCAGCGGCGTGCGCAGCTCGTGGCTGGCATTGGCGACGAAGTCGGCACGCATTTCCTCGACACGGCGCAGCGGCGTCTGGTCGTGGAACGTCATCAGCATGCAGGTGTCGGTGCCGCCAAAGGCGGTCGGAACCGGCACCGGTGTGATCATCAATTCCATCCAGCGATCGACCGGAACGTGATCGAGATAAGTCGCACGGCGCGGCTCGGTGGTGGCGATGGACTCGCGCAACGCGGTGATGATCTCCGGCGAGCGCAGCGCGAATTGCGCCAGCTCGTTCTTACGGAGTGCCGGCGCGAGCTGCGCCGCTGCGGCATTGAGATGGATGACGCGGCCGGCACGGTCGAGCAGCACGGCGGGATCGGGAATGCCGGCAATGATGGCGCGCACCGCGGGTGCCTCGACAGGATTGGCGGCCAGCGCCTCGTCGCGCGCCGTCACCACGTCATGCAGCCGCCACGGCACCAGCGCCGCACCGGCGATGCAGACGAACACGATGCCGGCGCGCAGCGGCGACAACTCGCCGAAAAACACCAATGCGGCCAGCGCCAGGCCGGCGGCCAGCAGGATGATCGCCGAATGCCGCAGCCGATCTGGCCACGGCGAAAACATGGTCGATGGAGAAGCTTCAATGGCCATCTGAACCGGATCTCTTCCTGCTGCGAATGCGAACGTATGTCAGGCGCCGGAGCGGCCATGTTCCTTGAGCGGGTGGCCGACGCCGGGCTTGGCGTCCGCCGCGACCGCCTGCAGCTTCTTCGATCGCGAACCGATAATAAGCTCGCGAAGCGTCAGTAACATGACTGATATAAAGAACGGCGCGAGGTAATAAAGCACCCTGAACAGCAGCATGCCAGCCAGCAGCTTTTCCTGGTCCATCATTTCGAGGCCGACCAGCATGGCGGCGTCGAACACGCCAAGACCGCCGGGCGAATGGCTGGCGAAACCCAGCAAGGTGGCCGAGACGAAAACCACCGCCACCACGACGAAACCGACGTCAGGCTCGGCGGGCACCAGCATGTACATCGCCAGCGCACAGAAGCCGAGATCGATGATGCCGATGGTAATCTGCAGCAAGGTCAGCGGACCGCCTGGCAGTACCACCGACCAGGGGCCGCGGCCGACGCTGCGCGGTTTCATCCAGACCCAGACTACATAGCCGACGAGGCCGGCGAGGATTATGTAGGCCAGGATACGGTTCATCCATGGCGGCACCTGGTTGATCGCGCTGGCCGCCTCCGGGTGATAGGCGATGCCCATGCCGAGCACCGCGAGATTGCCGAGCCAGAAGGTGAGGCCGGCGAGAAAGACGATCTTGGCGACATCGACGGCGCTGAGATCCCAGGCCGAATAGATGCGATAGCGCACCGCGCCGCCGGTGAAGACGCTGGCGCCGACATTGTGGCCGATCGAATAGCTGGTGAAAGCGGCCAGCGCGTTGATCCGATAAGGCACGTCGCGGCGACCGATCGTGCGCACCGCAAACCAGTCATAGAATGTCAGCGTGAAATAGCCGGCGGCAACCGACAGCGCGGAGAGCATGATCAGCCGCGGCTCGGTCTCCGTCATCGCCCGGAAAACGGCAGCAGCGTCGATGTTGCGCAGCTTGTGATACAGCATGTAGCAGGCGACGCCGATCACCGCGACGCTGATCAAGACACCGAGCTTGTGCAGGATTTGCTTCTCGCGCAGAAACGAGATCGCCCTGCGTATTGCTTCCAGCATCTCAACCTCGAATGCGATCCCCTGACCAGAGAGATCTGGACCAGGAAGTCAGACTAGCCTCGGCGGAACCGCCACATCAGTTGTCTCCGGCACAACCGTCGTAGCGCGTTTTGCGGCAAAGTGGAATTCGCCGGCTGTGAATAAAAACAAGCCACATCAGTATATTAGGTCAGTCCTAACAAACCACCAGCCTCTCGGGCGCATTCGCTGCGGCAAAATGCCGACGTCCTGACGCGTCTCACGTGACATTGAGGCTTTCGTGACCTCATGCCGCCGATTTGGCGGCGAGACGTTGATAAAAAAGACGGCAGCGGCGCACCACAGTCCTCAGCTCGCGCGGGCCTGCTGCCTGACCACCACGATGTCGCGCAGCCATGATCCGATGGCACAGCCGACGAGATAGAAGCCGAACAAGGCGAGGCCGAGATCAAGCCAGTAGCCGAAGCGGCCGGGCACGACCTTGGCAATCGCGATGCCAACGATGACCGCGGCGATCACCGACAGGCGCTGGATCCAGACCCGCGACACCGAACGCCCGCGATAGACCACGGCGATCCAGCCCATGCAGAAGCCGATCAGGAACGCCCCGAGCAGCCAGCCCCAGTGAAACATCGCAAGATAGGTCATGGCGCTTGCCTCACGACGAATTCGATCCGGCGATTCTGCAGCTTGCCTTCGTCGGTATCGTTGGTGGCGATCGGCTGCGTGCTGCCGTAGCCGATGGTGGAGAAACGGTCCGCCGGCAGGCCGGCCTTCACGAGATATTCTTCGACGGCGAGCGCGCGCTTTTCCGACAGCGACTGATTGAACGCTGCGTCGCCATCGCCGTCGGTGTGACCGGCGATCTCGACCCGGACATTGGGACAACGCATGGCGATTTCCACGAGGCGATCGAGCAAGCCTGCGGAATCCACATTGATGCTGGCGCTGGAGGGCTCAAACCGGATGCGGCCCTTGGTCAGGTTCTGCGCAAAGAGCTGCTGGCACACGCTGGCATCGACCGGTGCCGCGGCGGGCTTCACCGAGACTTCGGCTTTGGCCTGCCAACCCTGCGGGAGCTCGCGCGCCAGGCTTGCGCGTATCTGGTCCGCGGCCACTTCGTAGAGCGCGTCACCTGACAGCTTCACCTCGCGATCGGACACCACCAGCGTGCCGGTCGACAGCCGCGACAGCGCACCCAGCGCCGTGGTCACCGCTGCGGCAAAACCGCCGGGCGCGCCGATGCTGGCCTTCAGGTTATCGACGATCTTCTCATTGCCGAACTTGCGTCCGGCAGCCGACGCCAGCGCGGCGTGGATGGTGTTGTCCGGGACATAGCCGCTCAGCGTCAGCGTATTCGTCACCGGGTCCTTGTTGGCCTGGAACACATAGGGCGGCGCCTTGACGTCATTGGCTGCGACCGTGAAACCTTCCGGCAGATTCTTCAGCGCCGCCGCAATGGCTTCGCGGCCACCGAGATCGCGCGCCATGCCGGAGAGGCTGATATTGGTATCCGAAATCACCGCCTTGCCTTCCTTCAGCTTGGCGACCTGATCGAGCAAGAGCACGGCTGCGGCATCAAACCGCGGCGGCGCGCCGCGCTTCAGACCCATGCGGTCGGAGACCTCGGTTCCGCTGAGTGCGGCGCGGGCCGCTTCCACGATGCGCGCCTTGCTGGCCGGCAATGGCGCGGTTCCCCACAGCGTGACGCGGACATTGTCGCGCTCCGCGACCCAGACGAACGGCTTGGCTTCCGCGACGAGGCGGGTTTCGTCATTGACTAGGCGAACGCCCGGCGTGGCCTCGACCGACGAGACCGCACTGCGGCGACCATCTTCGGAAAATGCTTCGGCAGAAAACGAGACGTCACGCCCGGCAACCGTGATCTGGCTCTTGTCGAGGATCGTGTTTTTCAGCGCCGCAGTGCTGTGCGCCGTTAAATCCGTTTCAAGCGGAATCGTGCTAACCCAGGCAGCAACCGCCCAAAGGATGGCAAGCGGGATGAGCCCGGGCCACCATTTGGCACTCCACCTGTAAAATCCGTGCATTCGACGTCCTGCGGGTCTGGAAACAGAGAGAAAACAAACCCTTGCGGGACTGTCAAATTGAAATCAAGGCAAACCTCTGGCGTCGCCGCGGGTATTCGAATAACGCTTTGTTCAATCGTTTCTGATCATTTCCGTGGGTAGCATCAATTGCTCGGTCATACGATGAAGCAGATTCGCAACACGATTATTCGTGCCGGCCTGGACGCGCTGTATTTCAGCGGCGCCCACCGCGTGTTGCGACCTATCTTCGGCGGCGTCGGCACCATTTTCATGCTGCACCATGTGCGCCCTGCGCATGCCGGTCCGTTCCAGCCCAACCGTCACCTCGAGATCACGCCCGATTTCCTGCGCGCCACCCTCGCTTATCTGCGCGCGACCGACGTCGATATCGTGACGCCCGATGAAGTGCAGCGGCGGTTGACGGAACGGGATTTCTCGCGCCGCTTCGCCTGTTTCACCTGCGACGACGGCTATCGCGACAACCGCGACCATGCATTGCCCGCGATGCGGGATTTCGACGCGCCCTTCACGGTCTATGTCACCAGCGACTTCGCCTCCGRCACAGGCCGGCTGTGGTGGGTGGCGCTGGAGCGCGTCGTTGCCAGGGCCGACGTGATCGAGGCCCCGATCGACGGACAGATGGTGCGCCTGGACACATCGACTCTCGCCGGGAAGGACATGGCGTTCGACCGCCTGCATGGCTGGCTGCGCGGATTGCCGGAAGAAGCGGATATCCGCCGCGAGGTCAGCGCGCTCTGCGCTGCGCATGGCATCGACGAAGACGCGGTCAGCCGTGAGCTGTGCATGTCGTGGGACGAACTCAAACCTTTCGCCGCCGATCCGCTGGTGACAATCGGCGCGCATACCGTAAGCCACTGCAATCTCGCCAAACAGAGCGAAGCGATGGTCGTGCATGAGCTGTCAGCCAGCCGCACCGATATCGAAAACGTTCTGCAGCGCCCGGCCGTGCATCTTGCTTATCCCTATGGCGACCGCTGCGCCGCGGGCACACGGGAATTCGCACTGGCGAAAAGCGCTGGCTTCGAGACAGCCGTGACGACGCGCCCCGGCGTGATCGCCTCGGACAACTCCTCACAGCTCACAGCACTGCCGCGGGTCTCGCTGAACGGCAACTATCAGGACACCCGCTATCTGCCGGTGCTGACCTCCGGCGCGGCCACCGCGATGTGGAACGGCTTCCAGCGCGGCGGCGTCGGATAGTCTGGCTCGCTGCAGGCGAACCGCAGCCAAGCATCCCGCACCGGATCAGACCGGCTTTTGCGGCAGATCGGTATCCGGCGGAAAATACACGCCCGACATCGGATCGACCCAGCACAGATGCTCGTTGACGCGGGTTACGCCAGTCACATTTTCAGCAGCCACGACAATCGCCCGACGGACATTCTCGTCCGTGATGAAGCCGTCGATGTCCACGACGCCATCCTTCACCCGGACGTCGAGGCCGAATGGTGTCCATTCGTTATGCCTGAGCACAGCGACGATGCGGCGGCGGATCAACGCATCACTCGACCCGACATCGGAGACATCGTGCATGAGATCGGCGATGGCTTCGACGAAATTCTGCCGGCTGACGATACCCACGAGCTTGTCGCCCTGCACCACCGGCACGCGCTTGATGTGATACTTCTCCATCACGTCGACGATATCGGCCAGACCGGTCTCCTCCGTTACCGTGCGGACCTCGCGGGTCATGATCTCGTGCACCTTGCGGCCGGCTTCGCGGACATAATCGATGGCCTGCAGGCTGGGGCCACGCACGAATTCGAGCCAGCGCGGACGCCTGCGCTGCGTGCCGACCTCGTGCCGACGCAGGAAGTCCCGTTCGGTCACAATGCCGACCAGCTTGCCGGCCGCATCCACCACAGGCAATCCGCTGACGTGATAATCGATCATCAGCCGCGCAGCTTCGCTAATCGACGCGTCCGGCGACACGGTGACGAGCTTGCGGGTCATAATTTGATGGGCTCTCATGACACTCTCCCGTTGGGTTGAGGTCCGTTTGCTGGACGAACCAACGCGAGAAGCCTACGCCGGCCGCCGGTTCCGGCCTTGATCTGGGTCAACTGCAGTAGCGCTTGTTGACTCGCCTTGTTGACTCCCCTTGCCCGCCGCCGCACACAATCGGTCCAACGACAAAACAAGCGGGAGGCGTCATGTTCACCAATCTGTTTTCGCTCGATGGCCGCATTGCACTCGTCACCGGCGGCTCGCGCGGCATCGGCAAGATGATCGCGGCAGGATTTCTCAGCCAGGGCGCGGCGAAGGTCTACATCACCGCGCGCAAGGCCGGCCCGTGCGAAGCCACCGCGAAAGAACTCTCAGCGCAGTATGCCGGTGAATGCATCGCACTGCCGATCGACATCTCGACCATGGCCGGCATCGAGATGCTGGCTGCCGAAATCAAGAAGCGCGAACCCAAGCTCGACATTCTCGTCAACAATGCGGGCGCCGCCTGGGGCGCGGACTTCGATGAATTTCCGGAGAGCGGCTGGGACAAGGTGATGACGCTGAACGTCAAGACGCCGTTCTTTCTGACCAAGGCGCTGGCCGGACCGCTGCGTGCAGCAGCCAGCGCGGACAAGCCCGCCAAGGTCATCAATATCGCTTCCATCGACGGCATCTTCGTCAATCCGATGGAGACCTATTCCTATGCGGCGAGCAAATCCGGCCTGATCCACCTGACGCGGCGGATGGCCGTCAAACTGATCCAGGATCACGTCGTCGTCACGGCCATCGCGCCGGGCCCGTTCCAGTCCGACATGAACAAGGCTGCACGCGACAATGCCGATGAAGTGGCGACCCGCGTGCCCGCCGGCCGGATCGGCACCGACGAGGACATGGCGGGCGCCGCGATCTATCTCGCTTCGCGCGCCGGCGATTACGTGGTCGGCGCCACCATCGCGGTGGACGGTGGCATCGTCTATGCGAATCCAGGCATCAAGGGCGACGGCTGGGATTGAGGTCACGCGCGACGCGTCATTGCGGCCCTCGGGGCTGCAATGACGTGCGGTCGCTGCCAATCTATCAGCCCCGGCTACAAACTAAGCAATTAACCAGCGTCCGGCTTGCGAACGACATTTAGGCTGCAAAGCTATTCTGAAATAACCATCTGATTTATATAAATATATTATCCGGAATCATTCAACCGTCGCAGTTGTACACAATGGCACGCTGCTTGCTTTGTTAACCTCTGAGACATCCATGCCTCGGGGAGTACACGGCAATGGCGGACTCACTGCATACAACGGCGGTCCTTGCAGAACCCGGCCCGATCGCGGTCGACTGGGGCACGACAGCGATCGTCATCATCGACATGCAGCGCGACTTCATGGAGCCCGGCGGCTTCGGCGAGACGCTGGGTAATGACGTGTCGCAACTCGCCAGCGCCGTCGCCCCGATCGCTGCGGTCCTGAAAGCCGCCCGCGAAACCGGGATGATGGTGGTGCACACCCGTGAGGGGCACCTGCCCGATCTCTCTGACGCGCCGCCCGCCAAGATCGAACGCGGCGCGCCGTCCCTGCGGATCGGCGATCCCGGTCCGATGGGACGCATCCTCATTCGCGGCGAGGCCGGTCACGACATCATTCCCGCGCTCTATCCGGTCGAAGGCGAGATCGTCATCGACAAGCCCGGCAAGGGCGCATTCTACGCCACGACGCTCGGCGCCGATCTCAAGGCGCGCGACATCGACACGCTGCTGGTCTGCGGTGTCACCACGGAGGTCTGCGTCAACACCACCGTGCGCGAGGCCAATGACCGCGGCTATCGCTGCATCGTCATTTCTGACGGCTGCGCGTCCTACTTTCCTGAATTCCACGAGATGGGCCTGAAGATGATCAAGGCCCAGGGCGGCATCTTCGGCTGGGTCGCCTCATCCGCCGCAATCCTTGAAGCAATGACACTTTCTGAAAATGCACCGGAGACTTCCAACAAACTTGCAGCAGGAGCATCACGATGAGCACGACCGCGGGGACGTTTTCTAAAGATTCTGCCGGCAAATCCGACTTCAAGCCCGCTCTATGGACGCCGGGCGACTGGAATGCGTTTTTCGGCTTCGGCACCAATATTCTCGTCAACATGCTGGTGCTGACCGGCTTGCTGCGCTTCGTCCTGAAAATGCCTGACAACATCGTGTTCGGACGCATCCTGCCGGCGATGGGCCTGATGATGTGCCTGTCGACGATGTACTACGCCTGGCTCGCCTACAAACTGGCGCAGAAGACCGGCCGCAGCGATGTCTGCGCGCTGCCCTCGGGCATCAGCGTGCCGCATATGTTCATCGTCACCTTCGTGATCATGCTGCCGATCTCGATCACCACCGGCGATCCCATCAAGGGCTGGGAAGCCGGCCTCGTCTGGGTGTTCTTCCAGAGCTTCATCCTGATGATCGGCGGCTTCATCGCGCCGTGGATCCGCAAGGTAACACCGCGCGCCGCGCTGCTTGGCACGCTGGCCGGCGTTTCCATCGCCTTCATCGCGATGCGCCCGGCGCTGGAAATGTTCATGACGCCGGTGATCGGCCTCACATGTTTTGCCATCATCATGCTGAGCTGGTTCGGCGGCTATAAATATCCCAAGGGGATTCCGGCAGGCCTCGTCGCGATCGGCGTCGGCATGGTGATCGCATGGGGCTCCAATCTCTTTGGAGTCGGTATCGGCGGTGTCAGTGTCGCCGGGGTGAAAGCCGCCTTCACCAATTTCGGCTTCTCGGTGCCGCTGCCGGCCCTCGATCACGTGTTCTCGGGATTCCAGTTCCTCGGCATCATCCTGGTCACCGCCATTCCCTATGGCATCTACGATCTGGTCGAGGCGATGGACAACGTCGAGAGCGCGGAAGCTGCCGGCGACGAATATCCGACCACCCGCGTGCTGACCGCCGACGGCGTCGTCTCACTGATCGGCTGCCTGATGGGCAACCCCTTCATCAACGCCGTCTATATCGGCCATCCCGGCTGGAAGGCGATGGGCGGCCGGATCGGCTATTCGGCTGCGACCGGCCTGATGGTGATCGTGCTGTCCTGGTTCGGTGTCATCTCGCTGATGCTGGCCGTTATCCCGGTGGTCGCGATCTCGCCGATCCTCCTCTATATCGGCATGCTGATCTGTGCGCAGGCCTTCGAGACCACGCCGCGCGAGCACGCGCCGGCTATCGCGCTTGCACTCACGCCGCATCTTGCGGCCTGGGCCACCGTGCTGCTGTCGGGCGCACTCGGCGCCGCCGGGATGAATTTCGGCGCGATCCACTCGCCCGAATTCATCGCCAAGATGGGACAGAACGGCGTGCTGTTCCACGGCCTCGAAGTCATGGGCGGTGGCTCGATCCTGGTCGGCCTGGTGCTCGGCGCCATCGCGGTGTTCGTCATCGAACGCAAATTCCTCAACGCTTCGGCCTTCGCTCTGGCCGGCGCCGTCCTGACCTATTTCGGCTTCATGCATGGCGAGGCCATCGGGATCGGCGGCGGATTGGGGGTGACGCCCGGCGTCGCTCTCGCTTATGCTCTTGTTGCAGCCGGGCTCTTTGCCGCGGACAAGTTCGGCGCAACCAGCCTGTCTTCTGTCCCGCAATCGGAGCCGCCACTTGCCGTGCCTGCTGAATAACATCGTCTCAACCTGCGGGTGGCACACCCGTGCCATCCGCAGCAGGTTCGCATCGTGAGTGAGTCCGTTCCCGAAACGATCGCCGCCATCGTTGCCGCGCACCGCGCCGGCACCGTGACGCCTGCACAGACAGTCGCCCGTAGCTATCAGCGCATCCGCGACCGCGGTGACACGGCGATCTTCATCACGCTCCGCGTTGAGGCCGAAGCGATCGCCGAAGCCGAGGCGCTCGCTGCGAAGGATCCCGCGACGCTGCCGCTCTACGGCGTGCCGGTCGGCGTGAAGGACAATATCGACGTCGCCGGTCTGCCGACTACCGCCGCCTGTCCCGCTTTCGCCTATCATGCAACACGCGATGCCAGCGCCGTGGCGCGGCTGCGCGCCGCTGGCGCGATCATCATCGGCAAGACCAATCTCGACCAGTTCGCGACAGGTCTGGTCGGCGTGCGCTCGCCCTATGGCATTCCCAAGAATGCGATCCGCGACGATCTTGTGCCCGGCGGATCGAGCTCCGGTTCTGCCGTTGCAGTATCCGCAGGCCTCGTGCCGCTGACACTCGGCACCGACACAGCCGGCTCCGGCCGCGTGCCGGCGATGCTCAACAATATCGTCGGCCTCAAGCCGAGCCTCGGCCTGATCCCGACCGCCGGCGTGGTGCCGGCGTGCCGGACGCTGGATTGCGTGTCGATCTTCACGCTGACGGTGGACGATGCTGTTGCCGCGCTCGATGTGATGGGCGGCTATGACGCCCATGATCCCTATTCGCGCAGGCGGGTACCGGGTTCGCTCACCGCGTTTCCGAAGGACCTCAAGCTCGGCGTGCCGCGCAATGGCCAGTTGATCTTCTTCGGCGACAAGGCCTCGGAGAAAGCCTATGCGGACGCGCTGAAGCGCTGGACCTCGCTGGGCGCGACGCTGGTCGAGTTCGACCTCGAGCCGTTCTATGAGACCGCGCGACTGCTTTACGATGGACCATGGGTCGCCGAGCGCCTGCTGGTGATCCGCGATCTGCTGGCGTCTGCGCCGGATGCAATTCATCCGGTGACGCGCGAGATCACCATCGCCGGTGCACGCCAGAGCGCGACCGATACGTTTGCGGCTTTGTACAAGTTGCAGGAGCTGAAGCGTGTCGCTGAGCAGGCTTTCACTGCTATCGACGCGCTGGTGCTGCCGACCGCGCCGACCGCCTATACGACGGCGCAGGTGCTCGCCAATCCCATCGAGCTCAATTCGCGGCTCGGCACCTATACCAACTTCGTCAACCTGCTCGACCTCTGCGGCCTCGCCATCCCCGCAGCGATGCGTGCCGACGGCATCCCGTTCGGCATCACTTTGCTGGCGCCGGGCGGCGACGACGCCTTGCTGGCCAGCATCGGACGCGTGTTTCATGCGGACACCAAATTGCCGGTTGGCGCCAGGGCCCTGCCACAGCCGGCGCTCGCACCGCTGTCCACCGAAGTCGCCGCCGGCGAAATCGCGATCGCGGTGGTCGGCGCGCATCTCTCCGGCATGGCGCTGAACGGCGAGTTGCAGGCACTGAACGGTCGCCTGCTGAAAGCCACGACGACGGCGCCGGACTACAAATTCTATGCGCTCAACGGCACGACGCCGGCGAAGCCCGGCCTGCTGCGCGTCGCGGAGGGTACGGGCGCGGAAATCGCCGTCGAAGTCTGGGCGCTGTCGGCGGAGGCTTTCGGCAAATTCGTTGCATCGCTTCCGCAGCCGATGTCGATCGGCACACTGACGCTGTCCGACGGATCGAGCGTCAAGGGCTTCCTCGTGGAAGCCAAAGCGACGGAAGGCGCGCGGGACATCTCGTCGTTTGGCGGATGGCGGGCCTATATAGCGAGCGTGAAGTAGCGGCTTTTTGCGGCGTTGCTCATAAAAACGCTGTCATGGCCGGGCTTGTCCTGGCCATCCACGTCTCACTTTGCGGCAAAGACGTGGATGCCCGGGACAAGCCCGGGCATGACGGAGTTATAGGTGCGGGCATCGCGTTTACGCCGCCCGGATATTCCCCATGAACCGGTCCAGCTCGGCGCGCAGGCGCGCGCTTTCGCTCGACAGGGTCTGTGCCGAATTCAGCACCTGAGCCGACGCCGCGCCGGTTTCGGTCGCGCCGCGGTTGACGTCGACGATATCGCCGGCGACCTGCTGGGTGCCGTGGGCAACCCGCTGGACGTTCTGTGCGATTTCGCGCGTGGCAGCGCCCTGCTGCTCGACGGCGCTGGCGATCTCGGACGCAATGCCGGAAATCTCACCGATGGTGCTGCCGATCTGCTTGATCGCCGACACCGACTCCTGCGTCGCGCTCTGCATGCCCGCGATCTGGGTCGAGATTTCCTCGGTTGCCTTTGCGGTCTGGCTGGCCAGCGACTTCACTTCGGACGCCACAACCGCGAAGCCGCGGCCGGCATCTCCGGCCCGCGCGGCCTCGATGGTCGCATTGAGCGCCAGAAGGTTGGTCTGTTCGGCAATCGCCGTGATGAGATCGACGACGTCGCCGATGCGCTGCGCTGCGCGCGACAACTCGCCGATGCGGGCATCGGTCTGCTGCGCTTGCACGACCGCACTGTCGGCGATCTTGCTGGAGGTCTGCACCTGGCGGCCGATTTCATTGACCGACAGCGAGAGCTCCTCGGTCGCGGTCGCCACTGACTGCATGTTCGAGGAGGCCTGATCCGATGCGCCGGCGACGCGGCTCGACAATCCCTCGGTGGTCTCGGCGGTGCGCGTCAGCGTGCCCGCTGCGGTTTCCAGCTGCCCGGCCGATGCCGACACGTTCGAGACGATCGCGCCCACGGCGGCCTCGAAATCGTCAGCAAAGCGGATGAGTTCGGCACGGCGCGCCGCACCGGCCTCGCGGCTTTGCTCTTCCTGAGTCGCGGCATCCCGCTCGGCCTTTGCGATGGCCTGTACCTTGAACTCTTCCACGGCGGACGCCATGTCGCCGAGTTCGTCGCGGCGGCCAAGACCCGGCAGCACCACTTCGAAGTCGCCGGCTGCGAGCTTGCGCATCGCTGCGCACATCGCAATCATCGGACCGGCAATGCTGCGGCCCAGCAGCAGCGCAAGGATGGCACCGACGATGAAGCCGCCAACGCCCAGCACCATCACCTGGCGCTCGGTATCGTGGATCGTGGTGTCGGATTCGGTTTCAAGACGCTGCTGATCGGACAGCAGATCCCCCTTCATCGCCGTCGACAGCTTGGTGATCGCTCCCGCCGTCTCCGACATTTCCTGAACGAGACCGTCGACCTTCTTGGTGTTCTCAACGAACTTGACGAAAGCATCAGCGTAGAGCTTCGTCTCCGCGGTGATCTCCTTCACCTTGTTGTTGATCTTGTCGTCATTGGCATAGATCGTCGCAAACGAGTTCTGCAGGAACTTGATGCGAGCCGTTGCGGCATTCGAGGTCTTGTCCTCGGCCTTGCCGATATAGGTGTTCACGAGCGAGGTCGCGGTGATGAACTGGGTGGTGATTTCCTTGACCTGATCCTGCACGGAGGCAAGTCCGGCCATGGTCGCGGTATCGCCGAGATCATCGATCTTGTTACGCAGCATCAGGCTGGTGCGCGACAACTGGGTCGAGGCGATGGCGTCGTTCTGTCCCTTGACCGTGAGAATGTCGGCGAACACCTTGGTGAACGTAATGAATTCGCGGGACAGCTTGGTGATCTTGTCGAGCCGCGCGGAGTCCTTGGTCACCTTCATCGACTGGTCGATGGCGTCCTTCAGACTTGTTTCCGCAGCCTTCGCTGCCTTGGCGTCCGCTTCATTGCTGGTGAGGACGTAATAGCGCGTTAGCGCCTGATAGGAGGTCAGTTCGCGGTCGATATTGCGGGCCAGACCGGACTCCGCAACGCTGGTGCGATACGACACCACGCCGGCCGAGATGCGCTCGAAGCCGACATAAGCGAGCACCATGCTGAGCGCGGAGATGGCGAGTACGGCCGCAAAGCCCAGCGTCACCTTGGCGCGGAACCTGAGGGCAGGAAACTTAAAAGAAGCCGGCTTCTTCCGGACAAGCGTCGTCGTTGCCACGTGGGGCCCCCGTTCATCACTCCCAACATCCCGGTCATCGCGTGCAAGCACACGCAAAGCCGATGCCCAAACCTACGGCACATTGGCTAAGGACGAGTAAACGGATACCGGAACTTCTGGAGGTTGCGCGGCAGGCGAACAGGACTGTCATTCCGGGGCGGGCCGACGCCGTAGGCGGCGGGACCGAACCCGGAATCTCGATATGTTGTGCAAAGCAGCTCAAGATTCCGGGCCCATGCCGGCCCGCTACGCGGTCCGTCCTGTCCCGGAATGACGAGCCAACTACGCCGCCATTGCGGGCGGGGTGAGCGACTGCCAGTTGTTGGCGAGCTGCAGCTTAGGCTCGGTGAGCGCCTGCAACTGTTCCAGCGTCATGCCCTCGACCATCTCGCGCACGAACAGGCCCTGCTCCGTGACGTCAATGACCGCCAGATTGGTGTAGATGCGCTTGACGCAGCCCGGTGCCGTGAGCGGCAGCCGGCACGTCTTGAGAATGCGCGGCTTACCGGCTTTGTCGGTATGATCCATGATCACGCGGATTTCCTTGGCGCCGACCGCGAGATCCATCGCGCCGCCGACACCGGGCGGGAAGGCCGGGTCTTCCGTAGTCCAGTTGGCGAGATCGCCGGCTTCGGAGACTTCGAAGGCGCCGAGCAGGCTGACATCGAGATGCTTGCCGCGGATCATCAGGAACGCGTCGGCGTGGTGCATGAACACGCCGCCCTTGATCAGAGTCGTGTAGTTCTTGCCGGCATCGATCAGGTTCTCGTCTTCCGTGCCCGGCTCCGGCTTCGGACCGAGACCGAGAATGCCGTTCTCGCTGTGGAAGATCACCTCGCGCCCATCGGGCACATAGCTCGCCGCCCGCGTCGGCATGCCGATGCCGAGATTGACATAGGCGCCTTCCTGCAGGTCCTGCGCGGCGCGCCAGGCCATCTGGTCGCGATTGAGCGGCTTGTATGTTGCGGTCTTATCAGACGACGTCATGCCTTTGCTCCCACTACCACCACACGATCGATGAAAATGCTCGGTGTCACCACCGCTTCCGGATCGAGACTGCCGAGTTCGACCATTTCATTGACCTGCACGACGCTGAGATCGGCAGCCATAGCCATGATCGGATTGAAGTTACGCGCCGACTGGTCATAGACGAGGTTGCCCCAGCGATCCGCCTTCTTGGCGCGCAGCAGTGCAATGTCGCCCTTCAGCGGCTTCTCGAACACATACAGCACACCGTCGATCTCGCGGGTCTCCTTGCCCTCGGCGAGCTTGGTATGCGCCGTCACAGGCGAGAAGAAGCCACCAAGTCCCGCGGCATGCGCATGCATGCGTTCGCTGATGATGCCCTGCGGCACCAGTTCGAGTTCCAGCGTCTTGGCACGATAGGCATTCAGGAAAGCGCTGTAGTCGCCGGAGCGCGGATAGGAACAGATCACCTTGGCGACGCGGCCGGAATTGATCAGCCGGGCCAAACCAGTGTCGCCATTGCCGGCATTGTTGTGGACGATGGTGAGATTGGTCGCACCCTGCTCGTGCAACGCCTCCAGCAGATCATCGGCAATGCCGACAGTACCGAACCCGGCCACCAGGACGACTGCCCCGTCCTTCACCCCAGCCACGGCCTCGGCCGCGCTGGCTACGCGCTTGTCGATCACTCCCGAAAACTCCTCGTCGCGGAATTGTTATTGTCCGCAATCGCTTGCGGCATTTATTGCGCCGCGACTAGAGCATTGCGGCCTGCGGATATGAAGGCACAAATTTGCAGGAGGGATACGCGCGTACCCTCCCCTGGAGGGGGAGGGTCGGTGAGCACCCGCGAAGCGGATGCGAGACGGGGTGGGGTGAGACCACACACTGCGTCGCTTGTGATTTCACCCCACCCCGCTGCGAGCTACGCTCGCATCGACCCTCCCCCWCCAGGGGAGGGTGAAGCACCCACCAAATTCCCAGTTGCAAACTTTCCGGACCGCGCTTCTAATTGGAATAATTAAAAAATACCGGGAGGTCTGCGTGTCCACAGTGAAACTGACGGTCAATGGCAAATCTGTCTCTGCCACGGTCGAAGACAGAACCCTTCTCGTCCACCTGCTCCGCGAAAATCTCAACCTGACCGGGACCCATGTGGGCTGCGATACCAGCCAGTGCGGCGCCTGCATCGTCCATATCGACGGCAAGGCCGTGAAATCCTGCACGACTTTGGTCGGTCAGATCGACGGCGCCAATGTCACCACCATTGAAGGCATTGCCAAGGGCGACCAGCTGCATCCCATGCAGGCGGCGTTCCGCGACAATCACGGCCTGCAATGCGGCTACTGCACGCCTGGCATGATCATGTCGGCGATCGACATCGTGAATCGCCACGCGGGCGATCTCGATGAAGAGACGGTGCGCCACGAGCTCGAAGGCAATATCTGCCGCTGCACCGGCTACCACAACATCGTCAAATCGGTGCTCGACGCCGCCGGACGCATGAAGGTTGCGCAAGCGGCTGAATGAGCCGCAGCGCATTGATCTGAGCTGAGCCAACCGCGTCTTTCGATGGAAAGCGCGGACAATCAAAAACTCCGGCAGGGAGACCCATGAGATGGGCGTTGAAGGCATCGGCGCACGCGTTGCGCGCAAGGAAGACAAGCGATTCATCACCGGCCGCGGCCGTTATGTCGACGACGTCAAGATCGTCGGCCTCACCCACGCGCATTTCATCCGCAGCCCGCATGCCCATGCGAAAGTGAAGGGCATCGACGCTTCCGCGGCGAAGGACATGCCGGGCGTGGTCGACGTGCTCACCGCACAGCAATTGGTGGACGACAAGATCGGCAACCTGATCTGCGGCTGGGCGGTGTCCTCCAAGGACGGCACGCCGATGAAAATGGGCGCATGGCCGGCGATGGCGCCGGACACCGTGCGCTTCGTCGGTCAGGCAGTCGCCGTGGTGATCGCCGAGACCAAGAACCAGGCGAAGGATGCGGCCGAGGCCGTGGTCGTGACTTATGAAGAACTCCCTGCCGTCAGCAGCATGACCGCAGCGCTCGCCTCAGGCGCACCGCAACTGCATCCGGAAGCGCCGGGCAATGTGGTCTATGACTGGGCGATCGGCGACGAGAAGCTGACCAATGACGCCTTCAGCAAGGCCGCCAATGTCGTTTCGCTGGACCTGACCAATAACCGGCTGGTGCCGAATGCGATGGAGCCGCGCGCAGCCGTCGCGGAATATGACGACGCCGAAGAGCACTTCACGCTCCATACGACATCGCAGAATCCGCATGTGGCGCGGCTCGTCCTGTCAGCGTTCTATAATGTCGCGCAGGAGCACAAGCTGCGCGTGATCGCCCCCGATGTCGGCGGCGGCTTCGGGTCGAAGATCTTCATCTATCCCGAGGAAATGGTCGCACTCTGGGCCTCCAAGAAAGTGCGTCGCCCGGTGAAATGGACCGGCGACCGCACCGAAGCGTTTCTCACCGATGCCCATGGCCGCGATCACATCTCCCATGCCGAGATGGCGTTCGATGCCAACAACAAGATCCTGGGCCTGCGGGTGAAGACCCACGCCAATTTCGGCGCCTATATGTCGCTGTTCTCGTCCTCGGTGCCGACCTATCTCTACGCCACGCTGCTGTCGGGCCAGTACAATATCCCGACCATCTATGCCGAGGTGATGGGCGTCTATACCAACACCACACCGGTCGATGCCTATCGCGGCGCCGGACGCCCGGAAGCGAGCTATCTGGTGGAGCGGCTGATGGAGACATCGGCGCGGCAGTTGAAGGTCGATCCGGCCGAGCTGCGCCGCCTCAACTTCGTCACCCAGTTTCCGCATCAGACGCCCGTCATCATGGCCTATGACATTGGCGACTTCGGCGCGTCGCTCGACGCGGCGCTGAAAGCCATCGACTATGCGGGCTTCCCGACGCGGAAGGCCAAAGCGAAAGCCGCCGGCAAGCTGCGCGGGCTTGGCTTCTCCTGCTACATCGAGGCCTGCGGCATCGCGCCGTCCAAGGCGGTCGGCTCACTCGGCGCCGGCGTCGGCCTGTGGGAATCCGCGGAGGTCCGCGTCAATCCGGTCGGCACCATCGAAGTGCTGACGGGATCGCACAGCCACGGTCAGGGTCACGAGACGACCTTCGCGCAGCTGGTCGCTGACAGGCTTGGCATCTCCGTCGATCAGGTGCAGATCGTCCATGGCGACACTGATAAAGTGCAGTTCGGCATGGGCACCTATGGCTCGCGCTCGGCGGCGGTCGGCATGTCCGCGATCTTCAAGGCGATGGAGAAAGTGGAAGCCAAGGCGAAGAAGATCGCCGCGCATCTGCTCGAAGCCTCCGAAGGCGACATCGTCATCGAGAATGGCGAGTTCAAGGTGGCCGGCACCGACAAGGCGATCGCGCTGCCGATGGTCGCGCTCGCCGCCTATACCGCACACAACCTGCCTGATGGCATGGAGCCCGGACTGAAGGAAGGCGCGTTCTACGATCCCACCAACTTCACCTTCCCGGCCGGCGCCTATATCTGCGAGGTCGAGATCGACCCCGGCACCGGCAAGACCGACATTGTCGACTTCGTTGCAGTGGATGACTTCGGCCGGCTGATCAATCCGATGATCGTCGAGGGTCAGGTCCATGGCGGCCTCGCCCAGGGCATCGGCCAGGCGATGCTCGAAAGCGCGATCTATGACGATAACGGCCAGCCGGTGACGGCGTCGTTCATGGACTACGCCATGCCCCGCGCCGACGACGTGCCGTCGTTCCGGGTCTCGCACACCACGACGCTGTGCCCGGGCAATCCGCTCGGCGTGAAAGGCTGCGGTGAGGCTGGCGCGATTGGTTCGTCACCCGCCGTCATCAACGCCATTACGGACGCGCTCGGCCATAACAAGATCGAGATGCCGGCAACGCCCGGCCGTGTCTGGGAAGCGCTGCAATTGCAGCAGGCAGCGGAATAAGCGGAGTGTTTTCAAGCGAAGTGGAAGCCGGTTCGCGTCAAGAAAACACGACCAAAAGATAAGGAAGCAATACGATGTACGAGACCACTTATCACCGCCCCGCCAGCGTCGACGAAGCAGCAGCGCTGTTCGCCAAACATCCCGAGGCGAAATATCTCGCCGGTGGCCACACACTGATCCCCGTGATGAAGCAGCGTCTTGCGGCACCCTCGGATGTCATCGACCTCGCGAAGATCAAGGACTTGATCGGCATCGAGGCAACATCCGACGCGCTGATCATCAAGGCGGCGACGACCTATTACGACATCACGCAGAGCGCCGCGGCGAAGAAGGCAATTCCCGCCATCGTGCATCTGACGTCGGTGCTCGGCGATCCCGCCGTGCGCTATCGCGGCACCATCGGCGGTTCGATTGCCAATAACGATCCGGCCGCCGATTATCCCGCCGCCGTGCTGGCGCTGAATGCCACGATCAAGACCAACAAACGCGAGATCAAAGGCGACGATTTCTTCCAGGGCCTGTTCTCGACCGCGCTGGAAGAGGACGAGATCATCACATCGGTCTCGTTCCCCATTCCGGCCAAGGCCGGCTATGCCAAGATGCGCCACCCGGCGTCGCGTTTCGCACTCACCGCGGTGTTCGTCGCACAGACAAAGTCCGGCGAGGTCCGCGTCGCCGCCACCGGCGCATCGCAGAGCGGCGTAGTGCGCGTGCCGGCGATCGAAGCGGCACTGAAGGCGAACTGGTCGGCAGGCGCGCTGGATGGCGTGAAGATTTCCGCCGACGGCTTGATGGGTGACATCCACGGCTCGGCGGAATATCGCGCCAACCTCATCAAGGTCATGGCACAGCGCGCGGTGAAAGCGGCGGGGTAAAACTCGAACCTCTCCTGTGTCGTTGCCCGGCTTGACCGGGCAACCCAGTAAACACCGCTGCGAGCAGCAGCACACACATTTGCTGCAACGCATACTGGATCGCCCGATCAAGTCGGGCGATGACAGCCGGAATATTTCACGCATAGCCGTATGCATTGCTGCGGCCACAAGGTGCTTGCCCTCGCGCGCCGCCGCAGCCAGTGTTTCCCGTAACCAACACCACACAACGGGAAACGCACGTGCAGAACATTAAACTCTCCGGCCCGCTCAAAGGCACACGCATCGTCGAATTCGCCGGCATCGGCCCCGGTCCGTTCGCCTGCATGCTGCTGGCCGATATGGGTGCCGAAGTGATTACGCTGGTGCGGCCGAAGCAGATGCCGAAGGGCGCCGCGTCACGCGGCCGCAAGGTCATTGAGGTCGATCTCAAGGACAAGGCTGCCATCGCACAGGTGCTGTCGCTGCTGGATAGCGCCGATGCGCTGGTGGAGGGCTATCGCCCCGGCGTGATGGAGCGCCTCGGCCTCGGGCCGGATGTCGTCCTCGGCCGCAACAAGAGACTGGTCTATGGCCGCATGACCGGTTGGGGCCAGCATGGCCCGCTGGCGCAGGCTGCCGGCCATGACATCAACTACATCTCGATCACCGGGGCCCTCGCCGCGATCGGCGGCGCCGACAAGCCCGTGCCACCATTGAATCTGGTGGGCGATTTCGGCGGCGGCTCAATGTATCTCGTGATGGGCATGCTCGCCGCCATGCTGGAAGCCAGCCGCTCCGGCCAGGGGCAGGTGGTTGACGCCGCCATGTGCGACGGCGCGGCATCCTTGATCACCATGTTCTTCGACATGACCGCGGCCGGTCGCTGGAAGGAAAGTCGCGAGAGCAACATGCTCGATGGCGGTGCGCATTTCTACGGCGTCTACGAATGCAGCTGCGGCAACTTCATCTCGATCGGCTCCATCGAGCCGCAATTCTATGCCGAGTTGCGCGAACTCGCCGGGCTGTCGGAGGCTTGCTACGACAATCACATGGACTCGAAGAATTGGGCCGCGGTGAAGGACAAGCTCACCGCGGTGTTCAAGACCAAGAGCCGCGACGAGTGGTCAAAGATCATGGAAGGCACCGATGTGTGCTTCGCACCGGTGCTGACCATGTCGGAAGCAACCAAGCATCCGCATATGGTGGCACGCGAAGTCTTCATCCAGCACGAGGGCGCGACACAGCCGGCACCCGCACCGCGGTTCTCGCGCACGCCATCGGCGGCACGGCCGGCCGTGAAGGTGGAGCTGGGTGATGCGGTGAAGGAGTGGCAGGGCGCGTAGCGCCTGTTCTTATCCCTCCCCCGCGCTTGCGTGGGGAGGGTGGCCGGCCGAAGGCCGGTCGGGTGGGGGAGCCCCACGTAACGTCGGTGTGTGGGGAAACACCCCACCCGTCTCGACCGCTTCGCGGTCGATCCACCCTCCCCACTGCGCAGCTGCGCTGCTTGGGGGAGGGAGAAGACTACGCCGCCGTCTTATCGCCGACGTGCAGCACACCGCGCCTGATCTGATCTTCCTCGATCGACTCGAACAGCGCCTTGAAATTGCCCTCGCCGAATCCATCATCGCCCTTGCGCTGGATGAATTCGAAGAAAATCGGTCCTATCGCATTGGCCGAGAAGATCTGCAGCAGCACCTTGGTCTCGCCGCCTGCGACCACGCCCTCGCCGTCGATTAGGATGCCGTTCTTCTGCAGGCGCGGCACGTCCTCGCCATGCTTCGGCAGCCGTGCATCGATCTTCTCGAAATAGGTCTGCGGCGGCGCCGGCATGAAGGGCAGGCCATCGGCGCGCAGCTTCTCGATGGTCGTGTAGATATCCGTCACGCCGCAGGCGATGTGCTGGATGCCCTCGCCGTGATAGGTGTTGAGATATTCCTCGATCTGGCCGGCATCGCCGGCATCCTCGTTGATCGGAATCCGGATCTTGCCGTCCGGGCTGGTCAGCGCGCGCGAGAACAGGCCCGAGGCACGGCCCTCGATGTCGAAGAAACGGATCTGGCGGAAATTAAACAGCTTCTCGTAGAAGCCGGTCCAGACGTCCATGCGGCCGCGATGGACGTTGTGGGTGAGGTGGTCGAGATAGAACAGGCCGGCGCCTTCGGGGCGCGGGTTCTTGGCGCCGAGCCATGTGAATTCATGGTCATAGGCCGAGCCCTTGGCGCCATAGCGATCGACGAAGTACAATAGGCTGCCGCCGATGCCCTTGATGGCCGGCACGTCGACCGTCTTCTGCGCTGCGATCACATCCGCCGGCTCGGCACCGAGCAAGATCGCGCGGTCATAGGCCGCCTGCGCATCGACGACTCGGAACGCCATCGACGGCGCGCACGGGCCGTGCGCGGCGACGAAATTGAAGCCGTGGGTGCCGGGCTCCTCATTGACGAGGTAGTTGATATCGCCCTGGCGGTACACTGTGATGTGCTTGGTCTTGTGCTTCGCGACGGGCACGTAGCCCATCAGCCTGAACAGCGCGTGGAGTTCTTCGGGCCTCGGATGCGCGTATTCGACGAATTCAAAGCCGTCGGTTCCCATCGGATTATGTGCCGAGATGGTGGCAGCCGGCGCGTCGTGCGGAAACGGACCCATGGTGATCTCCCGAAGCTGATTTGCATTATCGCTTGCCTGGAGTGTCGGTCGTTTGCGACGCAAGGTGCATGCAAATTCGGATGGAATATGCGACATTCATGCACGGTTCACGCATGAAAGAGGCTTTTGACGCATGATCCCGGTGGACGCTTTCGATCTCAAGATGCTGGCCGCCTTGCAGGATGACGGCCGGCTGACCAACCAGCAGCTCGCCGATGCCGTCGGCCTCTCGGCCTCGCAATGCTCACGGCGGCGAATGCGGCTCGAAGAGGAGAAAGTGATCTCCGGCTATCACGCCGACCTGTCATCGGACGCACTCGGCTTCAACGTGATCGCCTTCATCCAGGTGCAACTGGCTACCCACTCGCCGGACAATGCCAAGAAGTTCCGCACGCTGGTGCAGCGGGTCGACGAGGTGCAGGAGGCCTACTCGCTGACCGGTGACGCCGACTATGTGCTCAAGGCCGTGCTGCGCGATCTCAAGGGACTGTCCGACCTCGTCAACAATGTACTGATGCCGCATCAGAGCGTGGCGCATGTGCGCTCGTCGATCGTGCTCGATCGGTTGAAGGAAACATCGAAACTGCCGCTGAGGAGCTGACAGCTCTGCACAATCGACGTTCTCACCAGCATCGCGATCTGCGAAGATCGCGGCAATCAATTGGGAGGACAACATCGATGGCACTGGCGCTGCGGCCGAATTGCGAATATTGCGACAAGGACCTGCCGCCCGCGGCACGCGATGCATTCATCTGCACTTTTGAATGCACGTTCTGCGCGGACTGCGTGGAGAGCAAACTCTTCAATGTCTGCCCAAATTGCGGCGGGGGTTTTACGCCGCGACCGATCCGCCCCGCCACCGAATGGCGGCCCGGCCTGTCGGTCGCCAAGCGCCCGCCATCGGACAAACGCGTGCATCTATCAAAGAGTAGCGAGGACATCGCGGCGCACTCGGCGCGCATCAAGGACGTCCCGCCCTGGGAGCGATGACCTCGCGCACCTAGCGCTTGTTCGGATCGAAGCGCTTCTCCAATCCCTTCCAGCAATCCGCATAGTCGCTCTGCAGCGTCGCCGTCGTGGCGGCGTGTTCGGTGACACGCTGCGGGTAACGGGTCTCGAACATGAAAGCCATAGTGCCGGTGAGCTTGACCGGCTTCAGCTTGCCATTGCTGGCGTGATCGAAGGCCTCGCGATCCGGCCCATGCGGCAGCATCATGTTGTGCAGGCTGATGCCGCCCGGCGTAAAGCCCTGCGGCTTGGCGTCATAGACGCCGTAGATCAGTCCCATGAATTCCGACATGATGTTCATGTGATACCACGGCGGACGGAAGGTGTTTTCCGCCACCGCCCAGCGCTCCGGAAAGATCACGAAATCGATATTCGCGGTGCCGGCCGTTTCCGACGGGGACGTCAGCACCGTGAAGATCGACGGATCCGGATGATCGAAGCCGATGGCGCCCACCGGCGAGAAGGTGCGCAGATCGTATTTATAGGGCGCATAGTTGCCGTGCCAGGCCACGACATCGATGGGTGAATGCGGCAGGACCGTCTTGAACAGCGCGCCGCCCCATTTCACATAGAGTTCGGTCGGCGTGTCCTTGTCTTCATAGGCGGCCACTGGCGTCAGGAAGTCGCGCGCATTGGCGAGGCAATTGGCGCCGATCGGCCCGCGCTCCGGCAGCGTGAAGGCGCCGCCATAATTCTCGCAGAGATAGCCGCGCGCCGCGCCGCCCGTGAGTTCGACGCGGAACTTGACGCCGCGCGGGATCACCACGATCTCGCCGGGCTCGGCATCGATGCGGCCGAATTCGGTGACGAACAGGAGATTGCCCTGCTGCAGCACGAACATCATCTCGCCGTCAGCATTGTAGAAATGCTGATCAACCATCGACTTGGTGATCAGATAGACATGCGCTGCCATGCCGGCCTGGGTGCCGGCGTCGCCGGCCGTGGTCATGGTCTGCACGCCCTGCAGGAAGGTCATATCCTCCTTCGGGATCGGCGCTGGATCCCAGCGCAATTGCGCGATCGGCAGATCGTTCTCGTGGCACGGCGCGGTGCGCCACAGCTTGCTATCTGCCTTCTCGAAGCGGCCCGAATGTTTCACCGATGGGCGGATGCGATAGAGCCAGGACCGCTCATTGGTGCCGCGTGGCGCGGTGAAGGGCGAACCGGAGAGCTGTTCGGCATAGAGCCCATAGGCCGCACGCTGCGGCGAGTTGCGGCCGATGGGCAACGCGCCCGGCAGCGCTTCGGTCTCGAATGAATTGCCAAAACCGGACATGTAGCCCGGCGTGACATTGGACGTCGCACGGCTGATCAGATCGGGATTGGTGGTGATGTTCATCTCATCCTCCTTTTCCTATCGTCATTGCGAGGAGCGCTTGCGACGAAGCAATCCAGTCTTCCTTTGTGACCTTCTGGATTGCTTCGCTTCGCTCGCAATGACGAATCTACTACGTTACCCTTGGAGCGCGGCCCACATTTCGCGGTCGCGCTTGTCGGTCCAGATCACGGGGTCGTCGATTCCCGACGCTTCATCGAAGGCACGCGACACGTTGAACGGCAGGCAGTGTTCGTAGATCGCAAAGCTCGAGAACTTCTTGTCCATGACCTCGCGGGTCGACGCCATGGTCTCCTTCAGGCTGCGTCCCTTGGCGACCGACAGCTCCGCCGCGCCGTAGAGCGACATCACGAAGTCACGCGTCATCGCGATCGCCTCGCGGGTCGTTTCCAGCCCCTTCAGTGCATCGCCGCGGCCGGGCGCAATCGCTTTCGGGTTGAACGCACGGATCTCGTTCAGCGTCGATGGCCATTCGCGCAGCAGCGCATCGCCGCAATAGCAGGCCGAGTGATATTCGATGAGATCGCCGGAGAACATCACCTCGGCATCCGGCACCCAGGCGACAATATCGCCGGACGTATGGCCGGCGCCGAGCTGCATCAGCCGCACCTCGCGCTTGCCGAGGAAGATCGACATCTCGCCTTCAAAAGTGAGCGTCGGCCAGGTCAGGCCGGGAATGCTCTCGGCATCCTGGAACAGGCGCGGGAAGCGGCCGAATTCGGAATCCCAGTCCTGCTGGCCGCGCTCTTCCACCAGCCGATAGGTCTCCTGCGACGCGACGACACCCTGCGCCTTGTAGGCGGACGCACCGAGCACGCGCACCGCATGATAATGCGACAGCACGACATATTTGATCGGCTTGTCGGTGACCGTCCGCACCCGTTCGATCACCTTGTTGGCCATCGCCGGCGTCGCCTGCGCGTCGAACACGATGCAACCATCATCGCCGACAATGACAGCCGAGTTCGGATCGCCCTCGGCCGTAAAGGCATAGAGATCGGTACCGATCTCCGAGAAGGTGACCTTCTTCTCGGTCATGTCGGTGGTGGATGCGAAACCTTTGGTCATCCGATATTCCCCTTTGTATTTGTCTTTAGCCTCTGGGCCGTCATTGCGAGGAGCTTTTGCGACGAAGCAATCCAGTCTTTCTTTGTGGTTTTCTGGATTGCCGCGTCGCTTCGCTCCTCGCAATGACGGCTTCTGCTATTTTCGCTTCGTCTCGTCCCTCACATTCGGCAGCCGCCGCTTCGCCAGCGCAATCGCGTCACCGAGCACAGCAGCATCGCCGATATGATTGGCGAGGATCAGCACCAGCGCCGTATCGAGCGCCGCGCTTTGATCGTCGGTCAATCCGCGATGCGCCTCGACAATCGCACGATAGGCGTCGTCGGGACTGGCGAAATTGGACGTCGTGGATAGTGCCGTCATGACGGCCTCCCGCAGGCACGCGCGACCGCAGCCTTGATCGCCTGCTGCGTCGGATGCCGGAAACGCGCGGCGACATAACCATCGGGACGCAGCAGATAGGCAGCACCCGGGTCGGCGCCATAACGCGCCTTGAACAGCCCGGTCTCGTCGCGCAGCGCCGCATCGTCGCCGACGACCAGACGCGCCACGCCCTCGGGCAGTTCGATCGCCTGACCGTCCGACTGCAGCACGGTAAAGCCACACCCCGCCCCCGCGAAACATTCCGAGAGAAACACGTGTGCGCCTTCATCGCCGACGAGCGGCGCGTCCGGCATATGCGCGCCCGGTCGCGGGCCGCCGGACCACTCATCGCTATCGGTCGTCGAGAGCGGCGTCTGATAGACCGACGGCACGGACAGCCGGCCGCCATTGATCATCCGCTTGGCAAAATCGGCTTCCCTGGCGAGCGACAGCACGGCTTGCCGCATGCGCTGCTCCTGCTTCGAATGCGGCGCGATGAAATCCGTCGCATGGGTCGAGGCCCGGATGTTCTCGTCTGCGGCCGGGCCCCGCTCGGCGTCATAGCTCGCCAGCAGCGACGCCGGCGCGTCGCCGGCCAGCACCAGTGCGAGCTTCCATGCGATGTTCTCGGCGTCTTCGAGGCCGGAATTGGCGCCTCTTGCACCGAACGGCGATACCTGATGCGCGGCATCGCCGGCAAAGATCACGCGCTCATGCAGGAAGCGTTGCATGCGGCGGCACTGGAACTTGTAGACCGAGATCCACTCGAAATCGAAATCGTCGTGGCCGAGCATGCGCGCGATGCGCGGACGCACCTTCTCCGGCCGCCGCTCCTCGGCGGGGTCTGCATCCGGCCCGAGCTGCAGATCGATACGCCAGACATCGTCGGGCTGACGATGCAGCAGTGCGGACTGGCCGGAATGGAATGGCGGATCGAACCAGAACCAGCGTTCGGTCGGGAATTCCGCGGTCATCTTGACGTCGGCGATCAGGAACTGATCCTCGAATACCTCGCCGGAAAAGTCCGCGCCAACCATGCCGCGCAGCCCGGAGCGCGCGCCATCGCAGGCGACGACATAGTCGGCGCGCAGCGTGTATGGCCCATCGGGCGTCTCGATGGTGAGTTCGGCGTGATCGTTGTGCTGCGCCAGCGCGATGACCTTGTTGCGCCAGCGCAGATCGATCTCCGGCAATTGATGCACGCGATCGACCAGAAAGGATTCAGCGTAATATTGCTGCAGATTAATGAAGGCCGGCATCTTGTGGCCGGTCTCCGGCAGCAGATCGAACTGGTACAGCATGTCCGGTCCGAGAAAGATCTTGCCGACCTTCCACACCACGCCCTTGTCGATCATGCGATGGGCGGCACCGAGACGGTCCCAATATTCGAGCGAGCGCTTGGAGAAGCAGATCGCGCGCGAGCCATCGCCGATGCGATCGGCGTCATCGAGCAGCACCACGCGCTGGCCGCGCTGCGCCAGATCGATGGCCAGCGACAGGCCGACAGGGCCAGCACCAACAACCACTACGGGATGATGCGCCGCAGCGGCAGCTGACCGCGCCTGATCGGCATGGCGGCGATAGGCAAACTGGCGGACATGCTGCGCCATGGCTCAGCCCCTGCCCTGCAACCGGATGTATTTTCGGATCAACGCTGGTCTGGCCAACGGATCGTACTCCCTCTAAGATAGTCTCATTTGCAACCATCTAAACGCCGGACCCGTGGCGGCGTCAACAGCAGAATTGGTGGCTCCGTGGCAAAATTCGACCTGTTTCAGTTCGTTCCATTCCGGCTCAACCGGTTGGCCGCGGAGGTCAGCGCCGCATTGTCCGACGAATATCAAGTGCGCTACGGGCTCGATATTCCGGAATGGCGCGTCATCGCCACGCTGGGCTTTCGCGACGACGCCTGCAGCGCGCAGTTCATTTCGCAATGCACACGCACGCATAAATCCACCATCAGCCGCGCGGTGACGACCCTGCTGGAGCGCGAACTGATCGAACGGGTCGAGAACGAAGACGACCGCCGCGCCTTCGAACTGCGTCTTTCCGCGAAAGGCACCGCGCTCTATGAAGAGCTGATCCCACGCCTGCTGCACAAGGAACGCGATATTTTGTCGTGTTTAACGGCACAGGAACGCAAGGATTTCGCGGCTGCGCTCGGCAAGATCGAGCGTAGTCTCGACCTCGTGCAGACCCGGCACGGTCACAAGGTCGGCGCCTATTGAGCGATTAGTCTTTCACAAAGGAGCGCGACGGCATCTCGTGCAGCGCATAGGCATCGGCCTTGCTGCCCTCGACGCGCGGATAGAGCTCACGTACCAGCGGATCATGGCCGGGAATGATGCGATCGGGGTGGCCGGCAAGGCGCTCGCAGGCCGTCCAGCCGTCGCACATGTCGCCGATATTGTAGACAATCGGAAACGGGCTGCGGCGCTGCATGTTGCCGTAGTAATGCGAGGCGTCCGAGGCGAGCACCACCGGGCCGCGCGCGGTTTGCACGCGTACGATCTGCAGACCGTCGGAATGGCCGCCAACGCGGTGCAGTGTGACGCCCGGCGCAACCTCGCCATCGCCATTGTGGAACGTGACGCGCTCATTGAACACGTGTCGCACCATCAGCGTGACGTCTTCCGCCGAGAACGGATGCCGCAGCAGCCCGTTGCACATGCAGCGGCCCGTCGCGTAGCTCATCTCGCGGTCCTGCAGATGGAACCTGGCATTGGGGAGGCGATCGAGATTGCCGGCATGGTCGTAATGCAGATGCGTGACGATGACGTCGCGGATGTCCGCCGCGCGAACGCCGAAATCGGCCAGCGCATCGATGGGATTGATCGTGAGCTTGCGGCTGCGTTCTTTCGAGGCGGCTTCGTTGAAGCCGGTATCGACAAGGATGTCGCGGCCACCGCCGCGGATCAGCCAGACGAAATAATCGAGATCGGCCGCTGCGGTCTCATGGGGATCGGGTGCGAGATAATTCATCGGCGGCGTCCGCGGCGTCATCGTGGCATAGCGGATCGCATAGATTTCGTAAGTCACGCTCATTCGTCCCGTCCCATTCCCGATCGTTGTTATGCGCAACAAGCCATTGCTGCCGGGAAAGGTCAAACCGTTCCAGCCACCGGAATGACCGGGAACCGGGACTGTAGCGACAACGCCAGACGCGTGGTGAATTGACGCGATAGCTGGCGCCCACACAGCACGTTGACAGCCGCGATCACGCCGGTTTGATAATGCGAATGGCGTGGATTAGTGTCGCTGCGGCGCAAGCCGCAGCTTGGACAGCGCCCTCAAGTGTGGACCGGTTTCATTATGAAAATGCGCATTGCTCTGATCGCTCTCCTGACGTTTGCCGCCACGCCCATCTGGCAGACCTCCGCCGCGGAAGATCGGACCCACCGGATCGCACTGGTGATCGGCAATGCGAAATATCCGGACGCCGAAGCTCCGCTCAAGGAGCCTATCAACGACGCCCGCGACGTCGCCGCCGAATTGAAGCGTGACGGATTTGAGGTCGATACCGGGGAAAATCTCGGCGGTGATGGCATGCGCCGGGCGCTCGACAAATTCTACGGCAAGGTGAAGCCCGGCTCCGTGGCGCTGGTGTTCTTCAGCGGCTTCGGCATCCAGTCCGCGCGGCAGAGTTACATGATCCCGGTCGATGCCCAGATCTGGACCGAGCCCGACGTGCGCCGCGACGGCTTCAGCCTCGAAACCGTGCTGGGCGAGATCAACGGCCGCGGCGCCGGCGTCAAGATTGCGCTTTTGGACGCATCCCGCCGCAATCCGTTCGAGCGCCGGTTCCGCAGCTTCTCCGCCGGGCTCGCTCCGGTGATCGCACCGAGCGGCACGCTTGTGATGTATTCGGCGGCTCTGAGCTCGGTCGTCAGCGATGGCGGCGGCGATCACGGGTTGTTTGTCAGCGAATTGCTGAAGGAAATCCGGGTTCCCGATCTCACCGCCGAGCAGACGCTGAACCGGACCCGCGTCAACGTTACCCGCGCGTCGCGCAGCGAGCAGGTGCCGTGGATTTCGTCGTCGCTCGCAGAAGACTTCTCTTTCATAGCGGGAACGCGCCCGGCCTCGGCCGCTGTGGCAGAAGCCAAACCGGCCGATCCGGCGCCGGCTGCGACACCGCGCCCCTCTGCTGTGGCCAAGCAGGAAGTCGTCGCCGCACCTGTCGCCCCAGCGCCTGCTGCACCCACGCCGGCTGCTCCAGCAGCAGCGCCTGCGCCGGCCGCGGCACCGACTCCTGCTCCCGCCGTCGCCGCTGAAGCGCCCCGTGACGAAAACAAGATCCTGCTGGCGCTGGCGGAGGATCCGACCGTCAAATCGCTGAACGTCAAGCTGACCGATAATCCGGAAGACGCCGGCGCGCTGTATCGCCGTGGCCAGGTCTATGCCAGCAAGGGCGCCTATTCCGCGGCCATCAAGGATTTCGACGCCACGATCAAACTGAATCCCAAGGATGTCGAGGCCTACAACAATCGTTGCTGGGCGCGCACCGTGACCGGCGACCTCGCCGCCGCGCTCAAGGACTGCAATGAAGCCCTGCGCCTGCGGCCGAATTTCGTCGATGCGCTGGACAGCCGCGGCCTGGTCAACCTCAAGAACGGCCAGAGCAAGAATGCAATTGCGGATTTCGACGCTGCGCTGAAGATCAATCCGCAGCTGACCTCATCGCTCTATGGCCGCGGGCTCGCCAAACATCGCCTTGGCCAGACGGCGGAAGGCGATCTCGACATCACCAATGCCAAGGCCATGGACCCGGACATCGTCAAGGAATTTGCCGGCTACGGCGTTCGATAGAACGGCATCTGGCGATCCCCAGAGGTCACCAGGATTTCGCAGGAAAGTCGCAAGAAAATCGTAGGAAAGTCGCAAGCCCGGTTTGAACCTGCGGCGCGCGAGCGGACACTATTGATGGCAAGCCGGAAGCCATCCTGAAGCGATCCGGCACCAGATTTTGTTGGATTTGATTCAAGCGCGTTTCGCGCGACTAAATGAAGGATGCACCCATGCCGAACACATCCGCACGCCCCGGCTTCAAGGCACTTCGCACGATCACCATGATCAGCGTCGCCCTGTCGCTAACCGCAGGCATCGCCGCAGCGGCTGAGGAAGTGACCTCCGACCAGATCCTGCGCGCATTGGCGCCGAAGAAGCCTCTGACCCGCGGTCTGTCAATGACACCGCCGGCCGTCAATGCCGCCGAAGGCAAGTTCGTCGACTCCCTTCGCAATCGCAGCACGCGGTCGCTGTCGATCGGCGAGCGCGAGCAGATTGCCGCCGTTGCCCAGACCAAGCCGGCGATCGATCTGGAAATTACCTTCGACTACAATTCGGCGAATATCAGCAAGAAGTCGCTGTCCTCGGTGCAGGCCCTCGGCAAGGCGCTGAGCAGCGAAGACCTCAAGGGCGCGACCTTCGTGGTCGCCGGCCATACCGACGCCGTCGGCGGCGAAGAATACAACCAGGATCTGTCCGAGCGCCGCGCCGACGCCATCAAACGCTATCTGACGGACAAATACGGCATCGCCGGCGCCGACCTCGTCACCGTCGGCTATGGCAAGGGCAAGCCCAAGGCTGGCGTTGCGCCGACCGATCCGTCGAACCGCCGCGTTCAGGTGGTGAATATGGCGAACAAGACCACCGCATCCCAATAGAGCTCGGTGGTACCTCTGAGCTTGCTGCGGATTGCCGCACCACAGCGTTCCGCGCCACGCGGGACGCTGTTTGCTGTGGTGATCGCGGATATCCTGTATAGATTGCCCCGACCTGCCGCCGCACCGATCGAATGCCCCTGGTGCTCCGTAATACCAAGTGGATCGATCTCGCAATGAAGGCTTTTGCCTGCTTCTCCCCCTCTCTCGCATGTCTGTCGCTGGCGGCCATCATGGTCGCAACCACCTCTATCGGCTTCGCCGCTGAACCCGCACCCGCCGGCTCCGCCTCGCCGAATGGCGCCATGGTGATCGTCGCCAAGGCCACCAATGCCTGCTTCTCGGATCTCGTGCGGGTCACTGGATTCGTGGTTCCGCGCCGCGAGGCCGTTGTCGGCGTGGATACCGAAGGTTCAAAGGTCTCCGAAGTGCTGGTCCGCGAAGGCGACACCGTCACCGAGAACCAGGAACTGGCCCGGCTGATACCGCCGCCGACAGCAGGCAATGCACGCCCGAATCCGGTGACGCTACGCGCCCCGGCGGCAGGTCTGATTACCTCCGTGAACACCATCGTCGGCGCGCCGGCCTCGCCGCAGGCCGGGCCGATGTTCAGGATCGCCATCAACAACGAGCTCGAGCTCGATGCAGAAGTGCCGAGCATCCATATCCTCAAACTCAACCCCGGCGTCACGGCGCGGATCAGCCGCGACGATCAGCCCGATATTTTCGGCAAGGTGCGGCTGGTGTCGCCACAGATCGACCGCGTAACACAGCTCGGCCATGTCCGGCTGTCACTGGCCAGCAACCCGTCGCTCAAGGTCGGTGTCTTCGCCCGCGCCAGCATCGACGCCAAGCGCAGCTGCGGCGTCGCGATCCCGCGCTCGGCGATCGAACACTTCATGGTGCAGCTCGTGAAGGGCAACACCATCGAGACCCGACGGGTAAAAGTCGGGCTGGTGTCCGATACGTCGACGGAAATTCTTGAAGGTGTCGAGGTGGGCGACATCGTCGTCGCCGATGCCGGTACATCACTTCATGACGGCGACAAGGTCCAGACCATGTTCGCCGATGACCTCGATCGATCGCGGGTGCGTTAATGGCAATGAATATCTCGGCATGGTCGATCCGCCATCCGCTTCCGTCCATCGTCTTCTCGATCATTCTTCTGGTACTCGGCTGGATCAGCTTCACCAAGCTGGCGATCACGCGGCTACCGAGCGCAGACATTCCGGTGATCTCGGTCGCCGTCTCGCAATTCGGCGCGGCGCCCGCGGAACTTGAAGCGCAGGTCACCAAGACCATCGAAGACGGCGTCTCCGGCGTCGAAGGCGTGCGGCACATCTCGTCGTCGATCACTGACGGCTTGTCGGTCACGACGGTGCAATTCGCGCTGGAAACCAACACCGACCGCGCGCTGAACGACGTCAAGGACGCCGTGACGCGCGTGCGCGCCAATCTCCCCCAGAATGTCAATGAACCGCTGATCCAGCGCGTCGACGTCATCGGCCTGCCAATCGTGACCTACGCCGCGATCTCGCCCGGCAAGACGCCGGAGCAACTGTCGTGGTTCGTCGACGACGTGGTCAAGCGCGCGCTGCAGGGCGTGCGCAACGTCGCACAGGTCGAGCGCATCGGCGGCGTCGAGCGCGAAATCCTAGTCTCGCTCGATCCCGACCGCTTGCAGGCCGCAGGCCTTACCGCCGTCGACGTCTCCAGACGTCTGCGCGGCACCAATGTGGACCTCGCCGGCGGCCGCGCCGAAATCGGCAAGAACGATCAGGCCATTCGCACACTGGCGGGCGCGAAAACACTGAATGAACTCGCCGGCACCATGATCAGCCTGCCGTCCGGCGGCGAAGTGCGGCTCGAAGATCTCGGCACCGTCACCGACACCATCGCCGACCGCCGCACCTTTGCGCGCTTCAATGGCGAACCCGTGGTGGCGCTGGGCATCAAGCGCTCCAAGGGCGCCAGCGATGTGGTTGTCGCCGCCGCCGTGCAGAAGCGCATCGATGCGCTAAAGGCGTCCTATCCCGACGTCGACCTGAAGCTGATCGATACGTCGGTGGATTTCACCAAGGGCAACTATGAAGCCGCGATCTCGACCTTGTTCGAAGGCGCGGCGCTTGCCGTCATCGTGGTGTTCTTCTTCCTGCGCGATCTGCGCGCCACGGTCATCGCCGCAATCTCGCTGCCGCTGTCGATCTTCCCGGCCTTCTGGGCGATGGACCTGCTCGGCTTCTCGCTCAACCTCGTGAGCTTCCTCGCCATCACGCTGTCGACAGGCATTCTCGTCGACGACGCCATCGTCGAGATCGAGAACATCGTGCGGCATATGCGGATGGGCAAGTCGCCCTATCGCGCCGCGCTGGAAGCAGCCGACGAAATCGGCCTCGCCGTGATCGCTATTAGCCTCACCATCATCGCGATCTTTGCCCCGGCCAGCTTCATGTCGGGCATCGCCGGACAATTCTTCAAGCAGTTCGGCATCACCGTCTCGGTGCAGGTATTCTTTTCACTATTGGCAGCGCGCTTTGTCACGCCTGTGCTGGCGGCCTACTTCCTCAAGGATCACAAGCACGACGATCCACCGCCGGGGCGCCTGCTGCAAGCCTACAACAAGCTCGTGACCTTGTCGGTGAAGCGCTACTACGTGACGGTTCTGTTCGGTCTCGCCGTCTTCGCACTGTCGATCTGGAGCATCCAGCTGCTGCCGCAGGGCTTCCTGCCGGCCCAGGACACGGCGCGTTCGCTGATGGCGATGGAATTGCCACCGGGATCGCAGCTCGCTTACACCGAGAAAGTCACAGAAGACATCGTTGCGCGGCTCCGCAAGCGACCTGAGGTGAAGAGCGTGTTCGTCGATGGCGGTCACGTTCCTCCTGGCACCTATGAAGTGCGGCGCGCAGCTCTGATCATCAACTACACCCCAAAGAGCGAACGCGACAGCGCACATACACAGCGCCTGCTCGAACTCGATATCAGCAAGGAACTCGAAAGCGTTCCGGATATTCGCTACTGGTTCCTCGACGAAAACGGACTGCGCGCCATCTCGCTGGTGGTGACCGGCACCGACAGCAATATCGTCGCCAATGTCGCCAGCGAACTGGCGACGCAGATGAAGCGCATTCCGCTGATCTCCAACGTGATCTCGGAAACCTCGCTGGATCGTCCTGAGCTGCGGGTGCAGCCGCGTGCCGACCTCGCGGCACGGCTCGGCGTCTCCACCGAGAGCCTGTCGGAAACCATCCGCGTCGCCACCATCGGCGACGTCGGCCCGGCTCTGGCGAAATTCGATGCTGGCGATCGCCTGGTGCCGATCCGCGTGCAGCTCGAAGACACGGCACGCGCCGACTTCCAGATCCTCGAACAGTTGCGGGTACCGCTTGGCGGCGGACGCGGCGGCGTGCCGCTGTCCGTGGTCGCCGACATCAAGCTCGATCAGGGACCGACCAGCATCAACCGCTATGACAGAGAACGTCAGGCCACCGTGGCCGCAGATCTCGTGGGCACCGCCGCACTCGGCGATGCCCTGAAGAAGATCTACGAACTGCCGGTCATGAAGAGCCTGCCGAAGAATGTGAGCGTCAAGCAGTCCGGCGACGCCGAAAGCCTGAACGAACTCGCGGATGGTTTCGCCACCGCGATCTCGGCAGGCCTGATGATGGTCTATGCGGTGCTGGTGCTGCTGTTCGGCACGTTCCTGCAACCGATCACCATCCTGTTCTCACTGCCGCTCTCGATCGGCGGCGCGATACTGGCGCTGCTGTTGACTGGAAAGCAACTCACGACGCCTGTCTGGATCGGCATCCTGATGCTGATGGGCATCGTCACCAAGAACGCGATCATGCTGGTGGAATTTGCAGTGGAAGCCATTCGCGAAGGCAAGCCACGAGAGGTCGCGATCATCGACGCCGGCATGAAGCGCGCGCGGCCGATCGTGATGAC
This sequence comes from Tardiphaga sp. P4_G1, assembly GCF_056401215.1. Lineage (NCBI taxonomy): Bacteria > Pseudomonadati > Pseudomonadota > Alphaproteobacteria > Hyphomicrobiales > Nitrobacteraceae > Tardiphaga > Tardiphaga sp. P4_G1. Next base: position 210,970 of record NZ_JBFUJU010000007.1, read on the forward strand.
CACCGTTGCCATGGTCGCCGGCATGATGCCATCCGCACTTGCCTTCGGCGCCGGCGGCGAGTTCCGCTCTCCGATGGCACTTGCTATCATTGGCGGGCTGATCTTCTCGACGGCGCTGTCGCTACTATTCGTGCCGGCGATGTTCATGATGATGGACGATGTCGGACAATTGGCATGGCGCTTCGGGCGCAAGCTGCTGGTGTCGAGCGGCGAGGAAGACCCGCAAAACGGTCAACCACCCGCCGTCCCGCACAAATAGGCAAATGCAATGACCCTGTCCGTCGCATCTTCCAAGCGAACCACCACATGGGCCAGATTGCTGGTCGCGCTGTCGCTATGCGTGTTCACCCAGCCGGCTCTGGCCGCCGACGATCCTGCTGATGCGCCGAAGGGTGCAGCAGTGACCGTGCTGACCGCCGCGAAGTCCTGCTTCTCCGCGACGGTCGAAGTCTCCGGCATCCTGATCCCGCGCGAGGAAGTCTCGATCCGTCCGGATCGCCCGGGCCTCAAGGTCGCAGAGGTCATGGTCGATGCCGGCGAGAACGTCACCGCGGGCCAGATCCTCGCACGCCTGACGCCACTGGAAGGCGGATCGCTCCAGGTTCAAGCGACGGTCGCAGGATTGGTCAGCGCCTCGTCCGCCGTGGTCGGATCACTCGCATCGGCCAAGGGCGAAGCGCTCTTCAGCATCATCGCGCGGAGCGAGTTCGAATTCATCGGCCAGGTACCGACGCGCGACCTGCCGAAGCTGAAAGTCGATCAGCCGGTCAAGGTCAAGGTGATCGGCGCTGGAGAGCTGGACGGTAAAGTGAAACGCGTCGCCTCCACTGTGGAGCCCAACAGCCAGCTCGGCCAGGTCGTGGTCTCGATCACCTCGGCCCGGCGGCTGATGAGCAATTCCTACGCGCGTGCCATCATCAAGACTGGCGAAAGCTGCGGCGTCGCGGTGCCATTGACCGCCGTTCTCTATAGTGCCGGCGGCACCGTCGTGCAGGTGGTCCGACGGCAGCGCATCGAGACGCGGCGCGTCGAAATCGGGCTCATGTCAGGCGGACGCGTGGAGGTACGCGAAGGTTTGAGCGATGGCGATGTGATTGTCGCGCGCGCGGGCGCATTGCTGCGCGAAGGCGACCCGGTTCGTCCGGTGATGGCCAGCGCAGACGCTAACAAGTAAACGCGATGGGGAAAGCTTAGCTGCCGGCTTTGGCCGTAGCGCTATCGCCGAGCAGGATGTCCTCAACGAGCGACGACGACACGGCAGGAACCTGCTCACCGGCGGTCGCGCGGGTAACCGCAACGCGGGTGTTGGTGAAGACGGACTCGGCACTCGCCGGCTTGGCCTTCATGTTCTTCAGCAATTCGGTCGCGAGCAGGCTGTTCTGGCCGTCCACATCGTCGGCAACCTTGCCCGGTGTCGCCGAGGTCAGGATCAGCGCATTCTCCGGCACGTCGATCGGCGCGAGACCACGGGAGTAACCGCGGAAGCGGCGCTCATAGGGATTGCGGCGGGACGCATCCAGCACGACCAGTTTGGCCTGGGCACCCTGCTCTTTCATGATATCGAGAACGGCCTCGACGCTCATGCCATCGCGACGGATGTCACGCTCTTTCCAGATCGCAGCATCCACCGGGATCATGTAGCTCTGGCGGCCAACCTGAACGCCATAGCCGCCGAAATACAGCATCACGACGGTTTCAGGCTTGATCTTGGCCTTCAGGCGCTCGACAGCGCGGGTCATGTCATCGCGGGTCGCGTCTTCCACCACATCGACGTCGAAACCGTCGCGGCGGAGTGCGCTCGTCATGGCACGTGCATCATTGATCGGCTGGCTCAGCGGCGCGCCGGCGTCGGGGTAATGACCATTGCCGATCACCAGCGCGATGCGCGACGCCTTCGTAACGGGATTGATCGTCCCGGTCACCGTCTCGGCCTGTGCGGCTTCCAGCGAGCGCTTGTTCAGCGCGGCATTGGCGCCAAGCACCAGCGACACCAGGCCGACAAAAGCTGCGGCCACAGTGATCGAGCGACGGGATACGCGAAACTGCCGTACGTTCATAACGTCATTCCTGCTCATCGTTCAGGCGCAACCGTGGGTCGCGCGAACGTCGAAATAGGTTTGAAGGGATGCCAAACCAATGAGTATTAAATGCGCTCAATTTGCGGCATCGCAGCAAACTGGTTGTTAACCCGCCAGGGCCACCCGAGCAACCGGTAAAGGCCGGGATTTAAGACAGGGTTACTGACTGACCAGGCTAAGGTCTTGAACGGGCTTGCGCTTCACGCAATTGTAATCTCGACCGATTCGTGCAAGTTTTCAAAGGCTTGCAGGTGTCGGGAGGCGATTGCGCCGCAGCAGCGGCGGGCGGTTTTCGAAGCGTGCGCAGGGACCGCACTGAAAGAAACCTCATGGGTGTGACTTATTTTGCCGGCGCCGCATACCGCGCGCTGACAGCCAGCAAGGACGGCCCGTCGCTTTACGACCTCTGCGATCCCCTATTCCACAAGCACACCGGCGGCGACGCCCATATCGTCAAGTTCTACAAAACCGCGCTTGGCAATGCCGCGCTTCGTCCGTTGCTCTGCCGCGCCGGCCTGCCCGAGTTGCGCGATCCCTCCCGGTTCAAAGCCATACAGCAGGCCCTGAGAGCGGCGCGCGACGACGAGAAGCCCGATTGGGAAGCCATCGGCCAGCCCATCGCCGAGCTGCTCGACACGGTCACATTGAGCCATCCAGAGCCGAAGCCCGTGACGGCGTCAGCGCAGGCACCGTCACTGGGCGAGATCGACCATGTCATCAAGGCCTGCGGCACGCATCTGTTGCGCTCGTTCGACCGCAACGGCTTCATTCCTACTTACGCGGCGTTCAACCTGATTGGCGATCCCGACATGCATGGCCGCGATTTCCTGATGGCCCTGACAGGCCTGAATTCGCGTGGCTACAAGAATTCGACGCTGCTGTTCACCCTCGCGCGCATCTTCATCGCACGCTCACCGGCCGGAGAACTCATCAATCCGCCATGGACCGGAATTGCCGAACCCATGTGGGAGCCGGTGCAGATCCGGCATCGCTCCGCCTATTACGACGCCTTCTTCACCGAGGCGCTGCTCAGCTTCGGCGAAACCGGACTGCCGTCGCCGGACCAGACGACATCCTCGCGCCGCGCCATCGATGCGATGGTTGAATTCTGCCTGGTCACCAGCCGCGAGGAAGTCCGCTCGCATGACGGAACGAGTGTGAACGTCATCACGGCGCTGGCACCGCCGCCGCATCCGCGCTTCAGCCGGCTGTTCGCACAGATCAAGCAGGACCTCGGTTTCGGCATCTATGTGCCGGACTGTGACACCACCGCCTGCTCGTTCTCCGCCGCCACACAGGCCGGCTCGACCGATCCGATCCTCGATCAACCCCTGCTCGACTTCTATGCCGGTTATCAGGTCGGCAACGGCAGCAACGAACCGATGGTCACCGTGCCGCTCAACGACCATATCGACTATGACGGCGCCATCGTCACCTGGATCGACAATCTCGCGGGCGAGCGGCCCTACGGCAACGATCTCGATCCGACACTCAATCTCGACGTGCTCGAAGTCTCGTTCCGGAATCTCGTCCGCTGGAAGGTGATGGAAACACCGACACGTCTGGAAACGATGCAGCGGATCATCGGCTTCCAGCGCCGCCTTGTGGCATCCGGCGCCTTCGCCGATCCGAAATCGCACATCTACTATCTGCCGGAGCTCTACAGCGCCTATTTCGGCCGCTGCTATGCGGCCTTCCGTGAGCTGCCAGCCGCAACACAACAGGCCATAGACACCGACGGCACGTTCGACTTCATTCGCCTGCGTGTTCTCGCTTATGTGCAGGATGAGTTGATTGCGCGCGAGATGAATACTTTCGATGCGGCACTCGCATTGATCGCGCTCGGACATCTCGGCGGTGAGCTCGCGCATTTCGCACCTGCGCTGCGCTGCATCATCACGGCAACAGGCGAAGGTGGCCGCAAGGGTCCGTTCAAGGCCTATGAATGGAACAAGATGAAAACGCCGACACGGATTCTCGTCGGCGGTCCCGAAGTGACCTCAGCCTTCGTGCTGATGGGTCTCGCGCTGGCGCGGCGGAGAATGATGAATGGCCACGCGGCATAGGTCATCGCGCGAAGTTGAAGGTATGAAGGAGCGACCGCGCTGGCATGGGCGGCGAAATGCCCGCACTGTCTCCGGATTGTCGTCATGATTTTGCAATCAAACGGTTCGATGCGCATGTTCCGCACCTTCTCACTTTTTATCGCGATGCTTTGCATTCCCGCACTGGCACAGGCCGCCGACGTGACCGGGGTGCCGAAGATTCGCGATGGCGACCAGATGACCATTGGCGCGACCCGCATCCGGCTCGCCGGCATGGACTCGCCCGGCCTCGATCAGTTGTGCCTGAATGCCGCCGGCGAGCGCTGGACCTGCGGTGTCGCAGCGCATGAAGCGCTTGTTGAACATGTCGGCGACAAGAGCTGGACCTGCCACGTGCTACGGACCGATCGCTTCGGTCGCTCGGTCGCCAAATGCGAGGTGGACGGCGAGGACATCAGCCAATGGATGGTGAAGAGCGGCTGGGCGCTCTCCTATGTGCGCTTCTCGCATGCCTATGATGCCGACGAGAAAGCCGCACGTGAGGCCAAGGCCGGACTTTGGGCCGGCGCGTTCTTTGCGCCCTGGGACTGGCGCGTACGCAACAAGAAAACCACCATTCTCGGCTCGATCAAGCCTCCGGAGGATGCCTTGCCGATCTTGCTGGCCTCGGCATCCGGCCACGTGGCGCCGTCTCCAACTTGCCGGATCAAGGGCAACGTCAACCGGGCCGGCGTCTGCATCTATCACACGCCCGAAAGCCGCTGGTATGCCAAGATCAGCATGCGGATCAGCAAGGGAACACGCTGGTTTTGCTCTAAAGAAGAGGCCGAAGCCGCCGGCTGCCGCGAGACCCGACGATGACATCGTGGCGCTGACGTGGCAGGTTCCCCGCTCAGATTCGATCGAGCGGAACCGTGGCTGACCTGCAGACGGATGTCATTGCGCAAAAACAACGCCGCAGCCGGACATTCCGGGCGGCGCGGCTGACGCTGCTCGCTTTGATCATCTATGGCGGCATCGCCTATCTGTTGCTCCCGGAACTCTGGACTCATTATGAGCACCAGAAGAGCCTTGCCGGATTGCCGATGACGACGATGACCGCGCAAGGTATTCCCGGCGATCCCATCAATGTCGGCCTGATCGGCGACAAGAAGGACGTGCTGTGCGCGATGCATGCTGCCGGATGGTATCCCGCCGATCCCGTGACGTTACGCTCGTCCCTCGAAATTGTCGGCAGCGTCTTGCTCGACCGCCCCTATCGCGAAGCACCGGTGAGCCCGCTGGTTTATCTCGGCCGCCGCGAGGATCTCGCTTTCGAGAAGCCGGTCGGCAACAGCGCTGATCATCGCCACCACATCCGGCTCTGGAAGGTCCTCGACAAGGGGCAGGAAGATCGCCCGGTCTGGCTCGGCGATGCGACTTTCGATCGCAGCGTCGGGATCAGCAAATACACCGGCGCGATCACGCATCACATCGCTGCCGATATCGACGCGGAGCGAGCGGTGCTCGCGGGCGACCTCGAAAAGGCCGGCATGGTCGAGGCCAAATATCAGGTCACCGGAATCGGCCCAACCGTCGCCGGCCACAATGGCGGCGGCGACCTGTACTACACTGATGGCGAAGTCTGGATCCTGCGGCTGGTGGTGGCCTGCGCCAAACACGACGGCCCTCCCGAGACGATCCCGAGTCCGGCGGCCACCGAGATCAAGGACCAGATCTTCCAGGCCATCGCGAATGTGATCGGGCGTGATGCGCTGACTCACTAAGCGGTCAAATTCAAACCACCTCACACGCGCTTTGATTTCGCGCTGCGCCATGGCACCATGGCCGAAAATACCAACAAGGATTGAAAATGGTCGTTCGTGCAGGTCGTGAATTTCTCGCCATCCCCGGCCCCACCACGATGCCAGACGAAGTATTGCGGGCGATGCATCGTCCGCCGCTGGATATCTACTCCAAGGAAATGGTGCAGCTCACATTCGGGCTGCTGCGCGATATCGGCACGTTGTTCGCCACCAAGGGCAACACCTATATGTACATCGCCAACGGGCATGGCGCCTGGGAAGCGACGCTCACCAATGTGCTGTCGCGCGGCGACAAGATCCTGGTGCTGGAAAGCGGGCGTTTCGCGGTCGGCTGGGGCCATGCTGCGCGCGCCATGGGCGTCGACGTGCAGAGCCTGAAGGGCGACTGGAATCGCGCCATCCGCCCTGCCGAAGTTGAAGCGACGTTGCGACAAGACACCAAGCACGAGATCAAGGCTGTGCTTGCAGTGCAGATCGACACGGCGTCAGGCGCGTTCAACGACATTGAAGCCATCGGCAAGGCGATCAAGGCCGCCGGCCATCCCGCGCTGTTCATGGTCGACACCGTGGCTTCGCTCGGCTGCATGCCGTTCGAGATGGATGCGTGGGGCATCGATGTCGCCATGTCCGGCTCGCAGAAGGGCCTGATGACGCCACCCGGCCTCGGCTATGTCGCGGCGAATGATCGTGCGCGCGAAGTGCACAAGACTGCCAATCTGCGCACACCCTATTGGGATTGGACCGAGCGCGACGGCGACGAGCACTACCGGAAACATTCGGGTACCGCGCCGGTGCACTTGATGTTCGCGCAGCGTCAGGCCATCGACATGCTGTTCGACGAGACGCTGGTCAACGTATTCCAACGCCATCGATTGCTGGCGGAAGCCGTGCGCCGCGCCGTTGCCGTATGGGCCGACGGCGGCGTGCTGAGCTTCAATATCATCGAGCCGAAAGAACGCGGCAACACGGTCACGACGGTGCGGATGGACAACCCGACGCCGCTGCTCGATTACTGCCGCGACAAATGCGGCGTCATTCTCGGCGTCGGCATCGGCGACCTGCACGGAAAAGCATTCCGCATCGCCCATATGGGCCATGTCAACGCGCCCATGATTCTCGGAACGCTCGGCGTGATCGAGATGGGATTGCAGGCGCTCGGCATTCCGCACGGCAAGGGCGGTGTCACGGCCGCGGTCAACTTCCTCGGTGAGAGCGTCGCGCCCTAAGGTCCGTTCTCGACCTCGCCGTGGTCGCGGCGAGTTTCCGGCATCACCAGCCAGATCAGCAACAAGCCAAGCCCGGCGACGCAGGCCAGACCGACAAAGGCAACCGGCGCGCCGAGCTTGTCGGCGACGAAGCCGGCGGTCACCGTACTGAGCGACGCACCGATGCCAGTGGCTGTTCCGACAATGCCTTGCGCGAGACTGAAGCGACCGCTGCCAAAGGCGATGTCGGCGACGATCAGCGGGATCATCACGCTGAACACGGCAGCAGTGACGCCGTCGAAGATCTGCACGGCGACCAGCGCAAACGGGTCGGTGACCACGGCGAATAGCAATCCGCGGATCACGAGCGCGGCGAAAGCGATCAGCAGCAGCGGCCGACGGCCCCATTGCTGCGCCTTTCGGCCAACCGTCGGCGAGGTCGCCGCGACGATGGCCTGCGGGACCACGATGCAGAAGGCGATCAGCGCCGGTGCCCAGTCGGCCGAGCGCGTCGTGACGACGCCCGCCATCAAAGGCAGCATCGCGGCATTGGCAAGCTGCAGCAGCAGCACAGCGCAGGCAAAAATCAACAGCGGCTTCTGCCGCACCAGATCGCGAAAACGGATCGGCTTTTTGCTCTCGGCCTCTTTGGTGCTGGCACCATGGGCCTGCGCAGGGTTGATCTCCTGAGGTCGAATCCGGGACAGCGCATAGAGCACCGGCAGCGCCAGCAAGAAGGTGACGATGAACACCGACCGGCTGGACAGCAGATAGCCGCAAGTGCCCATGACGGCGGCAGCGACGCCATTGCCGAGCGAGGCGAAGCGCGCATTGCGCCCCAGCCGTTCGCCGATCCGCAGCGGCCCGACCAGCCCCAGGCTGATAGCGGCGATCGCAGGGCCGAGCACGCAGCTCGCCATCGCATGCAACGTCGCTGCCGCGACAATGACGGGAAACACCGGCAGCGCCGCGTAAGCTAGCGCACAGCCGCCGATCGTTGCGACCGCGGCGCCGGCGACCAGCCGCGTCGAGCGCGCCGCATCGATGATCGCGCCGCCCGGAATTTGGCCGAGCAGCGCGACGATGCCCCCGATCGACAGCACGAAGCCGATCTCGACCTGCGTCCATTTCTGCGTGGTGAGATAGACCGCAACGAACGGACCGAATCCGGTTTGCACATCGGCGAGAAAGAAGATGAACCAGTCGAGCCCGCGCAGGCTCTGCTTCGATGGCTCCGGAATCCGCTGCGGCTCCTGCGGGCCCAGCTCGGACTCCGGCGCAATCCCCGGCGCACAGGCAACCTCGGGCACCGCCGCGACATCGTCGCGGCGGGAGAGATCGGCTGTACGAGTGGTCGCGTGAACCGCCAATTAGCGCTCCTGCATGGTAAGAGGCGGAAACCTCAGCGGCGTCAGTGTGCCGGACGCGCCGAGCACGACGATGGGCTGGTCGTCCTTGTATTCCGGCGCAGCACGCACCTGCTCGCGTGTAAGATCGAGCGTGATGCTGGCGGTCTTGTCGGCCACGTTCCAGAAATGCAGCGCGCCCCAATCGACCACGATCTTGCGCGAGCCAACCCCGAGGAATCCGCCGAAGTCGATGACCGCGCCGCGCACCTGGCCCGCGCGATCGACGATCACGTCGGCGATACGTCCCATATTCTCGCTTGCGGGGCTGCGCACATCGCGGCCGAGAATGCCCTTGGCATCGAAAGCATCGATCACCGTAACCGATGGCGGCTTGGCGACAGGCACAGGAGACGTGGACGCGACCGGTGGCGTTGCCGGCTGCACGGCAGCCGCATCAGGTGCGGGCGACGGCACGGACGGCTGCGCTTCAGGGGTGGATTTCTCTGACGACGCGGGCGGAGGCACAGGCGCATCCGCCGCCTGGCACACGGCCACGGCGTTCAACGCCAACGCTACAGCCAATCCGGCAACGATGCGAATTGCAGGCATGGAAACTCCCTCACTCACGCGTTTCGCTGATGGGCACGACCCCAGCGCCAGGCGACGCGTCAATGCGTCAATACGATCGATACCTGGATCTGACCGCGGGTTCGCAGCACTTCCAGCGACACATCGTTCTCGTGTTTGCGCAGGCAGAGATCGACGCTGGATTCGCCGAGCCGAAGATCACGCAAAATGACGTATTGCAGGAAAGCGGGCAGCCGCGGATTGCGGAAACGAATTTCCCCGCGCGCAACATCGAATTCGATTCCTAGTGCTGCCTCGAGCAGAGTATACGGCGTAGCGCTGGCCCAGGCCTGCGGCGCGCAGGCCACCGGATACAAGGTCGGGCCGCGGCGTTTTTCGCGCTGGAAGCCGCAGAACAATTCCGGCAATCGTCGCAGGTCCATATAGGCCGCGGTGTCGAACAAGCCCTTGAAGACGGCCTCGACCGAATGCTTCAGGCCATAGCGCGCCAGACCGAGTGTGATCAGCGCATTGTCGTGCGGCCAGATCGAGCCGTCATGATAGGACATGGGATTGTAGCGCGCCTCGCCGCGCGCGATGGTGCGAATGCCCCAGCCGGTGAAGAAATGCGGACGCATCAGGTCGGCAGCGACCATGCGCGCACGGTCTTCACGGACGATGCCTGTAAACAGCAACTGTCCCGCATTGGAGGCACGAACCGCGCAAGGCATCTTCTTGCCGTCGAGCGCAAGCGCATAGGTGCCGAGTTCCTCGCACCAGAATGCTCCCTCGAACCGCGCAGCAAGTTGCTCCGCTTCGGCCTCGAGCTGCCGGGCCTTGTCGGGCAGGCCTATGCGCAATGCGAGACGCGACGCCAGATGCTTGGCGGCGAAGACATAGCCTTGCACCTCCGCCAGCGCGATATTGCCCTCAGCGAGCTTTCCATCGGCATGAAAGATGGCGTCATACGAATCTTTCCAGCCCTGGTTCTGCAGTCCCTGTTCAGTGGCGCGCTGATATTCGACGAAGCCATCCTTGTCGGGGTCGCCGGGACCATCGATCCATCCGAGGGCCGCCTCAACGGCCGGCCATAGCTCGCGCAAGGTTTCATCATCGCCGGTGCGCTCGACATACATCCCTGCGAGCATCACAAAGAGCGGCGTGGAGTCGACACTGCCGTAATATTGCGCGAACGGCACCTCACGCAGGGCAGCCATCTCGCCGCCGCGCATTTCGTGCAGGATCTTGCCGGGCTCGGCATCCGCAAGCGCATCGACCGACTTCGCCTGAAATGCCGCAAGCCGTTTCAGCACGCCGCGCGCCACGCGCGGATCGATCCACAACAGTTGCAGCGCCGTGATCAGACCATCGCGACCGAATGTCGTCGAATACCAGGGAATACCGGCATAGGGATATCGCCCCTGCGGCGTATTCGTCATCAGGATACTGAGATCGGCCATCGCCTGGCAAAGCACCTCGTTGAAAATATCGTTCGAGGTCTCGACCGTCGCCGCACCCTTGCTAAAATTGCGCATCTCGCGGCGATGCGCGAGCAACCCGCGAAAGAACGGCACAGGCTTGTGGCCGACCTCGGCATTGCAACTGACAGCAACGAACAGTGACGTCGTTTGCTGCGGCTTCAGCTCGAAGTGGTAGGTCGCGGTATTTGCCGCCAGCCGCGTCGGGCGCGGATCGAAATGCACCATCGTGCTGAGCGGCTTGCCGTCGAGGCCGGTATATTCCAGCGCAACGTCACTGGGCCCGACCAGGCGACTGGTGGCGATGCCGCGATGCTTGCGCTTTTCGCCGCGCACCTCGAACAGATCGGCAAAGTCATTGTCGAATGACAGCGTCAGATCGAAACTGGCACGGTGTTCGCCGTGATTTTGCAGACCGATCCGCTGATAAGCCGCACCACGCCACAGGAAGAACGTGCGCACGATGTGCAGCATATCTTTCTGCAGCACCAGGCGGCCGTTGCGATAGATATCCGGATTGGTCAGATCGACGGTCAGCGACGAGTTGTCATCGCGCAGATTCGAACCGAGCAACAACGGCTGCACGTCGTTCAGCGCCAGCTCCAGCCGCGCGAGATAACGCGTATCGGCATTGAACAGGCCATCCGGGCCGCCCGCGGACGCGCCGATGTCACCATGGCTGTCGAGCACCACGAACGTATCGTCGTGCTTGAGTGCACGCCGCGGCCGCGAAGCAGGACCCGTCATCGGGATGTAGAACGGCGACTCGACCGCCTTTTGATCAGCGATAGCGTTCAACTTGGTCGCGGCGGCTTCGATGGACATGGATGACCTCGGCCGGTTGTAAGGTGAAGACAGGCACGAAGATAAACGCAGCGCCTGGAGAGGATAACTGAGTCGTCAGGCTGCGTGCTGCGCGAGACGGCTCATTTCCTGTGTGACGAGTTCCCGATACGGCCCCTCGCCCTGCATTAGATGATCAGGTTTGCCGTCCTCAATGATCTTGCCGCTCTGCAGCATGACCACGCGATCAAAATTGCGCAACGTCGCGAGGCGATGCGCAATCGCAATTACCGTGCGACCACGCATCAGACGCGCCAGCGCCTCACGGATCGCCTCTTCCGATTCACTGTCGAGGGCAGCCGTCGCCTCATCCAGCAGCAGAATGGGCGCGTCCTTCAGGAAGGCGCGTGCAATGGCGATGCGCTGGCGCTGCCCGCCGGACAGTTTGACGCCGCGGTCCCCGACCATGGTGTGGAGACCTTCCGGCAGCGTCTCGACGAAGTCGCAACGCGCCGAAATGGCTGCACGCAATACCTCGTCATCCGTCGCCTCGGGACGTCCATACCGGATGTTCTCCATGATGGAGCGATGGAACAATGAGATGTCCTGCGGCACCACGGAGATTGCGTGACGCAGGCTGTGCTGGGTCACGCGTGAAATATCCTGGCCATCGATGGTGATGCTGCCATCCTGCACGTCGTAGAAGCGCTGCAGCAATACAAACAGGCTCGACTTCCCGCCGCCGGACTGGCCGACAAGGCCGACGCGCTGCCCGGCATTGAGCCGCAACGTGAACTTATCGAACACCTGCAGACCGCCGGGATAACGGAACGAGATATTGTTGAAGGCGATCGCTGCGCCCGACTTCACCAGCGGCTCGGCCTCGGGATGGTCGCGAAGCTCATGCGGCACCAGCAATGTGGACAGCGCCTCGGACAAGCGCGCAACATGTTGCGTGACATCCACGAGCGCCACCGCAAGATCTCGCGTCGCATGCAGAATCGAGAGACCGAGCGTACAGATCAGAACGACGTCGCCGGTGCTGGCACCGCCGCGTTGCCACAGCATGATCGCCCAGGCGAGCAGCCCGATCGTGAGCGCGACCGTGATAGCCGCATGGGTCAGGCGCAGACGCTCAAGATAGCGCAGGCTGCGACCACGGGCGTTCAGCTCGCGATCGACCGTTTCATCGAAACGATCATGCTCAAAGCTCAATCCGCAAAATGCGCGAACCAGCGGCATATTGTTGATGACATCGACCATTTCGCCATCGACGGCGGCCGCCTTGCTGGCGAAGTCGTCATGCAGTTTCTTGCCGGCCGCGGCCATCTTGAACATCATCACGACGACCGCGCCCGCCACCACTGTCAGTCCCGCCGCCATCGGCAGGCTGACGGTTCCAATCAGCAGGATCGCCGCGAATGTCGCGACGCAGGGCGGCAACACGTTCCAGACAAACATGTTTTCGACCGTGAAGACCGCGTTGGATGTTGCCGTGATACGGCTGGTCAGCATGCCGGGCAGCCGATCCGAGAAGTAGCTCGGTGCGTGTCCGGTCAGATGGCGAAAGATATCGCGCCTGAGATCGCCGGTGACACCAACGAATGTGTAGCTCGCGGTCCAGCTGGCCACGCGCCACAGGAACATGTCTGCCGTGATCAGCGAGATCAGAACGCCAAATGCGATCCAGACGGTATTACCGGCTCCCGAAGGTCCAGATGAGAGGCCATCGACTAAAAATTTAATTCCGTACTGCGTGCCCACCGAACAGGCGACGGCTGCAAGCACGGATATCAGGATGATCAGATGCGATGCAGAACGCATCCTGATGTAGCGCATCACGAAAGCGAAAGGGCGATACGCATATCCGGAAAGACTGTCCATGTGATTGTCAAAACCCGTTGAATAAGAACAAGAATCTCGACGGACAGCGTCCCCGCCCGCTGATGGAGATGATGCCATCCCGAATTTCCCACGCTCTCGCCATCTCGGCGCAACATTCGGGCAGCATTAACACTCCGGAAACCGTGGTTGAACGTGATGGCATCAGCAAGACCACAGTGTGGACGAACTACGCAGATCACATAGGAACCTCGCAGATGCGAGAACGTTCCAGCTTCAGGCATACCGGTACCGACACGTCGTCGCTGAAGTTGTTCATCACTTCCAACATGGGAGATATGTAAAATGCGCATCGCGCAAGTTGCTCCGCTGACAGAAGCCGTTCCGCCGAAGCTCTATGGAGGCACGGAACGCGTCGTCCACTGGTTGACCGAAGAGCTGGTGGCGCAGGGGCATGATGTTACGCTCTTCGCCAGCGGCGACTCTCAAACGTCAGGCAAGCTCGACGCCGGATGGCCGAAGGCGCTGCGGCTCGATGGCTCTGTCCGCGATCCCAACGCCCTCCATATGGAAATGCTCGAGCGCGTAAGACAGAAATGTGACGACGACGAATTCGACGTTCTGCATTTCCATCTCGATTACTATCCGTTCTCGCTATTCTCCCGCCAACCCACACCATTTCTCACGACGCTACACGGCCGTCTGGATCTGCCAGAACATCAGCCGACCTTCACGACTTTCTCCAAGATTCCCGTTGTTTCGATTTCGAACGCGCAGCGGCGCCCGGTACCGCAGGCGAATTTCGTGCGCACGATCTATCACGGCCTTCCCGAGAAATTGCTGACGCCGCAACCGATCACGCCGAGCTACCTCGCCGTGCTCGGGCGTATTGCGCCCGAGAAGGGCGTCGACCGCGCGATCAAGATCGCCATCCGCGCCGGCATCCCGCTGAAGATCGCGGCCAAGATCGACCGCGCGGATGAGGACTATTACGAGCAGGTCGTTCGCCCACTGATGGATCATCCGCTGGTCGAATATATCGGCGAGATCAGCGACCGCGAGAAGCCGGAATTCCTCAGCGGTGCCTATGGCCTGCTGCTGCCGATCGACTGGCCGGAGCCGTTTGGCCTGGTGATGATCGAATCCATGGCCTGCGGCACACCGGTCATTGCCTATAACCGCGGCTCGGTGCCGGAGATCATCGACGAGGCCCTCACCGGCTTCATCGTCGAGGACGAGACCAGTGCAGTTGCCGCGGTGGGTCGTCTCGCCGGCATGGACCGTACAGCGATCCGCAAGCAGTTCGAAACCCGCTTCACCGCCCGGCGCATGGCTCTCGATTATGTGGCCACCTATCGCAGCATGATGGAGCATAGGGTTTCGCTGCGACTGGTCAGCAGCGCAGAGTAGTCTGAAGCGCATAATTAAGGCATCGAAGGGCGGCCCGTCGGGTCGCCCTTTTTCGTGCTGGCCTGCTGCAAAATCACTGGCCCGCTGTACAGCCCGTGCGGCATTTGCAAGATAGATGACAGACATCAGATCACGGCATTGGCCCGAATCGACGTCTGACCGTTTTTCTCGCATTTCGACAGGCCCTCATGACCGCCGTTTCCCGCTTCGAAATTATCCTGCTGCTGATGGCTGTCATCGTTTTGCTCGACATGATCGCGCGGCGTTTTCAGCTCCCGCGCGCGGCCGCCCTGATCCTCGGTGGCATCGGCTTCGCGCTGATCCCGGGCACCCCGGATGTCGAGATCGACCCCGAGCTGGTGCTCGTGTTGTTTCTGCCGCCGCTATTGATGTCGAGCGCCTGGTTCACCTCGTGGCGGGATTTCCGCGCCGATCTTCGCATCATCCTGCAGCTCGCCGTCGGCGCTGTCTTCTTCACCACCCTCGTGGTCGGCGTGGTTGCGCATCTGGTGATGCCGTCGCTGCCCTGGGCTGCCTGTTTTGCGCTCGGCGCCATCGTCTCGCCGCCAGATTCGGTAGCGGCCAAGGCCGTGCTGCAGAGCGTGCCGCTCCCGCCGCGCATCATCGTGCTGCTGGAGGGCGAGAGCCTCGTCAACGACGCATCGGGCCTGGTGCTGCTGCGCTTCGCCATCGCGGCAGCGCTGACCGGCTCGTTCAGCGCCACTGCGGCCACCGTGAGTTTCTTCTCGGTTGCGATCGGCGGCCTGCTTGTCGGCATCGCCTTCGCCTTCGCCGCTATCCTGGTGATCAAGCGCATCAAGGAAATCGACCTCGCCATTGCATGGACCTTCCTGGTCGCCTGGATCTCCTATATCGCCGCGGAAAAGCTGCACGTCTCCGGCGTGCTGTCCACCGTCGCCTGCGGCATGATCCTGGGATGGAAACAGCACGAATTCTTCGGCGCTGCGACGCGCACCCGCGCCACCGCAGCGTGGAGCGTCGTCGTATTCGTGCTGGAATCTCTGGTGTTTATCCTGATCGGGCTGTCGCTGCGCGGCGTGCTGTATCGCCTCGGCGGCTATGACGCGGTGGTGGCGCTGTTGCCGGTGACGGCTGCTGTCATCGCAGCAGTGATCCTCGCGCGCTTCGCCTGGATGTTTCCGGGCACCTATCTGCCGCGCATGCTGATGCCGAAGCTGCGCGCCCGCGACCCCGCTCCGCCATGGACGGTGCCGTTCATCATGAGCTGGGCCGGTTTGCGCGGCGTAGTGAGCCTCGCTGCCGCATTATCATTGCCGGAGGAATTTCCGGGCCGCGACGTCATCCTGGCGATCACCTTCGCAGTCATCCTGGTGACGGTCCTTGTCCAGGGTTCGACGCTGGCACCGATCGTGCGCCGTCTCATCAGAACCGACAATGTCCGCGCACCGCATCATTCCAAACTCAGCGAAGCGCAGGCGCGTGCGCGCGTTGCGGCCGCGCAATTTTCTGCCATCGAGAAGGCGTCACGCAACGATGACGGCACACATCGCCATCCGCGCCTGTTCGAGCAATATACCTATCGCAAGGGCGCCGCGGCGCGCTATGCCGAAGAGGCTGAGGCACTATCGCCGCACCGCATCGACCATTACACGACCGTGCTGGCCGCCATCGAAGCCGGCCGTGCAGAGCTTCTGAAGATGCACCGGGAGGGCGAAATCCACGACAGTGTGCTGCATGCGATCGAGGAAGGCCTCGATCTCGAAGAAGTCAACGCAAGACGTTTTCTGTAAAGGCCACGCTTCCTTTAGCAGCCATTCGCCGTGGCGCCTTCACAGCCGCCACCATCGGCTCTAACCTTGATCGTCAAGCGCCAGACAAGGCGCAAAATCCGGGAGAAAACAACATGCGACTTCAAGGCCTATCCACTATCGTCACCGGCGGCGCATCGGGTTTCGGTGCCGAGATCGCGCGGTCTTACGCGCGCGAAGGCGCCAAGGTCGTCATCCTCGATCTGAATGCCGATGGCGCGAAAAAGGTTGCGGCCGAGATCGGCGACAGCGCAATCGCCCTTGGCGGCAGCGTCACCAGCAAGGCCGATGTTGATGCCTCGGTGAAGCTCGCGGTCGAAAATTTCGGCAAGCTCGACGTCGTCGTCAACAATGCCGGCTGGACCTTTCGCAACAAGCCCTTGCTCGAAGTGACCGAAGAAGAATTCGACAAGGCGTTCGACATCAATGTGAAATCGATCTTCCTGATGACCAATGCCTGCGTACCCGTGATGAAGAAGCAGAAGAGCGGTCGCATCATCAATATCGGCTCGACAGCCGGCGTCCGGCCGCGTCCGGGCCTGACCTGGTACAATGCCACCAAGGGCGCGGTGAACCTGATGTCGAAATCGATGGCCGTGGAACTGGCGCCCGATGGCATCCGCGTCAATTGCATCGCGCCGGTGATCGGCGAAACCGCGCTGCTGGAATCCTTCATGGGCGTGCCGGATACGCCGGAGAACCGCGCCAAATTTATCGGCACGATTCCACTGGGCCGCATGTCGCGCCCCTCGGATATCGCCAATGCCTGCGTGTATCTGGCGGGCGAGGAATCCGAATTCCTCACCGGCGTGATCCTGCCGGTCGATGGCGGGCGGACGATTTAGGCTCACCCTTGTCATTCCGGGGCGCGGCCGGCTCTTGCCGGACGTGAACCCGGAATCCCGGCATGGTTTCAATCTCGAATCGACTCACACTGCGAGATTCCGGGTTCGCGTGCGCAAGATGCGCCCACGCCCCGGAATGACGAACTGGAAAATTCATAAACCATCGAATCCGGTCAGATTCGATTTACCACGCGCGTTAAGCAGTTCACCGGCCATTCATGCGATGGTCGCGTCATGATCGAGGGACACACCTCGGCAGGGAAGGCGTCAGGGTCAGGCCGGTCAACGGTCTGACCCCTCTCTTTGGGGATCGTCATGGCAGCAAAGAAGAAACCGGCTCCGCGCAAGAAAGCCAGTGCATCGGACGCTGTTCATCCGATTTCTGCAGTCGCGGCTGTTGCAGTCCGCAGCCTTATCAATATGGCGATTGTGTCCGCATCCTGCGCAACCACCTTGTTGACGCTGATGGCCGTGCTCAAGTTCCAGACCGCCTGAGCGACGATCACTTCATCTCGTTGAGTAGCGTCGGGATCAGTTCCGACACCGTCGGATGGATCGGCACCGCCCATTGCAACTGGGTGTAATCGGCGCCGGCATTCATGATGTCGAGAATGCCATGGATCGCCTCGTCGCCTCCGGTACCGAGGATGGCGGCTCCCAAAATCTTCTTCGTTTCAGCATCGACCACAACCTGCATCATGCCCGCGGTCTCGCCCTTCTCGACGGCGCGGCCCACATGGGTCATCGGCCGGGTGCCGATCAGCAATTTCCTGCCTGTGGCCTTTGCCTGAGTCAGCGTCATGCCGACGCGGCCAAGCGGCGGGTCGATGAACAGCGCATAGCCGGGAAGCCGATCGCTGACACGGCGGCTTGCGCCATCGAGCAGGTTCGCGGCGAGAATCTCGAAGTCGTTATAGGCCGTATGCGTAAAGGCGCCGCGACCGTTGCAATCGCCCATGGCAAAAATGCCCGGCACATTGGTGGCGAGACCGTCATCGACCTTGATGTAGCCGCGGGCATCCACAGCGACGCCAGCTTTGTTGAGACCGAGATCGTCGGTGTTCGGCCGACGCCCAACCGCGAGCAAAACATCGCTGCCGATAATCTCCGGCGCGCCTTCGGTGCAATCGACGCCGACTGCCACGCCATCGGGATGCGGCTTGAAGGTGATGCATTCGGCATTGGTGCGGATATGGATGCCTTCGGCGAGCAGGATATCGCGGATCGCTTCGGAGATCTCCGCATCCTCGCGCGAGACCAGATGCGCGCCCTTCTCGACCACCGTCACTTCGGCGCCGAAGCGGCGATACATCTGCGCAAATTCGAGCCCGATATAGCTGCCGCCGATCACCACCAGATGTTTCGGCACGCGATCCAGCTGTAGGATTCCCGTATTGGTCAGATAGGTGACGTCGTTGATCCCCGGCATATCCGGCACGACAGCCCGCCCACCAACATTCAGGAAAATCTTTGGCGCCGTCAGCAACTCATCGCCCACGCGGATCGTATCCGCAGATTCGAACCGCGCATGGCCGTCGATGACCGTGCATTTGTCCATGCCGCGCAACCAGCTTTCGACGCCATTGCGCGAGTCGTGGATCACCTTGTCTGCCCGCGCCTTCACGCGAGCCATATCGATCCGCACCGGCGCGTCAATCATCACGCCATAGTCGCTGCCGCGGCGCGCAAGATGCGCGGCATAGGCGGAGGCGACCAGCGTCTTGGTCGGCTTGCAGCCRGTATTGACGCAGGTGCCACCAAACAGATGGCGCTCAATGATCGCAACCGACATGCCGGCGGACGTAAGCCGACCCGCGAGCGAAGGCCCCGCCTGGCCGGCGCCGATGATGATCGCGTCGAAGCGCATGATTTCAGCTCCCAACCGGCGGAGCCAACGTTCCGCCGCGGCAAGAGACTATCGTTGGAAACGGCATCAGCCAACGGATGACGGAAGTTCCAACGTCGGCAATTCCCGAGCCGCTTAGGGCTTGCCGGCAACCGCAGGGCCGCGCCAGCGCGCCCAGAGCCGTTCAAACAGCGGCAACAGCCCGCGCGGCGTCACCAAAATCACCGAGATCACCACGATGCCGTAGATGAAATAATGCAGGCCGGGCAGCGTGCTGCCGAGCTTGCCGCGCAGGATTTCACCAAGTGGCACCAGCAGCAATGCGCCAAGCGCGGGGCCATAGGCGCGGCCGAGCCCGCCGACGGTTGCAAACAGCACGATCTCGATGGTGATCACGGGCGAGATCAGCAGATAGGGATCGGCAAAGGTGAGATAGCGCACATAGGCAGTACCGACGACGGAGGCGAGCATCGCCGAGATCACCATGGCGGTGATCTTGTAGCGCAGGATGTTGACGCCAATCGCCTGCGCCGCCTTCTCGTTGTCGCGGATGGTGCGCAGATAATAGCCGAGCGGCGAATTGAGAATCGCGACATTGACCAGCACGCAGATCGCCGCCAATGCCAGCATCATCCAGAACGCACCGTGACCGCCGCCAAACTGGAACGCCAGGAAATTACCCGTGTCCTTCGGCAGCAGCAGCCCGGATGCACCGCCGAGGAAGTCCCAGCCCTCGACAACGATGCTGCCCATTTCCGCGAAAGCCAGCGTGATCAGCACAAAAGAGAGATGGCCGAGCTGAAAGCGGAAATCGATCCAGGCGATGACGGCGCCGAGGATTCCCGAGATCACCGCCGAGATCACGAGACCCAGCCACATATTGATGCCGAGCTTGAGCAGGAGCGCGGCCGAGAACATCGATCCGATGCCGATAAACAGGCTGTGCGCCAGCGAGATCTGCCCGGCCATGCCGCCGACGATGTTCCACGACGAAGCCAGTGCCACATAGACCAGCGCCAGCGTGAGGATGTGGACGTAATAGCTCGACAGCACGAAGGGCATGATGGCGGCGATGACCAGCGCGCCCCACCAGATCGGCGATGCGAGCGTCTTGTAGAATTCGTCTCTCATCGTGCCGAGCTCCAGGTCAGGCCCTTCGGGAGAAACAGCATGATCGCCACGAAGATGATGTATGGCAGCAGCAAGCCGATCGGGCCGTCGAGATAGATCGTGCCGAAAGCTTCGGCGATGCCGATAATCAGGCCGCCGAGCATGATGCCGACGAAATTGGTCATGCCGCCGAGCACCACGACCAGCAGCGTGATCACGGTGTAGCGCAGGCCCTGGGTCGGCTGGATCGGAGTGCCCGGCAACAGCAGCGCGGCGGCCAGCGCGAGAATACCGATGCCGAGCGCGAAGGTCAGCACCTGGACGCGGCCGACATTGATGCCCATCAGCGCCGCGGCATGGGCATTCTGGTGCACGGCGCGGATCGAGCGGCCGAAGTCGGTCGAGCGCAGCATGATGTAGAGGCCGATGGCGAGCGCAAAGGAAACGACGAAGGCGACGATGTGCGGCACTCGCAGCACCACGTCACCGAGAATGATCAGCTTGGATTCGACGAAGGAGGGCGTCCGCGCCGGCTCGCCGCCGAACACCATCAGGATGCCGTTCTGCAGCACCAGGCTGAGACCGAGCGTAAGCTGCACCACCATCAGGAACTGATGCCCGACCATTGGCCGTATCAGGAAGATGTAAACCAGCGCGCCGATGGCCGTCATCAGCGGCACGGTGATGATGATGGACACATAAGGGTCCATGGCGAAGGCGGAGTACAGGGCGAGGCACATGAACATGCCGAGCGAGATGAAATCGCCATGGGAGAAGTTGACGACACCCGACACGCCGTAAACGAGCCCCATGCCCAGCGCCAGCAAGCCATAAGTGGCGCCGATCAGAAGGCCTTGGGCGAGAGCTTGATAAAGTTCGGTCACATCACTCTCCGATCACAGACCAAGATAGGCGCTGCGGGTGCGCGGATCGTTTTTCACGGTCTCCGCATCGCCCTCGACCGCCACCTGCCCGCGCTCCAGCACGTAACAGCGCTTGGCGTGGCGCAACGTCAAATTCAGATTCTGCTCCACCAGCAGGATGGTCAGCCCATCGGCATGCAACTTGTCGATGATCTCAAAAATATACTGCACGAATAGCGGCGACAGACCGAGCGAGGGTTCATCGAGCATCAGGAGCTTGGCTTCCGCCATCAGCCCGCGACCGATGGCCAGCATCTGCTGCTCGCCGCCTGATAGTGAACCGGCACTCTGGGTCAGCCGCTCGCCAAGCCGCGGAAACAAACCGACGACTTTTTCCATCTGTTGCGGACGATGCTTGCGCGCATGCGCATTGATGCCGCCAAGCAGAAGATTTTCGCGGATGCTCATTTCCGGAAACACCAGACGGCCTTCCGGCACCTGCACGATGCCGAGCTCGACACGCGCCTGCGGCGTTAATTTGCTGATGTCTTCGCCGAGAAACAGAATGCGGCCGGATATCGGCTTGACCATTCCGGACAGCGCATTGATCAGCGTGGTCTTGCCGGCATTGTTGGCGCCGAGCAGGCCGACGATCTCGCCCGCAGCGATCTTGGCGTTGATGTCGCGCAGCACCGGCACGCCGCCATAGCCTGCGACCAGGTTGTCGATCTCAAGCATCGAGATGATCTCCGAAATAGGCATCGACGACGCGCTGATCCCGAAGGATCTCGTCGGGCGTGCCCTGCGCGATCTTCTCGCCGAAATTGATCACCACCATACGCTGCGCCAGCCGCATGATGACGGGCATCACATGCTCCACCATCACGATGGTGACGCCCTGCTTGTTGAGCTCCTCGATGATCGCGATCGGCGCGGCGGTCTCGGCCATGGTCAGGCCGGCCATCACCTCGTCGAGCAGAATGCAGCGCGGATCGGTGGCGATGCACTTCGCGAGCTCCAACAGCTTCTTGTCCTGCAGCGACAGTGTCCCCGGCGTCTTGTGCTCCTTGCCGCCGAGGCCGACGCGCAGCAGCGCCTGCGCCGCATAGTCGATGGCCTCGCGCATCGGCCGGCGTGTCAATGCTGCGGTCGTGACGACGTCGAGCGCCGTCATGTCGGCAAAGGACTGGACGATCTGGAAGGAGCGCATCAATCCGCGGCGCACCAGCCGATCCGGCGACACCCCGATAATGCTTTCACCGTCATAAACAACGTCGCCCGCACTCGGCGGAATGAAGCCGGAGATCACACCGAACAAAGTGGTCTTGCCGGCACCGTTCGGGCCAATGATGCCAAGAATTTCGCCCTTCTCGACGTCGAAGCTCACCGCGTTGAGCGCGACCAGCCCGCCAAACCGCCTGGTGATGTTGGAGACTTCCAGAAATGCCACAGCCGTCCACTCTCTAGATTGCGCTCAGTCTTACTACAGCGCCGATCAGGACTTCGGCCGCGGCGGTACCTGGGCAAATTCCTTCGGGAATACGACTTGCTGATCCTGCTCGGGAGTCCACTGGATGAACATTGCAGAACCGTCCTTGAGCAGACGGTCTTCCGCGAATTGCAGGCCCTTCGGCTTGGCAATGTAGAGGTTCGGATCGCCTGCCGGAATGTTGACGTTCTTCAGCGCCTCGAGCAGTGCATCGCTCTGCAGCGACTTGGCGTTCTCGAGCACCTGCTGCAGCACGCGTGCCGCCTGGGCATATTGCACCGCGCCCTGGCCGATTTTGTCGAGCTTGGCGACATCGCGCAATTCCGTGACGATCTTCTGCATCGACTCGATCTTGGCACCGGCGCTGAAGCCGGTCATGCCGAACAGGTTCTTCGTCAGCACGGCCTTGCCGATCTCGGGGCCGAGATCCTTCCAGAGCGACAGATCCGAATAGCCGCCGGTGCCGCCGCAGAAGATGCTGCCATGATAGTTCAGATTGTAACGCGCCTGATGCAGCAGGATGCCATCGCGCGGCGTCACAAGGCCAACAACGACGTCCGGCTTGAGCGAGCGAATACGGACCATCGCCGCCGTCTGGTCCTGCGCACGAATATCGAGCGCGGCTTCGCCGATGATCTGGATGCCGCTGGCCTTCAGCTTCTCGACCAGGAATTTGTTGGACTGCTGGCCGGCCTCGTAATTCGAATAGGCCATGACGGCAGTCTTGATCGGAAACTTGAAATCGTCGCGCAATGAGATGACGAAATCATGCATGGTCTGCGCATAGCCGCGATCATACGGGTATCCCAGCGTAAACATATAGTTCGACTGCGAGCCGCCGGCCCAGACCGACAGCGTCGGAATCTTGGCTTCGTCGACCACCGGCGTCAGCGCCAGCATCTGTGCGCTGAGAATGGTGCCGGTCAGAAGCTGCACCTTTTCCTCGGTGATCAGGCGCCGCGCTTCGGCAGCGGTCCGCGCCGGCTGGCTGGTATCGTCCGCCAGCACCAGCTCGATCCTGGCGCCGCCCTTGCTCTTGATGCCGCCTTCGGCATTGATCTTCTTGATGATGTATTCGAAAGCTGGCTGGCCTTCCTGGGCATAGGCCGCAAGACCGCCGCTCATCGAATTGACCATGCCGATGCGGATCGCCGGCTCGGCGGCGCCTGCGCTACGAATGAACGGCGCGGCGATCGGCCCTGCCAGAACGGCAGAGGCACCAAGGCCAAATGTGCGGCGGGTCATGGTCATGTCATATCCTCCGATGCGCAACGACGCTGAAGCGACGCGCTTTCTTGTTCTGTTACTGGCGCTGGAGTGTCGAACACTGCGTTACAGATTGGGAGTCTGCATATCGCAGTCGGGCAGCGTTTTTCGGACTTAGCCGCCTTTGCGCAGCCGCGTCAAATTGCGGCGTACGGGAATCGCGAATGAGGGCCATGCATCCGTGACGGGGCTTTCACAGGCGAGCAATCGCAAAGCCTGCACGCGGGAAATGTACAACCGTCGCGCCGACATCGGGATCCTCACGCCGCAAAGCGATGCTGTCATGACCCGCAGAAACAAACGCACCGATGACGGGATCGAAACCCCAATCGGTCGGCATGACCGATACCATTACGCCTTCCTTAAACGGCAGACCTTGATCATCTGCAATATCGTTATGAGTAGAAGCAGATGTCGCCATAGGCTGACAGAGCCGCGCTATGTCCAGCGCCAGCTCGGGCGACAGCTCCTCAACCGTTCCGTGCCCCAGCGCGGCAACCCGGTCCATCCACGCGAGAATGCGCGGATGCTCGGCAAGACCTTCGCTGTCACCGAGATTGCCGCGCACGTACCAGAGCGGGTGATAGACGGTGAGATCGGCAAGTGACGGCGCCTGGCCAAGCAGGAACGCGTCGCCACGCGCAAGCCAATCGCTGAGCCAGGCTAGATGAATGCGAAACCGGTTGCGGAGCGCAGGAATCTGCTCACGCATCTTCACGCTGTCCCAACCATCGAACTTGCCTGACGTGAAACTCGCGCGATCGGCATGCAGTTCTGGCGGAAAACGATCTCCGTTCAGGCCGAAGACCAGTCCAAGAGCATTGGCAAAGAGCGCGCGATCGGCCCAGGCCGCGATGATATCGGCCTGACCGCGCGTGCCCGCCGGATAAAGCGTCAGCTCGGGAAAACGTTGCTCAAGCTCCGCGAGAATGCGGCGCGTATCGCAATAGACGTCTGCGCCGATCTGCAGCACCGGAATGCGGCGATAGCCTCCGGTGAGCGCCACGAGCTCTGGCTTCGGCACGATCCGCGGCTGAATCACCGATCGCCAAGACAGACCCTTCAATCCGAAGGCGACGCGCACCTTCTCGGCAAACGGCGAACGCGGATAGTGATGCAGAACAAGATCGGTCGCCGTCACTGCATCCCTTGCCTGTCAGCTATGTCGCATGCACCGCCGTCGTCGCACCGGCGGAATACATCGCCTCGAATTCGGCAATCGGATGCGGAAGTCCATCCGGGCCGGTGATTTCAACATCCCAGCTGCCGTCATCGAGCAGCTCCCTGGCCTTCTTGACAGCTCCGGCCGCGTTGTCGCGGCGGAGTGAAACAGTCCCTGACGTATCGGTTCCCCTGACGAAAAACGGCAAGTCACGTCCTCCCTGTGTGAGGCGCCCCGCAATGCGAGACCGCGCGCGACGTCTTGATCGCGTCAATCTGCGCATCAGACCACAGGACTCACGGCAATTCCAGCAACTTGCCGTCGCAATCGTCATGAACCTGTTATGCAGTCCCGCGCTGCGCTGCGGGACGCGTCAACGCGAAGAAGATGAGGGTGCAGACGGTCAGGAATACCGCCATTGAGATTAAAACTGCGGGCAATCCCCAGGCGGCAGCAATCGGACTGGTAGCCGATTGCATCACGGCGGTGCCGAGGAAGAATGACAGGTTTGCCGCAGAGAGCGCTTTGCCAATATTCTCGGCAGCAACGACCTGGCGGATCATCGCATAGACGAGCGGCTGCATCGCGACGAGAAGGCCGATGACCACAAGCAGGCCGGTATCGACTGCCACGGGCATCACTGGCAGGCCGAAAAGCGTGGCTAACGGATAGCCCGGTGCACCGAGCGCCATCACGAGTAGCAGCGCGGCGGCGCACAAATGGACCGCAAACAGCAGCATGCGGCGATGACCCAGCTTGCGATCGAGCAGGCCCGACAGCGCCGGTCCGATCACCAGCGCCACCGTAAACAACGCCAGCACATTGCCGGCCTCTATCCGCGACAGTCCCTTGATATTCATCAGCCAAGGGCCGGCCCAAAGCCCACGCAACACGAGCTGAACCGCAAGTGACACGAAAGCGAGGATCACGATACCGCGCACAGCACGTGATACACCGAGTTGCAGAACCGAAACCATCTCGCCCAGAAGCGCGCGCGGCCGGCCTTCGGGACGCGATGCCGGCACCATGACCGCGATCAGCATCGCCACGACAATCGCCGCTGCGGCGGCAATCCAGAAACCGGCGCGCCAGCCCCAGTGCTCGACGACGTAAGCAAGCGGACTGGCCGACAACAGCAGCCCCGCATTGCCGAATGACAGAATGATGCCGGACCACAGACCGAACTGCGCTGGTGTCAGCCGCTTGGCGGCGAGCGTCATCGGGCACATCAGCATGCCCGACGTCGCCATGCCGATCGTTGCCTGCGACACGAAGAACGACAGAGGCCCTGTCGATAGCGCGGCAATCGCCGCGCCGCAGACCGTACCGGCGAACAGCACGAGCGACACCGTGCGGATGCTGTAGCGATCCAGCGCGACGCCGACCGGAATCTGCAGGAGCGCGAAGAAAAAATGATACGCCGAAGTCAGCGCGGCCAGCGTCTGCGGCGTGACGCCGAGATCGGTCGACATCACATCGATCGCGACTGCAGGCGTGGTGCGCAGCATGTTGGACAGTACATGCCCGCAGGTCAGAATGAGCATCGCTGCCACGAGCGCTACGCTCACGGGCGGATCGATGGCAACGGGCTTAAAGGCAGAAGAGTCGGCAGCACTGGTCATGGCGCTCGCCTACGCGGAAACACGGCGCGCATCAACCGCCACGAAAGCCGTGGCGGTCATGCTCTCTCAATGCTGCGGTGCAGCTTAGGCTGCAGATGCCTCGATCCGGATCGGGATCGATTTGTAAGCCGGCGTTCCCGACTTCGCATCATGCTGGTCGAGTGACACGAGCACATTGGCCTCAGGATAATAGGCCGCCACCGATCCTTGCGGGATGTTGTAAGCCACCGCCGTCACCCGACGCAGTGCGCGCGGTGCGCTGTCCGGACGGTCCAGCACGATGTCGATCAGATCACCGTGGCTCAGCCCGCGGCGGGCGAGGTCCTGCTCGTTGACGAACACCACATCGCGCCGCCCGGTGATGCCGCGATAGCGATCGTTCATACCGTAGATCGTGGTGTTGTACTGGTCGTGGCTGCGCAGTGTGGTCAGCGTCAACGCGGTCTCGGCGGGGCCGTCCTCATAGAGGCCGGAGAAAACCAGGAATTGCGCCTTCTGGCTCGGCGTCAGCCATTCCCGTTCCGAGGCGGCGTTGCGCAGCCGGAAGCCACCCGGCTTCTTGATCCGTGCATTGTAATCCTCGAAGGCCGGAAAGACCGACTCGATGGCGTCGCGGATCCTGCTGTAGTCGGCGACGTAGTCGAGCCACTTCACCTTTGTATTCGGCAAAGTCGCGATTGCCATATCGGCGACGATCGCAGTCTCGGACTTCAGATGCTCGGACGCCGGCTTCAAGCCGCCGCGCGAGGCGTGCACCATCGACATCGAATCTTCCACCGTCACCAGTTGCGGACCCGTCGCCTGCACGTCGATCTCGGTGCGGCCAAGGCACGGCAGGATGATCGATTCCTTCGCGATCAGAAGATGCGAGCGATTGAGCTTGGTGGCGATATGCACCACGAGATCGAGGCTGCGCATCGCCGGATAGGTCGCCTCGGGATCGGACATCGCGACCGCGAGATTGCCGCCAAGACAGATCAACGCCTTCGAACGTCCATCGCGGATCGCCTTCACCGACGCGACGGCGTCATGACCATGCGCAGTCGGCGGCTTGAAGTTGAAGGTGCGTTCGATGCCGTCGATCAGCGCGGCGTTGGGTACTTCGGTGATCCCCACGGTGCGGTCGCCCTGCACGTTGGAATGGCCGCGCAACGGCGAGATGCCGGCGCCGGGACGGCCGATGTTTCCGCGCAGCATCAGGAGATTCGCGATCTGCTGCACGTTACCGGTGCCGTGGCGATGTTGGGTAATACCCATGCCGTAATTGATGATCACGCTCTTGGCCCCGGCGTAGATATTGCCGAGGTTTTCGATATCGGCGCGCGGCAGGCCAGACGATTTCTCGATCGCCTCCCATGAGGTCGCATCGAGATCGGCCAGCAGCGCCTCGATGCCGTTGGTGTGTTCGGCGATGAAGGCGCGGTCGAGCACGCCGGGACCGCCCTGGGCCAGGCTCGCGGCATCGAGCGCCACGACGGTCTTCATCATGCCCTTCAGCACGGCAATGTCGCCACCGACCTTGACCTGGTAATAGGTCGACGAAATCTGCGTAGAGCTCAACGTCAGCATTTCCGCTGGATGCTGCGGGGATGTGAATCGTTCCAGCCCGCGCTCGCGCAGCGGATTGATTGAAACGATGGCAGCACCGCGCTTGGAGCATTCGCGCAGAGTCGTCAGCATGCGCGGATGATTGGTGCCGGGATTGTGCCCGATGCAGAACACGGCATCCGCATGATCGAAATCCTCCAGCGTCACCGTGCCCTTGCCGACGCCGATGGATTCCGGAAGGCCGACGCTCGTGGCCTCGTGGCACATGTTGGAGCAATCGGGGAAATTGTTGGTGCCGAATTCGCGCACGAACAACTGATACATGAACGCTGCTTCGTTAGAGCAACGGCCCGACGTGTAGAATTCGGCCATGTTCGGATCGGGCAAAGCGCGCAAGCCGGCACCGATCCGCGCCATCGCATCCTCCCACGAGATCGGAAGATACTTGTCGCTAGCCTGGTCATAGGCCATCGGATGGGTGAGACGTCCCTCGTTTTCTAGGTCGTGATCATGCCAGTCCCAGAGTTCGCTCACCGTATGGGCCGCAAAGAATTCCGGCGTCGTGCGCTTGGCCGTTGCTTCCCACGACACCGCCTTGGCGCCGTTCTCGCAGAATTCGAAGGACGATGTATGCTTCGGATCGGGCCAGGCGCAGCCCGGGCAATCGAAGCCGTGCGGCTGGTTCATCGTCAGGAGGCCATGCGTTTCGTTGACCACCGCCAACTGTCCGCGCACCGCGTCGGCCACTGCCTTCAACGCGCCCCAACCTGCGGCGGCACCTTTATAGTCTTCGACGCCCTGAACCTGCTTCTTCGCCATCGCGATCCGTCCTTCGTCGTCAGGGCCCATATGGCCCAACCTAATTCCGCCTCGTAGCATTAAAGGCTGTAATACAGCGAATAGATGCCATCAACTTTGATTGACCAAGTCTGCGCTGTATTGAACGATACGAATGCCGCGACACCTGTTCACCAAGGCTATCGCCCGATTGATATTCTGAATGGAGCGCCGATGACGTCTTCTTCCCTGTTCCAGCCGCTGCAAGTCGGCCCGTATCGATTGAGCCACCGCGTCGCGATGGCGCCGCTGACGCGCATGCGCGCCGAGAAGACATCTCTCGCTGCATGGACGCTCAATGCCGAATATTACGCGCAGCGCGCGACCGAAGGCGGACTGATCATCGCCGAGGCCTCGCAGGTGATGCAGGAAGGCCAGGGCAACCCGAACACACCGGGCATCTATACGAAGGAGCAGATCGCCGGCTGGCGTCAGGTCACTGACGCCGTGCATGCCAAAGGCGGCATCATCTTCCTGCAGCTCTGGCATGTCGGCCGGGCCTCACATTCCTCATTCCAGCCCGGCGGCGGGCTTCCGGTGGCACCGTCAGCCATTGCGATCGACGCTACCACGCGGACGGCTTCAGGCGAGACGGTATCTTACGAGACACCCCGCGCCCTGGAGACCAGCGAGCTTCCCGGCATCATCGACGCCTACCGGCAGGCCACGCGCAATGCCAGGGAAGCCGGCTTCGACGGCGTCGAGGTGCACGGCGCCAACGGCTATCTGCTCGAACAATTTCTGCAGACCCGCAGCAATCGGCGCACCGACCAATATGGTGGCTCAATCGAGAACCGCGCCCGCCTGCTGCTCGAAGTGACCAATGCCGTCATCGACGCCTGGAGCGCGGATCGTGTCGCCGTCCGCCTGTCGCCCTATGGTGTCTCGAATGACTCCGGCGAAGCCGATCCGATGCCGCTCTACAGCTATGTGGTCCGTGAGCTCGACAAGCTCGGCCTCGCCTACCTCCATTTCGTCGAGCCGCGCACCAGCGGCGTCGGCCGCGCGGAAGTGTTTCATAACAATGTGCCTAAAGCCTATGAGCTGTTCCGGCCGATGTGGAGCGGCGTGCTGGTCACGGCCGGCGGCTTCGACGGCACCTCCGCCGAGGAGGCCGTCGCTTCCGGCAGTGTCGACATCATCGCGTTCGGCCGCCCATTCATCGCCAATCCGGACCTGCCGGAGCGTATCAAGCGCAAGGCGCCCTTTACGCCTTATAACCGGGCGACGTTTTACGGCGGCGATGTGGCTGGCTACACCGACTACCCGGTGTTTGGCGCAGGCTAATCTGCGGATTATTCAATAGAAAGCACTTCTGGCGCGCTATAGTCTGCGTACGGCCCGTAGCGGGTCAGGAGTATCGCCCCATGGATTCCACCCTCTCAGCCGCCGAGCTCGACGATCGCATCGCCATCCTTCGCGACAATATCCGGCAGTTGATCGAGCAGGCCACCGCGGCTTCCGGCGAGAGCAACGAGGAGCGCACCGCGGATCGGCTGGCTCAGCAGAATGAGGAGCTGGACCGGCTGATCGCCCAACGCGACGCCCTGGGCAAATAGCCGAGAGGACTACGGACTGGAGGCCTGCCCGGTTGTCGGGCGGGATGCGTAAAACCACGGCTTTTCCTCCAGTAAACTTTTGGCTAGCTTGGCTGCATGAACGTTCAAGCCAAGATCGACATCAAGCACTCCACCTGCCCGCATGATTGCCCCTCTGCCTGCGCCCTCGACATCGAGGTGATCGGCGGAAACACGATCGGCCGGGTCCGCGGCTCCAAGGAGCAAAGCTATACCGCCGGCGTGGTCTGCGCGAAGGTCGCGCGCTATGCCGAGCGCATCCATCACCCCGAACGGCTGATGTATCCGATGCGCCGCACGGGCCCGAAGGGCTCCGGCCATTTCACCCGCATCACCTGGGACGAGGCGCTCGACGAGATCGCTTTGAGGTTCAACGAGGCCGAGCGCGACTTCGGCGCGGAGTCGGTGTTTCCCTATTACTATGCCGGCACCATGGGCCTGGTGATGCGCGATGGCATCAACCGCCTTGCCAATGTGAAGAAGTATTCGCGCTTTTACTCGACGATCTGCGCAACCGTTGCCTGGGCTGGCTTTGCCGCCGGCACCGGCAAGGTCGCCGGCGTCGATCCGCGCGAGATGGCGAAGTCGGACCTGATCGTGATCTGGGGCACCAACCCCGTCTCGACGCAGATCAATGTGATGACCCACGTCTCCCGCGCCCGGAAAGAGCGCGGCACCAAGCTTGCCGTCGTCGATATCTACGATAACGACACCATGAAGCAGGCCGACATCAAGATCCTGCTGCGACCAGGTACAGACGGCGCCTTCGCCGCCAGCGTGATGCATGTGCTGTTCCGCGACGGCCTGGCTGATCGCGACTATCTCGCCAAATATACCGACCACTCGCCCGAGTTCGAGGCGCATCTGGCGGCGCGCACGCCGCAATGGGCCTCAGACATTTGCGGCGTGCCCGCTGCGGAAATCGAAGCCTTCGCGCGCCTGGTCGGCGAGACCAAGCGCAGCTATTTCCGCCTCGGCTACGGCTTCACCCGCAGCCGCAACGGAGCCGCGCAGATGCATGCAGCGCTGTGCGTGCCCACCGTTACCGGCGCCTGGCAATATGAAGGTGGCGGCGCTTTCTTCAACAATGCCGCAATCTGGAAATTCGACAAGACGCTGATCGAGGGCCTCGACGTGCTCGACGAGAGCGTTCGGCGTCTTGATCAGTCGAAGATCGGCCGCATTCTGACCGGGGACGCGGAAGCCTTGCACAACGGCCCGCCAGTGAAGGCGATGCTGATCCAGAACACCAATCCGATGACGGTGGCGCCCGAGCAGGCCTTGGTGCGGCAGGGCTTTGCCCGCGAAGACCTGTTCGTCGCGGTGCATGAGCAGTTCATGACCGAAACGGCCATGATGGCCGATATCGTGCTGCCGGCGACCATGTTCATGGAGCACGACGATCTCTATTACGCCGGCGGCAACCAGCACATCTCGGTCGGTGCCAAGCTGATCGATGCGCCGGAAGAATGCCGCTCGAACCACGACGTTCTGCAGGGCATCGCCACCCGCCTCGGCGCGAAACACCGCGCGTTCGATATGCATCCGCGCGACATCATCGACGAGACGCTGCAAGTCAGCGGCCGCGGTGGCATCGAAGGGCTGGAGGCCGACAAATGGCGCGATATCCAGCCGGATTTCCGCACCTCGCACTATCTCGACGGTTTCGCCCATGCCGACGGCAAATTCCACTTCAAGGCGGACTGGTCGACAGTGCCGATGCCCAATGCCGGGCTGATGGGCGCGTGGGACGAGATGCCGTCGTTCCCCGACCACTGGGCGGTGATCGAACAGGTCGATGAGGCGCATCCGTTTCGTCTGGCCACGAGCCCGTCGCGCAGCTTCCTCAACACCTCGTTCAACGAGACGCCATCATCGCAGGCCCGCGAGGGTGCACCCAGTGTGATGATGCACCCCGTCGACGCGGCGAGGCTCGGCATTGCCGATGGCGATGCCGTGACACTCGGCAACACGCGCGGCGAGACGACCCTGACCGCGCGTATCTTCGAGGGCCTGCGGCGCGGCGTGCTGATTGCGGAATCGGTGCACCCCAACAAGGCGCATATCGGCGGTCATGGCATCAATATGCTGACAGCAGGCGAAGCCGTCGCGCCCTATGGCGGCGCGGCGTTTCACGACAACAAGGTGTGGGTGAAGAAGGCGGGATAGCCCGCCTTCTTACGCCGTCGATACCTGCACCAGGATGTCGGAGAAGGTCGGCGCACGTCCGAGATCGGCCATCGCCGGCGAAGTCAGCGCATGCACCGTTGCACTCTTGCGGGTCGAGCGTTGCCAATAGCCGCTCGGTGCCACCACCACGCCGGGCTTCACATCCGCCGAGATGGTGACGAGCGCCTCGAACGAGCCGCGATCGTTATAGACACGGATCGGCGCGCCCGCTTCGATGCCACGTACTGCAGCATCGTCGGGATGCAGTAGTACGGCCTGCTCGCCGGCATGATGGAGCTGCTTCGGCATATTGCCGAAATTGGAATTCAAGAATGCGTGGCTCTTCGGCGAGATCAGGCTGAGCGGATATCTCTTCGCCAGCTCGGGATTGGTCTGCGGCGATTCTCGTGGTGGAATATAGGACGGCAACGGATCGACCGGCTCGCCGGACTGTTGGCCACCATAGCCCTGCCGGAACAGCGGCACGACGAAATTGCCGCCGGCGGCGATCGAGGATTTGAATTCGCATTTGCCTGACGGCGTGAAAAAATTGCCTTCGCGATGTGGCGCGTAAGTATCGGATCCCTCGACTTTCAAGCGCGCATAGCCGGTTTGCTTCAATTGCTCGATGGTGATGTTTTCCAGCACGGGACTGGTCCAGTCCATCGAATCCGCAATCATCTCGTCATCGCTGCGGAAGAACGACGGATCGTCGATGCCCATGGCGGCGGCGAGCCTGCGAAACAGCTCAGTGTTCGATACGGCTTCGCCGAGGGGTTCGATCGCCTGGTGGTTGTAGGACAGATAAAGATGCCCCCACGAGAACATTAGATCCTTCTGTTCGAGCTGCGTCGTCGCCGGCAACACGATATCGGCAAAGCGCGCGGTGTCGGTCATGAAGTGTTCGCTGACGACGGTAAACAGATCCTCACGCGCCAGGCCAGCCTCGATCTTGCCCTGCTCTGTGACCATGGCCATCGGATTGGCATTGTAGACGCACAGCGACTTGATCGGTGGATCGAAACCAAGCTCGCCGGTGAGCACCGGGCCGAGTTGCCACAGATTCACGATGCGCAGATCCTCTCCTTGTAGGTCCGGGCGCATCAGCACGTCCCATTTCACCGGAAACGCCCAGATCGGCAGCTGCAGCAGACCGCCGCCGACGTGACGCCAGGCACCGATCAGCGCGGGCAGACATGAGATCGCGCGCACGGTCTGGCCTCCGCCGGCATGTCGCTCGACGGCGACGCCGATGCGGATTACCGCGGGCGGCGTGGTGGCATATTCACGCGCCAGCGTGCGGATGTCGTCCGCCGCGATCCCGGTGATTCCAGACACGTAGTCGGGCGTGTAAATCGCGGCACGTTCGGCCAGCTCGTCATAGCCGATCGAATAGTTGTCGACGTAATCGCGATCGATCAGCCCCTCGGTGGTGATGACGTGGATGAGGCCCAGCGCCAGCGCCGCGTCTGTCCCCGGCCTTATAGCGATGTGCCAGTCCGCCTGCTGCGCGGTCCGCGTCCGCACGGGATCGATGACCACAAGCTTGGCGCCGTTCTTCATCGCCTGCTTGATATAAGGCCAGTGATGCGAGTTGGTGCTGAGCGTGTTGCAGGCCCAGAGGATGATGTATTTGGAATGGACGAAGCTCTCCGGATCGGTACCCGGCGTATGGCCTATCGTCATCAGATAGGCAGTACAGGCGCCGGAATCGCAGAACGTACGTTCGGCCACCGTGGCGCCGAGCTTGTTGAACAGGGGATCGCCGACATTGAGGCCGTTGATGATGCCCTGGGTGCCAAGATAGCTGCACGGCAGGATCGCCTTGGCGCCGTCCTCAGCGATGATCGTCTTCCATTTGCCGGCGATCTCGGACAGCGCGGCACCCCATGAGATGCGCGTAAACTGGCCACTGCCCTTCGGCCCCGAGCGCCGCATCGGATAGAGAATGCGCTGGTCGCTATAGACGCGCTCCTGATAATCGTTGACCTTCACGCAGAGCCGACCTTGCGTGAACGGGTGATCCGGATTGCCCCGCACGGACACGGCGCGGCCATCTTCGACCGTCGTGATCATGGAGCAGGTGTCGGGGCAATCATGGGGGCATGCACCAATTACGGTTATCTGGGTCAAGCTGGCCTCCGCTGGCTACCGATCTGGGTCGATGCCGAGCATGCTGAGCTGACGGACTGTTGGCTTTTCCGAGCCTGCTGTTCTGTTTGCAAATCCTGCTGACCACGCGGCGGGTTCCGCCCCGCGCCCATGGCACAGGAATTGAATGTTAAGCGGCGATCATTTCAGCGAGTGGGGGTTGGCTATGACGATTGCAGGCCACGGCGCGGAAAAGTATGTCACCGGACATCTCATCGATGGGTCTCAGGACCGGAATTGGCCCCATCTGCTCGCGGAGCGCTGGAGCCATCGGGCCGGCGATTTACCCTCGGTGCTGCCACGAGATACCGAGATTGCCATGTTCCTGCGCGGCAACTCGGTCGTAGAGCGTCAGGGCGGCGGTATGCGGCAACGAACGTCGGGCCATCGCGGCACCATCTGGCTCTGCCCCGCCGGCATTCGCGAAGAATATATCAACGTCTCCGAACCGGTCGCGGACTGCCTGCACATCTATCTTCCCGGCCAGCCCTTTGAGGACACGCTTCTGCAGGATCTGGAAATCGATCCATCACGTATGACCTTGCGCTATGAGAGCGTCGATCATGATCCATTCATCGAACAGGTCGCCGAGCTGATCCTGCAGGAGCTGAATACCGAGACCTCCGCCGGCCGACTGCTGATTGAAACACTCAGCAGTGCATTGTCCGCACATCTCGTTCACAAATATGCGGCGAACGCGCTTCCGCTGAAGCCGCCACCGTCATCCGACAAGCCATTGGATCAACGGCGGCTGGCGCGGGTAATCGAATTCGTTGACGCCAACATCTCGCGCGAATTCGCGGTCGCCGATATGGCCCGCACGGCCTGTCTCAGCCCGGCGCATTTCGCGCGGGTGTTCAAGGTCCGAACCGGTCTCACACCGCATCAGTTCGTCAGCGAACGGCGGCTGACACTGGCGAAACAAATGCTGGCGGATCTGTATCGACCAATCGTCGATGTCGCCTATACCGCGGGCTTTTCATCTCAAGCCAATTTTACCCGCGCCTTCCGCCGTGCGACCAACATGACGCCCGGCCAGTTCCGCGGCCAGACAGCCGCCTATCGGATGTCCGACGAACTGTAGCGCTGGAGCTCGCAACTGGAGCTACCGCGCATCCTCCAGGATCATATCCGACGCCTTTTCGGCAATCATGATCACCGGCGCGTTGGTGTTGCCCGACATCAGGTCCGGCATGATGGATGCATCGATCACGCGCAGACCTTCCAACCCACGCACGCGCAGGCGCTGATCGACCACCGCTTTCGTATCATTGCCCATCCGGCACGTCGAGGTCGGGTGATAGACCGTGCTGCCGCGCTGGCGGCAATAAGCGAGCCATTGCTCATCGGTCACCGTGCCCGGGCCGGGTTCGACCTCTTTCGTCACGAAGGGCTTCATCGCCGGCGCGTTCAGCATCTTGCGCAGGATCTTGAGCCCTTCGACATTCGCCGTACGATCCGTTTCGGTCGCGAGATAATTGATCCGGATCGCCGGCGGCACCGAAGGATCCGCGCTCTTGATGCGCAGCGAGCCGCGGCTTTCCGGGCGCAGCTGACAGACTGAGGCGGAGAAGCCCGAGAACGGATGCAGTTTCTCGCCCATCTTGTCGGTGGAGAACGGCAGGAAGTGGATCTGGATATCTGGCGACGCCATGCGCGGATCGGTCTTGAAGAAGGCGCCGGTGGTGCCGGCAGCATAGGTCAGCGGACCGGTGCGGAACGCCGCATATTGCAGACCCATCATCGCCCTGCGCACCGGATGATTGACGAAGTCATTGAGCGTGATCTTCTGCGGACACTCCATCACCATCCGGACCTGCATGTGATCCTGCAAATCGCTGCCGACGCCGGGTGCATCGAGGAGGACCTCGATGCCGTGTTCCTTGAGCAGATCGGCGGGACCGACGCCGGAGAGCTGCAGTAGTTGCGGTGAATTATAGGCGCCGCTCGACACCAGCACTTCCTTGCGGGCGCGCGCCTTGCGCACCACGCCATGCTGCTTGAATTCGATGCCCACCGCGCGCTTGCCTTCGAACAGGATCCGCTGGGCCAGCGCTTCGGTTTCGACGCGGACCTTGCCCTGCTTCAGCGCCGGGCGCAGATAGGCCCGCGCGGTCGAGGCACGGCGGCCACCTTTCGTGGTGGTCTGGAACCAGCCAGCCCCTTCCTGCGTGGCACCGTTGAAGTCGTTGTTCACGGGAATGCCGGTCTCGGCAGCAGCGGCGATGAAGGCCTCCGACAACGGATCGGGGCAGCGCGAATCCGACACCGGCAGCGGGCCACCGACGCCGTGATACTCGCTCGGCCCACGCGTCTGATTCTCCGCCTTCTTGAAATAGGGCAGCACATCGTCATAACCCCAGCCGGTATTCCCGAGCTGACGCCAGCGATCGTAATCCTCATGCTGGCCGCGCACATACAGCAGCCCGTTGATCGAACTGGAGCCGCCGAGCACTTTGCCTCGCGGTTGGAAGACCGAGCGTCCATCGAGACCCGGTTCGGGCTCGGTCTGATACATCCAGTTGACGGACTTCTCCTTGAAGAGCTTGCCGTAACCGAGCGGAACGTGAATCCAGATATTCCGGTCCTTCGGGCCGGCTTCCAGCAGCAGCACCGAATATTTGCCGGAGGCCGACAGGCGATTGGCCAGCACGCAACCGGCGGAGCCGGCACCGACGATGATGTAATCAGCCTCAATGGCGTCAGCCGACGCGCGATGCGTCGACGCAGTTTGACCGCTCATGTTTCCCCCGATTGTTTTCAGCAACTGAAAACGGAAATGACGGGGATGTAAATGGGCGCGGCCGGAAGCATGGCACGCATGCGGCTAGAATCGTCGCAATGCGAAAGCGGGAGACTGCGTGAGGTAAGCTCCCTCTCCCCGCTCTGCGCGGGGAGAGGGTTGGGGTGAGGGGCAGGCACATACGATGCAAAAGGAGTGGTCTCTCGGGTCGAAGACATGTGAACCGAGAGACCCGTGATGGAGGCTTCGTCCGAGACGGCCCCTCACCCGCCGCGAAGACGCGGCGACCTCTCCCCGCGCAGAGCGGGGAGAGGTTAAGAAAGAGCGTCGCTTCAGTTATAGCGGCTGATCGCCAGATCCTTGACATCCAGCTCCGGTGCCTTGCCGGAGATCTGGTCGGACAGCACGCGGGCGGTGCCGCAAGCCATGGTCCAGCCGAGCGTGCCATGGCCCGTATTGAGATGCAGATTGCCCAGATGCGTCGGGCCAACGATAGGCGGGCCATCCGGCGTCATTGGACGCAACCCGCTCCAGAAGGTTGAGCGCGAGAGATCGCCGGCGGTCGGAAACAGATCCGTCACCGATTTGTCGAGCGGCATACGGCGCGGGGCGGTAGGCACCGGATGATAATTGCCGACTTCAGCGGTGCCGCCGACGCGGATGCGGTCACCAAGGCGC
Source organism: Tardiphaga sp. P4_G1 (assembly GCF_056401215.1). Taxonomy (NCBI): domain Bacteria; kingdom Pseudomonadati; phylum Pseudomonadota; class Alphaproteobacteria; order Hyphomicrobiales; family Nitrobacteraceae; genus Tardiphaga; species Tardiphaga sp. P4_G1. The sequence continues at coordinate 249,228 of NZ_JBFUJU010000007.1, forward strand.
GTGATGGCCACTTTGTAGCTTTCGTCCATGATCGTCGACTGCGGCGCAACGCTCTCATCGGTGATCGGCACAGTGAGCGAATAACCCTTTACCGGATAGACCGGCGCATCGATACCGAGCGGTCGCAACAGCAGCGGCGAGAAGCTGCCAAGCGCCATCACGTAACTATCTGCGGTGAAGACGCCCTTGTCGGTCGTCATCTGCGCGACGCGGCCACCCGTCACATCCACCGACTTGATGGTCGTCTCGTAGACGAATTTCACCCCAAGTCCGGCCGCGATCTTTTCCAGCCGCTGCGTAAACAGATGACAGTCGCCAGTCTCGTCCTCCGGTAAACGCAGGCCGCCAACAAAGAGATCCTTCACACCGGCAAGGCCCGGTTCGTATTTCACGCAGCCGCCGCGATCGAGCACCTCATAAGGCACGCCATATTGCTTAAGTACGTCGATATCGCCGCCGGTGGCATCGAGCTGCGACTGTTTGCGGAACAGTTGCAGCGTGCCCTGGCTGCGGTCGTCATAGGTGATGCCGGTCTCGGCACGCAGTGCGCGCAGGCAATCGCGGCTGTATTCCGCAATGCCGACCATGCGCGACTTGTTCAACGCGTAGCGCGCGCTCGTGCAGTTGCGCAGCATCTGCAGCATCCAGCGCCACTGGTGCGGATCGGCCTGTGGCCGCACCACCAGTGGGCCGTATTTGTCCATGATCCAGCCGAGCGCCTTCTTCGGCACGCCAGGGCCAGCCCAGGGCGAGGCGTAGCCGGGCGAGACTTCGCCGGCATTGCCGAACGAGGTCTCCAGTGCGGCGCCGGGCTGCCGGTCGATCACCGTCACCTCGTGGCCTGCCTTGGCCAGATAATAGGACGTGGTGACACCGATCACGCCCGCGCCAAGAACCAGAACCTTCATCGCACCGTGCCTCCAGACCGGGCGGTCCACCGCACATCGATCTCATCCGAGTAAATTCTCTCATAGCGCTGACCCAGCGAGGTCAGCATTTCGTAGCCAATCGTGCCCGCGGTTGCGGCCAGTGCGTCGAGCGACTGATGCCCGCCGATGATCTCCACTTGCGAGCCCCGTGCCAACATACCGGGCGGCAGATCGCCAAGATCGACTGTCAGCGAGTCCATCGAGACGCGCCCAGCAACCGCCAGCCGGCGCCCGCGGAAATAGACCGCGCCGCCATTGCCGAAGGCGCGCTGCAAACCGTCGGCGTAACCGATCGCCAATGTCGCTAGCCGTGTCGCCTTGGTCGCCCGGAAATTCCAGCCATAGCCGACATGGGCACCGGCTGCGACCTCGCGCATCTGGAGCACCTGCGCGGTGAGCCGAACCACTGGCAGCATCGGATTGCTTTGCGCGGGATGGGGATTGAGCCCGTAGAGCGCGGCGCCGGGGCGGACGAGGTCATGATGATAGTTGCGCCCAAGGAAAATGCCGGACGAATTGGCCAGAGATTGTCGCGCAGCAGGGAAGCGTTTCGCGAGCGCCTGAAACGCGGCGAGCTGGTGCGCATTGGCCGGATGCTCCGGCATGTCGGCACAAGCGAGATGGCTCATCACCATCTGGATATCGAGAACTGAGGTGTCCTTGCCCGAGAGTTCGGCGACCTCACGCGGCGACATGCCCAGTCGCGACATGCCGCTATCGACCTGAACGACCGCGGGCAGAATCCGGCCGCGTTGCCGCGCCTGATCCGACCAGGCCTCAAGCTGTTCGCGCGAATTGAGCACCGGAATGATGCCGGCTTCCGCGCAGTCACGCTCGCTGCCCGAGGGCAGACCGTTGAGCACGTAGATCGTAACGTCGCGGGCCAGATGGGTCTGGAGATCCAGCCCTTCGTCGAGATGCGCCACGAAGAAGGTGCGGCAGCCGGCCCGATAGAGTGCCGGCGCGACACGATCAGCGCCGAGGCCATAGGCATCGGCCTTCACTACGCCGGCGCAGGTGACGCCGGGGCCGACCCGCTCGGCCAATAGCCGGTAATTGCGTGAGATGGCTTCGAGATCGATGGTCAGCACCGCACTCGCGTGCCGCGTGCCCGTTCCGCCTGTCCAAGGTGCCAGCATCACATCCCCCGCCACGAATGATCGCAACGGCAGTATCTCACCTTCCGCATGGCGCTTTACGGCGATTCCGGCCGCTGCTACGGTCACAAACGGTGATTATCGGCGTAAATTTACGTACTTGTAGAGAAATCCTGCAAAACTTTGGCGAGAACCATGGCAAGCAACCTCGATTCGACCGACCGGAAGATCCTTCGAGAGGTCGTCCGGGATGCCCGGATCAGCCAGATGGCACTGGCAGAGAAAGTCGGCCTGTCACCGACCGCCTGTACCCGGCGTCTCGCGGCCCTGGAAAAGAAGGGCGTGATCAAGGGCTATGCCGCCGAGATCGACGCATCCGAGCTCGGCTACATGATGACGGTCCATGTCCACATCACGCTGGACAAGCAGAGCGAGGATGCGCTGTCCGCCTTCGAGCGCGAGATCGCCAAATGCCCGGATGTCGTGTCCTGCTACCTGATGTCGGGCAATGACGACTATCTCGTCCATGTGCAGGCGCGCGACATGGAGGACTATGAGCGCATCCACAAGCAGCACCTCTCGCGAATGCCCGGCGTGGCGCGGCTACATTCGAGCTTCGCGATGCGCAGCGTGGTGAAGCGCGGCGTCTCGCTGTCGGCGCTGACAGGCTGAGCTTACTTAACCTCTCCCCGCCTAGCGAAGCTTCGCTTCGCCGGGCGGGGCGAAGGAAAACAGGCGCGCTTAATTCGGGTGCAGGCCCGGCGCTTCCTGGCCGGTGCGTTCGACATATTCAGTATAGCCGCCGCCATATTGCTGGATGCCGTCCGGGGTCAGCTCAAGCACGCGGTTCGACAACGCCGCGAGGAAGTGGCGGTCATGGGACACAAACAGCATGGTGCCTTCGTAATCGGCGAGCGCCTTGATCAGCATTTCCTTGGTGGCCATGTCCAGATGGTTGGTCGGCTCGTCGAGCACCAGGAAATTCGGCGGATCGAACAGCATCTTGGCCATCACGAGACGCGCCTTCTCGCCGCCCGAGAGCACGCGGCAGCGCTTCTCGACATCGTCACCGGAGAAGCCGAAGCAGCCGGCGAGTGCGCGCAGCGTGCCCTGGCCCGCCTGCGGGAATGAGTCTTCGAGATTCTGGAAAATCGTGCGCTCGCCATCGAGCAGATCCATGGCGTGCTGCGCGAAGTAACCGAGCTTGACGCTACCGCCGATGGTGACGTTGCCGTTGTCCGGCTCGGCCGCGCCGGTCACGAGCTTCAACAGCGTCGACTTGCCGGCGCCGTTGATACCCATAACGGCCCAGCGTTCCTTGCGACGCACCGAGAAGTCCAGCCCTTCATAGATGGTGCGGCTGCCATAGGCCTTGTGGATGTTCTTCAGGCTGACGACGTCTTCGCCCGAGCGCGGCGCCGGCAGGAAATCGAACGACACGACCTCGCGGCGTTTCGGCGGCTCGACGCGCTCGATCTTGTCGAGCTTCTTGACGCGGCTCTGCACCTGCGCGGCGTGCGAGGCCCGCGCCTTGAAGCGTTCGATGAACTTGATTTCCTTGGCCAGCATCGCCTGCTGACGCTCGAACTGCGCCTGCTGCTGCTTCTCGTTCATGGCGCGCTGCGCTTCGTAGAATTCGTAATCGCCGGAATAGGACGTCAGCGAGCCCGCATCGATCTCCATGATCTTGGTGACGATGCGGTTCATGAATTCGCGGTCATGCGAGGTCATGAGCAGCGCGCCCTCGTAGCCCTTCAGGAACCCTTCGAGCCAGATCAGGCTTTCGAGATCCAGATGGTTCGACGGTTCGTCGAGCAGCATCACGTCGGGACGCATCAACAGAATGCGTGCCAGCGCCACGCGCATCTTCCAGCCGCCGGATAGTTTGCCGACATCGCCTTCCATCATTTCCTGCGTGAAGGACAGACCCGCCAGCACTTCGCGAGCGCGGCCTTCCAGCGCGTAACCGTCGAGTTCCTCGAAGCGGGCCTGCACCTCACCGTAACGCTCGATGATCTCGTCCATATTGTCGGCCTGGTCCGGATCGGCCATGGCCGTTTCCAGTTCCTTCAGCTCGGTCGCGACCACGCTGACGGGGCCGGCGCCCTCCATGACCTCGGCGACGGCGCTATGGCCCGCCATTTCGCCGACATCCTGGCTGAAATAGCCGATGGTGACGCCGCGCTCGACCACCACTTGCCCCTCGTCGGGCAGTTCGCGGCCGGTGACCATGCGAAACAGGGTCGTCTTGCCGGAACCGTTGGGGCCGACCAGACCGATCTTCTCGCCCCTCAGCAGCGCGCCGGCGGCTTCGATGAAGACGATCTGATGACCGTTCTGCTTGCTGATATTGTCGAGGCGGATCATGGGAACTACGGGCTCACGGGACAGGGATTGAGGCCTGCCAATAAGGCATCCGGCCCCTGTACGGAAGGATATTTTGCGCTGCAAAAGGCAATCTGGCCGGTATGGTGTGCGGGCAAGACGAGGAATCAGGGGGCATCGATGACGCAGACCATTCAGCCGACACCCGCCACCGTGCATTGGGGCTATTTCGACGCCGCGCTGAAGCCAATCGCGACCATCGATCCCGGCGAGACGATCACGATCACAAGCGTCAGCGGCACGCGCGAGAACCTCCCGACAGAAGCGGGCATGACCATCCGCCGCGAACTTGTCGCCATCCTGGACGCCGTCACGCCAGAACTCGGGCCGCATATCCTCACCGGGCCTGTCGCCGTGCGCGGCGCCCAACCGGGTGACGCATTGCGTGTCGAGATCCTTGATGTCCAGCTCGCGGATGACTGGGGCTATACGCTCTTCAAGCCCGGCATGGGCACGCTGCCCGACGACTTCGACTATTTCCGCCGCGTCCATATCGGACTTGATCGTGCCAGCGGCGCGGTAAAGACCCCATGGGGCATCACGCTAAAGGCGCAGCCGTTCTTCGGTGTGATGGGTACCGCGCCGAAACCTGCGGTTGGCCGGGTCAGCACGACCATGCCCTCGCATTTTGGCGGCAATATCGACAACAAGGAGCTCGGCGCAGGCTGCGTTCTCTATCTTCCTGTCTGGGCCGAGGGCGGCCTGTTCTCCTGCGGTGACGGTCACGCCGTGCAGGGCGATGGCGAAGTCTGTGTGACCGCCGTCGAAACCGGCCTCACCGGTACGTTCAAGATCGATCTCGTCAAGAATACGCAGTTGGAGGCACCTTATGCCGAGACGAAGGATCACCTCATCTCGATGGCCTTCGATCCCGATCTCGACGAAGCCGCGCGTATCGCGCTCCGCCGGATGGTGAGCATGATCGTGGCACGCACGACGCTGACGCCCAACGATGCCTATATGCTCTGCAGTCTCGCCGCCGATGTCCGCGTCACCCAGCTGGTCAACCTCGACAAGGGCATCCATGTGATGATGCCGCATGCGGTGCTGAACCAGTCGAAGCGCTAAACCGTGCGTTCGGCCGGCTCAAACGCGAACTCTTCGTCGTCGATCTTGTCGACGAAGGTCGCCGGCACGAGACGCTTGCGATTGATGGTGAGATCGAACACGTCGAAGCGATTGTAGTAACCGACCACGTCGTGAAACTGCTTCGGCTCGATGCAGCGGCGCAGGTCGAATTCGGCATAGGCGATGCCCTCCTCGTCCTGCAGCATGTCGCCGAGCACTTCGCCGGTCGGGTCGACGAAGAAGCTGGCGGCGCGCTGCGTGCGATCGATCACATCGACCACGTCGGGATCCCGCACGATCAGGAAGTCGCGCATCGCCTTGTCCATATAGCCGGCGGTGACGATGCCGAAGGCCTTGGCCTCAAACGAATGCGCGCTGGCGCGAATGCGATTGGCTGCGACATTGTTGAAATTGCCGCCGCTGCTCGGGCGGCGCGTCGGCCACATCGGCGGCCAGCTCGAAATGTGAATCTGCTCGGCCTGCGCCATCAGTGTATAGCGAGCCAGCGGATTGGTGTTCTCGCCACAGATGAGATTGCCGACACGGCCCACGGGCGTATCGGCGACACGGAGGCCCGCGCCATCGCCGGCAGCCCAGACCAGCTTCTCATAGAAGGTCGGCACCAGCTTGCGGTGATGATTGAGAATACTGCCGTCTGGCCCGATCAGAATATTACTGTTCCAGATCAGGCCGACGCTGACCGGCGAGCTCTCGCTGATGCCCATCGAGACGGTCACGCCAAGCGCCCGCGCCTCGTTGCGCAAGGCGGCCATTTCCGGGCCCGCAATCGAGACCGACTGTTCGGCCATCGTCACGAACAGATCGTGATTCTCGATTGGCGCCCATAGTGCCGCCCAGACCGGAAACGCCGGGATATAAGTTTCAGGAAATGCGATCAGCTGCGCACCCGCGGCCGCAGCCTCGCGAATGATCGAAATCGCCTTCGCCGTGGTGGCCGCGCGATCGAGAAATACCGGCGCAGCATGGACCCCAGCGACTTTAACCTGTGACGACATCGTCATTCTTCCCCTTGTATCGATGAGGCAATGTCTCAGGCTCGTCGGAAAGCCCGGAAACGTCGCTGAACCATGTTCGAGGAGGAACCTATCCATTCGGGGCCGCGGGACCATGGGGCATTTCTGCAACCCGGGCTGCACGGACCACCATGCTTCGAGGGTCGGCCGGGCCTGGCTGGGTGCCTCGCTTCACCACGTCTGATTGCGGGAGTTGTCGCCGATGCCGTAGCCATAGCTGGTCGGCGCACTCGCATAGGAATCCATCGGCCGCACCGGCGGAGCAACGGAAGGAACAGTCACGCGGGCGGGAGCATGGACACGTCGCTGCTGTACACGGCGGGCTGCGCTGATGTCGGTGGAGAGCCGGGGGTCTCCGATCCAGCGATAGGCCTTGTCGGATGCCGCCGAGCTCTCCGCCATGGAGGTCAACATCACGAAAGCTACGGATGCGGGCACCAAGAGCCACCGCCGGGCCGATTTCATCATCGTGTTGTGCGCAGACATTTGAGCGATCCTTTCATCATGGTTGAGGTAGCGAGATATCTTCAGGTGGAGCGTCGATGCGAACTATTCGTCAAAGGCGGGGACGATCATGCAAGCGTCCGTGGCCCGTTTCTGGATACTCCTCGAGGAGCATCACTGCTGTGTTGCGAGTGCGGACATCATCATGTTGTCGCGGCGCCAGACGTTGGGGCTGGCCCCTGTCGCGCGGCGAAACTGGCGGCACATATGGGCCTGATCGGAGAAGCCACAATCGATCGCGATCTCGCAGAGTGACTTGCTGCTGGACGTCATCAGCTCCATCGCACGCGTCAGACGGCGGGAGACGATATAGGCATGGGGAGACTGGCCAAAGGTGGTTTTGAACGCATTTGAGAAGTAACCGCAACTCAGGCGAGCGAGACTCGCGAGATCCGATACTTGGATCGCCTCATCCAGATTTGAATCAATGTGGCGCTTGATCCGCTCCGCCTGCCAGCGTGCGAGGCCGCCCCTCGCGGGGCTGACGGGCGACGGTTGGGAGGGCGCCTCGAGCAGCGATGCAGCCTGCCTGATGCAGCGAAGAGCCGCACCGACATCCGATCCAATCGCCTGCCGTGCATCTAGCAGGAGCTGGGCGACCGTCGTAGAACTTGCGTCAGACAATACACCGGCAAACGAGTCAGAATTCTGGGACTGTGAATCGAGCAGCATATCGGTCTCCTTTGGATGGTGAATGACATCGACATCGCGATGACTTCGACGATCCAAGGATGAGAGATTCCGGCCGCGCTAACCATTCTACGAGGATAGAGATTCAAGAAACGAAGGTAATCCCGCCCTATACCAAGGTTTATTTCTGGCGAGACGCTACCGACTTCGGACGACTTCACCATTCCCTGCAGGACGCACGCCCTGCTTCCTATTTTGCGGCTCAAATGACCAATTCTGATCGGGTGCACCACCCCTCACAGCTGCCCATGGCCATTGCGACAGCTATCCTTGCCGCAGGCATTTTCGCGTTCGACGCCTTCAGCACATTCGAGATCGCTGTCGCGGCGCTTTATATCGTCGTGCTGCTGATGGCGCTCCGTTTCACCAATGTCACGGGCATCATCCTGATCGCCCTCGGTTGCATCGGCCTGACAATCCTCGGTTATCTGATCGGCCACGCGAACGACCCCAATGAGGGAGCAATGCTGCGCGGCGCTGTCAGCGCGCTCGCCATTGCCATCGCTGCCGTGCTCTGCGTTCAGATCAGGATGTCGGACGCAAGGCTTCGGCAAAGCGAAGAGCGCTATCGCAACATCTTTCAGGGCACGAGTGTTGCCATCTGGGAGCAGGACTTCACGGAAGCGGCCAATGTCTGCGCGCCAATCCTGCAACAAGGCATTCCCCGGTTGCGCGATTACTTCATCGCCAATGAGGGCTTCCTCAAACATTGCCTGTTTCTGGTGCGGACCCTCGACGCAAATGACGCCGCTAAGCAATTGATCGGCGATCTGGGCCGGAAGAACGTTCAGCAGTCCTGGGATGCAGCACTTGAGCCGGAGACTTTGGTCGCCTTTCGCGAAATCCTGCTCGCATTTCTTGCGGGAGAAAGCTCATTCACGATTGAAGCGGCCATCCGTGCCGTCAACGGCGAGTTGCGCACGACCATCGTCACGGCAACCTTCCCCACCGATCGGTCTCGCTCCGTCCTGATCAATTCGCTCGATGTCACCGCCAAGATCGCAGCCGAGCAAGCACTCCAGCAGAGCATCGCAGAACTCACCCGCGTGTCGCGCATCGCGACCTTGGGTGCCTTGACGGCATCGATCGGCCACGAGGTCAATCAGCCGCTTGCCGCCGTGGTGACCAATGCAGAGGCGGCCTTGCGCTGGCTGGCGCGGGAGCGGCCCGATCTCGGCGAAACCACGGCCTGCCTCAAGGAAGTCGTGCAGGAAGGCCGCAGGGCGGGCGACATCATTCACCGGCTGAGGTCGCTCGCCGTGAAGGGCGAGTTGGCGCGCGGCCCGGTCGACGTCAACGCTATAGTCACGCAGGTACTGGCGATGGTTCAGCGCGATCTGGCACAGCACCAGATTTCAGCAGTCCTCGACCTGACGCCCGATCTGCCCACCATCGCCGCCGACGAAGTACAGCTTCAACAGGTGCTGATGAATCTCGTCAACAACGCCGTCCACGCCATGAAGGCGAGTGCGACGAAAGAGCTGAAGGTGTGGTCGGCATTCGACGCGACGCGGGGAATTCTCGTCTCGGTGCGCGATTCAGGATCGGGTATCCCGGACGACCATATGCAACGCCTGTTCGCGCCGTTCTTCACGACAAAGGCCGAGGGGATGGGCATCGGCCTCTCGATCTCCCGATCCATCATCGAGTCGCATCACGGACGCATCTGGGCGGAACGAAACGACAGTGGTGGAACCACCTTTCATTTCATGATACCGACAGCGACCGCAGAAGGACCCGGCAACCTTGCCTAACGACGCAGAAGCACCTTTGGTCGTCGTCGTGGACGACGAAGCCGCCATCCGCACTGCGGTTGGCAGTCTGCTGCGCTCGGTTGGATATGAAGTCAGCTTCGCCTCCTCGGCGGTCGAGCTTCTTGAGAGCGACATTCTCACCAGGGCCAGCTGCCTTGTCCTCGATATCCGACTTCCGATCGTCAGCGGCCTCGATTTTCAGAAGCGTCTCGCGGATCTCGGCGGCAATACGCCTATCGTCTTCATGACCGGCCATGCCGATGTGCCGATGACGGTGCGCGCCATGAAGGCCGGCGCCGTCGACTTTCTCGCCAAGCCGTTTCGCGATCAGGAAATGCTCGATGCCGTCGCGGGCGCTGTGGAACGCGACCGCAAGGCCCGGCAAGAGCGCGATGGATTGGCCGATATCAAGGAGCGTTTCGGCACTTTGAGTGCGCGGGAACGCGAGGTGATGGAATTTGCCACCGCTGGGCTGCTGAACAAACAGATCGCCGCAAAGCTGAACCTCAGCGAAATTACGGTTAAGATCCACCGCGGCAAGATGATGAAGAAGATGGATGCGAAATCCTTCGCCTCTCTGGTGCGCATGGCCGAGGCCATCGGCATGAAACCAGCCCCGGGTACCTCCCGATAAACCTCAGTATGATTTCACTACACGGCGTTATTTGACAATATCCTAGGCGAAACGGCTCAACACTGGGGTCGCTGTCAAAGCCGCCGTGTGGAGATTGCGTTGAACTCTGAACATGCCATTGCCATCATCGACGATTCCTCGTCGGTTCGCCGCGCGCTTGAAAGCCTGCTGCGATCGCTGGGCTTTGTCGTCCTCAGCTTCGAATCCGCCGAAGCGTTTCTGACATCGCCGTCGGTACTCGATACGTCCTGCGTGGTGACCGACGTCGAAATGCCTGGCCTGACCGGCATCGACCTCTATGAGCGCATGCGCTCGGACAAGAACCAGACGCCGGTCATTTTCATCACGGCCAATTCCGAAGAGAAAGTGCGCGCGCGACTGGGCAGCACGCCCTGCGTCCTCAACAAGCCGTTTGAAGTCGACGAACTAGCCGCCTGCATCAACCAGGCTATCGCGACACCATAGCAGCGCTGATCTTCCCAATATCGATGGCACCGATCCCCCAATAGCGATGGGCTCACATGCCCTATATGCCGTCACGCGGCGGTTTTAACACGCGCGCGTGTCGGATAGTGTGCGCGCACTTACATGGGGGAATGACATGAGTTTGTCTGGAGTTTTTGCGCGCGTCGTGGCGGTCATCGGCGGCGCGGCGCTGCAGTGGCGCCGCCTGCAGGGCAATACACACGCGCCCGCCTGGGGCAGCGCGCCGGTGGTGCCGGAGGCGAAGCCGCAAGGCGCCATCCCCACATTGAAGATGCCGACGGCCCAGGGCTGGACCGCGGGACAGAAACCCGTCGTCGCGCCCGGGCTCAAGGTCAACGCTTTTGCGACCGGCTTGAAACATCCGCGCTGGATCAATGTGCTGCCCAATGGCGACGTCCTCATCGCCGAGGCGACGCAGGTTGCGGGCCCGGTGCGCAACATGTTCGGCTATGCGATGCAGGCCACGATGCGGCGGGCCGCGGCGCTCGGCGTCAGCGCCAACCGCATCACGCTGCTGCGCGACCAGGATGGCGATGGCGTCGCCGAGACCAGCCAAACCTTCATGGAGGGACTGAACCAACCCTTCGGTATGGCGCTGCTGAAGGACACGTTCTATGTCGGCAATGTCGATGGCGTGGTGGCTTTCCCCTATGTGGCGGGCGCGGCCAGCATCACCGCCCCGGGCAAGAAACTCACCAATTTCAAATCCGGCGGCCACTGGACGCGGAGCATCCTGCCGAGCCCGGATGGCAGCAAGCTCTATATCGGCGTCGGTTCGCTGAGCAACATCGCCGAAGGCGGCATGGAGGTCGAAGAAGGCCGCGCCGCCGTCTATGAGCTCGATATTGCGACGGGCAAGAGCCGCATCTTCGGCGCCGGCTTGCGCAACCCCGTCGGCCTCGCTTGGGAGCCGACGACCGGCGCGCTATGGACCGTGGTCAATGAGCGCGACGGCCTCGGCGACGAGACGCCGCCGGATTACCTGACCTCGGTGCGCGACGGCGGCTTTTATGGCTGGCCCTATTGCTACTGGGGCAAGACGGTGGATGACCGCGTGCCGCAGGATCCGGCACTGGTGGCCACTGCGATCACCCCCGACTATGCGCTGGGCGGCCACACCGCCTCGCTCGGACTGTGCTGGCTGCCGGCCGGCACGCTACCGGGATTTCCGGACGGCATGGTCATCGGCCAGCACGGCTCATGGAATCGCAGCACGCTCAGCGGCTACAAGGTCGTCTTCATCCCGTTCGTGAACGGCAAGCCGTCCGGGCCGCCGCGGGATATTCTGTCGGGCTTCCTCGCACCCGACGAGAAGGTGTCTTATGGACGCCCTGTCGGCGTCACCCTCACCCCGGACGGCGCGTTGCTGGTGGCCGACGATGTGGGCGACGTGATCTGGCGTGTGACGGCCGCGGCCTAAGGGCGCGGAATAGACCGGCAGGCTCGTGGAGCACGCGTTAGTCGCGCGCTCCACGCTCCGACCTTACTTCATTGTCGGCATCACGAATTCCGGACCTTGCGCAATGCTCGTTGGCCAGCGGCTGGTGACGGTCTTCAGGCGGGTATAGAAGCGAACGCCTTCCGGTCCGTGCATCGAGTGATCGCCGAACAGCGAGGCCTTCCATCCACCGAAGGAATGGAACGCCACGGGCACCGGGATCGGCACGTTGATGCCGACCATGCCGATGCGGATGCGATGAGCAAATTCACGCGCGACGTCACCGTTCTGCGTGAAGATGGCCGTGCCGTTGCCGTATTCGTTGTCGTTGATCATGCGCGCTGCCGTCGCATAATCCGGCGTACGCACCACGGCGAGCACCGGCCCGAAGATCTCTTCCTTGTAGATCTTCATGTCCGGCGTCACGTGATCGAACAGCGAACCGCCGATGAAGTAGCCGCCTTCGTTGGACCGGAAGTCCCGGCCATCGACGACCAGCTTGGCGCCCTGTTCGACGCCGGAATCCACATAGCCGCGCACCTTGTCGAGATGCTGCTGGGTGACCAGCGGGCCCATTTCGGACTCGGCGTTGAAGCCTGAACCGACTTTCAACGCACGGATCTTTGGCTCAAGCTTGGAGATCAAGGCATCCGCCGTCTTCTCGCCGACGGGCACAGCCACCGAAATCGCCATGCAGCGCTCGCCAGCCGAGCCATAGGCGGCGCCCATCAGCGCATCCACGGCCTGGTCGATGTCGGCGTCGGGCATCACCACCATGTGGTTCTTGGCGCCGCCTAGAGCCTGGCAACGCTTGCCGGTGCTGGTCGCCGTCGAATAGATGTAGCGGGCAATCGGCGTCGATCCGACGAAGCTGATCGCTGCAACATCGGGATGATGCAGCAATGCATCGACGGCTTCCTTGTCGCCATGCACAACGTTGAACACGCCGGCCGGCAGGCCGGCTTCGGCCAGCCATTCAGCAATCAGAAGCGATGCCGACGGATCACGCTCCGAGGGCTTCAGCACGAAGGTGTTGCCGCAGGCCAGCGCCACCGGGAACATCCACATCGGCACCATGACCGGGAAGTTGAACGGCGTGATGCCGGCGACGACGCCGAGCGCCTGACGCACGCCATAGCTGTCGACGCGCGTGCCGACATTCTCGCTGACTTCGCCCTTCAGCAGCTGCGGAGCACCCACCGCGAATTCGACGACTTCGAGGCCGCGCTGGATTTCGCCCTTGGCGTCCGACAGGGTCTTGCCGTGCTCCGAGGTGATCACCGCCGCGAGATCGTCGATGCGGTCTTCGCAGATGCGCAGGAATTTATTGAGAATACGGGCACGACGCAGGGATGGCGTATCGGCCCAGCTTTCGGCAGCCGCGCTTGCGGCAGCAACCGCGGCGCCCACTTCGGACGTGCTGGCAAGACCCACCTGAGCCGTCTGCTCGCCGGTGGCCGGGTTGAAAACCGGCGACGTCCGGCCGCTACGACCTGCCACCTGCTGTCCGCCGATATAGTGCTTGATTTCCGAAGCCATCGAACTCTCCTTTGATGCTCCGGCGGTCTTGCGCCGCTTCCCCGGCCCGGACAACGCGAAGTATTGCGGCTTCGATGTGCAGCAAATAGAGTCCGGCGATGGATTGGGACAAAGTTCGGATTTTTCTGGAAGTCGCCCGTACTGGCCAGATTCTCGGTGCTGCCAAGCGGCTGAAGCTCAACCACGCAACAGTCGCGCGCCAGCTCACCGCCCTCGAAAAAGACCTGAAGACAAAGCTGCTGAACCGGCAGACGACGGGCTCGTCGCTAACGCCATCAGGGGTCGCGCTGCTCGCAGCGGCCGAGCGCGCCGAATCCGAACTGCTCAAGGTTGGATCGCAGCTGACATCGGCCGCGGACAAGGTGGCGGGCACGGTGCGGATCGGCGCACCGGACGGGCTCGGCAATTACTTTCTGGCTGACAAGCTTGGCGGCTTTGCCGCAGCCAATCCGGATCTCATCGTCCAGCTCGTGGCGCTGCCGCGCACCTTTTCGCTTGCCAAGCGCGAGGCCGATATCGTGGTGACGCTGGAGCGGCCCGACGAAGGGAAACTGATCTGCACCAAGCTCACGGACTACACGCTGAGCGTCTATGCGTCGGAGGACTATCTGGCCCGGTCGACGCCGATCCGCGAGCCCGGCGATCTCGCCAATCATCTGCTCATTACTTACATCTACGACATCATCTACAGCCGCGCGCTGGACTATGCGTCGACCTTCAGCGAACTGATCACCCGCCGCTTCGAATGCGGCAGCGTGGTCGGCCAGCTTGAAGCGGTTCGCGCCGGTCACGGCGTCGGCATCCTGCACGATTATGCCGCGCAGCTTTATCCCGAGCTGAAGCGCATCCTGCCGGCCAGCCGCTTCACCCGAAGCTATTGGCTCGTCTCGCATCCCGACACGCACGACACCAGCCGGGTCCGAGAAGTCCGCCGCTACATCGTGGCAAGGGTGCGCGAGGCGCGCAGCCAGTTCGTCGTGCAATAGGTCACAGCCACTGCGCTCAGCTTGCGGAAACGACCGCGCCGAATTTGGTGAAGAACTCGCCGGCCAGTTTCTTGGCGGTGGAGTCGATCAGTCGCCCACCGAGCTGCGCCAGCTTGCCGCCGATCTGGGAATCGACCTCATAGTGCAGGATCGTTTCGTCGTCGCCCGCGGCCTCAAGCCTGATCGCCGCGCCGCCTTTGGCGAAGCCCGCAACGCCGCCGGAGCCCTCACCGGTGATCCTGTAGCCGTTCGGCGGATCGAGATCGCTCAGCGTCACCTTGCCGCCGAATGTCGCCTTCACCGGCCCGACCTTGATCACGACTGTCGCCGTCATCTCGGTCGGTGACGTCATGTCCAGCACCTGGCAGCCGGGAATGCATTGCTTCAACACGTCCGGATCGTTGAGCGCGGCCCAGACCTTGTCGCGCGAGGCCGGAACGGTCTGGCTGTCTTTCATCTGCATGAGATCACCTGTCTGCGGGCATACGCGTCAAACCGCGCAATAACGTTCCTGAATTTCCTTATCGGCCAGCAATGCCGCGGAGCTGCTCTCATAGACGACCTCGCCCTGATCCATGATGATCGCGCGGTCGGCGAGACGCAGCGCCCATTCCACATTTTGCTCGACCAGCAGCAGCGTGACGCCCTGATCGCGCAGCTTGCGGAACAACACACCCATCTCCTCGACCAACACCGGCATGATGCCTTCGGAAGGCTCGTCGAGCAGGATCATCTTGGGTTTGGCGATGGTGGCGCGGGCGATGGCCAGCATCTGCTGCTCGCCGCCGGACATGGTAACGCCTTCCTGATCGAGGCGCTCCTTGAGGCGTGGAAAGCTCTCCGCGATTTCCTCGATCGCGTCTTTCTCGTTGATCTGACCGCGGCTGGCGACGAGACCGAGTTGTAGGTTCTCGCGCACCGTCAGGCCCGGAATGATCCGGCGCTCCTCAGGCACATAAGCAAGCCCCAGCCTGAAACGATCATGGGCGGGCATCGACGTCAGGTCGTTGCCGTCGAAGGTCATGCCGCCCGTGGTTTTCGACATCAACCCCATGACCGAACGGATCGTCGTGGTCTTGCCGGCGCCATTGCGCCCGACCAGTGCGACGACTTCGCCCTGCGCCACCGAGATCGAGACCCCGTGCAGCGTATGGCTGGCGCCGTACCAGGCGTTCAGGTCTTTGGTTTCAAGCATAGCCATCGTTCTGTCCCAGATAGACGCGACGAACCTCGGGGTCCGTCTGAATGTCGTTCGGCGTGCCATCAGCGATCAGCCGGCCATGGTGCAGCACCAGAATCCGGTCGCTGAGGCCGAGGATCATCTTCATCTTGTGTTCAACCAAGAGGATGGTCCGCTCCGCCGCCAGCTTCTCGAGCAGCGCCACCATTTCCTTGGTCTCTTCCGGACCCATGCCGGCGGTCGGCTCGTCCAGCAACAGCACTTCCGGATTGGAGATCAGCGCGATGGCAATCTCCAACGCACGCTGCTGGCCGTGAGCCAGAAACTTCGCGGTCTCGTCGCGCTTGGCGACCAGTCCAACGGCTTCAAGCGCGGTATCAGCTCTTGAATCTAGCTCTGTGAACCTGTTGCGGTTGGTCCAGATATTGTAGCGCGAGCGACTGGCCTGCGCAGCGACACGAACGTTCTCGTGGACGCTCAGATCGGGAAAGATGTTGGTGATCTGATAGGAGCGCGCAATGCCGCGATGCACGAATTCATGCTGTTTCGTGCCCTTGAGATCGTCCCCCTTGAAGCGGATCGAGCCGCTGGAGGGCGTCAGCACGCCGGACAGCACATTGAAGAACGTGCTCTTGCCGGCGCCATTGGGGCCAATGATGGAGGTGACGCGGCCCGGCCGGAACTCCGTCGTCACGCCTTGCAGCGCGACGAAGCCGCCGAACCTCACTCCTATATCGTTGACGGCGAGAAGCGGCGCGTTCATCGCATGACCTTTGTGAGAAATGTGCCCCAGATGCCCTTAGGCAGAAACAGCACGAACAGCACGAAGATGGATCCGACGATGATCTGCCAGTGCGACGTCCACAGCGAGAACACGTCTTCCATCACCAGGAACACCAATGCACCGATGAACGGGCCGAAGAAGCTGCTGGCGCCGCCCAGCAGAGTCATCATCACGATCATGCCGGAGGACAGGTAGTGCAGCGAATCCAGCGGCACGAAGGCCAGATGCAGCGCCGACATAGTGCCGCCAAGCGCGCAGATCGTGCCTGACAGGGTAAATGACAACAGCTTGGTGCGCTCGACATTGTAACCGCAGGTCCGTGCGCGACGCTCGTTCTCGCGGATCGCCTCGATGGCGGCGCCGAAAGGTGAATTGAGAATGCGCGAGACCAGCCACAGTGCTGCGGCGGCGAACGCCATCAGCACATAGTATTTGTTGACCGGATCGAGGAAGTTAATGTCGAATCCGAACAGGTTGATCTTGTTGACAGTGAAGCCGCGCAATCCGTTCTCGCCACCTGTCCAGGACGGCGTCTGGAGCGCCACGTAATAGACCAGCTGCGCGAGCGCGAGCGTGACCATCGAAAAGTAGATGCCGCGCGTTCGCGTCGATAGCGCGCCCATGACGAAGGCCAGCAGCGCACCGCCAATAACGCCCATCAGCACCGCGAGATACCAGGGCACACCGAACTGGCCGATGGCGATGCCGGTGATGTAGGCCCCGGTGCCGACAAAGGCCGCATGGCCGAATGACAGCAGGCCGGTATAGCCGAATAGCAGATTATAGCCGACGGCGACCGTGCCGTAGATCAGGACGTTCACCGCCAACGCCTTGGACGGCAGCAGCCACGGCAGCAGGCATAGCGCGAGGATCGACAACGGAACGCGATACTTGGTCACGAGCGATTTGAAGCGCGCAGGCTTTCGCGCACTGGCAGAAGGAGAAACGGCGAGCGCCGGGGATGTCATGGTCCGCTCCGTTACGCGAGTTTGCCGAACAGGCCCTGCGGCCGGATCAGAAGAACGATGGCCATCAATGCGAACATCACGATGGTCGCCATTTCCGGTGCGAATAGCGCGGTCATGCTGATCACGACGCCGACCAGAAGACCCGCGATGATCGAGCCGACCAGCGAGCCGAGGCCGCCGATGACAGTCACGACGAAGGCTTCGGCCAGCACCAAGGCGCCCATCTCGGGATTGACTGACCGCATCGGGCCGGAGAGCACGCCGCCGAGCGAGGCGAGACCGACACCGAGCCCGAACACCAGCAGCCAGACCTTGCTGATATCGACGCCAAGTACCTTCATCATGGTCGGATCGCGTGCCCCTGCGCGCACGATCAGGCCGAATTTGGTCTTCTCCAGCCCCATCCACAGCAGCACCACGACCAGGAAGACGACGCCGACGACGAAGATGCGGTAGATCGGAAAGAAACCGACGCCGAGATCGACCACCCCGGTCAGTGATGACGGCGTCGGGAATGGAATGCCGTCACTGCCGAATACGATCCGCACGCCTTCCACCAGCACGTAGCTGAGACCGAAGGTGAGCAGAAGCGGATCGTCGATCGAACGGCCGTAAAGCGGACGTATCAGGACATATTCGATTGCCATCCCGAACACGCCGATCATGATGGGGGCAACGAGCAGCCCCCACCAGAAACTACCGGTCAATGAGGCGACCCACAGCCCGGCATAGGCGCCGACCATGAACAGCGCGCCATGCGCGAAGTTCACCACACCGAGCATGCCGAAAATGATCGACAGGCCGAGCGCGGTGATCACGAGGATCGCACCGAGGGCAACTCCGGAGAAGAGTTGCATCAGAATGAGTTCCGTATCCATGGACGACGAATGCTTTCGTTAGGCCGGGAAGCCGAGTTCAGTGCAGCTGCGCAGCACGTTTTCCGAAGCCGGCTCATTGGCCACGATGCTGAACAGATCGCTGTCGCCCTTCATATCGGCCTTCTTCTTGGACTCGAGCACGAGGACCGACTGGACCGACTGGTGATCGCATTTGCGATAATATTGCGGGCCCTTGGCGACATCGTATTTCAGGCCTTCCAGCGCCGCGATCACCTTGTCGGTGTCGGTACCGCCCGCCACCTGCATCGCCTGCAGCAGCGACGAGACGCCGGTATAGCCATAGGCGCCGTAGTCGGTCGGGATCGCGCCCCCATTGGCTGCGCGATAGGCGTCGTTGAATGCCTTGGCGCTCGGCAACTGGCTCTCAAGGCCCCAATAGTAGTTAGAGCCGCCAACGACCCCTTCGAACACTTCCGGGCTCACCGCCAGCCGCTGGTTATGCAGCAACACTGGCACGACGATCTTGGCCTGCTGCTTGAGGCCGAAATCCACCGCCTGCTTGATTGAATTGGCCTGATCGCGGCCAAAATTGCTGATGCACAGGATATCCGGACGCATCGAGCGCAGACGCGGCATGAAAGTCGAGTAATCCGCAGCACCGAACGGGTGCATGATCTCACCAACGGTCTCGGCGCCGATCACGGCCTGCGCACGCTTGAATCCGCGCAGCATTTCATGGCCATAGGCATAGTCGGCCACGAGATGCGCAACCTTGGTGCCCTTCTTGAAGGCGTGCCGCGCCACCGCGCCTGCGGTCATCGTCGGGTTGAGCGCTTCATGGAAGGTGTATTTGCTGAAGTCCTTGACCTCATTGATGGTGTCGGACTGGCTGATGGAGACATAGAGCACGCCGCGGGCACGCGTCACTTCATTGACCGCGAGCTGCACCGCGCTGGACAGCGATCCGACGATCGCATGCACCTTATCTTTTTCGATGAGCTCGAGCGTGCGGGTCGCCGCCTCGCCGCCATTGAGCTTGTCATCGCGCACCAGCAGCTCGATCTTGCGACCGTTGACGCCGCCCTTGTCGTTGAACTGCTTGACGGCGAGCTCTGCGCTCTTGACCTGATCCTTGGCTTCCGCCGCGAACGGGCCGGTCAGCGGTGTCGGAAAGCCGATGCGGATCGTGTCATCGGCAGCGCGTGCGATCCACGGCATGGCGACGACGCTCGCGCCGGTGCCGAGCGCGGCCAGCACGTGGCGGCGCGAGATATGATTGCGTTTGGTGTCTCGAATGTCCTTCGTCATGATGTCCTCCGTTTGATTTCTTTTATGGGTCAGATGTGTCCAAGCGCCTTGAGTATTCGTGCCGGTGTCATTGGCACCTGCGCGACCGTGCTTCCGAATGGCTTCATCGCATCATTCATCGCATTAAGCGCTGCTGCCGATGCCGCAGCCGTGCCGGCCTCGCCGACACCCTTGGCGCCGAGCTGGGTATCCAGCGTCGGCGTCTCGACATGTCCGATTTCGATGTCCGGCATCTCCACCGCCATCGGCACGAGATAGTCGGCGAGCGAGCCATTGGTGAGCTGGCCACTGTCTCCGTAGACGCATTCCTCGAAGAACGCCGCGCCGAGCCCCTGCACGACGCCGCCGCGGATCTGCTCGTCGACCAGCAGCGGATTGATGACACGGCCGCAATCCTCGACCACCCACAGCTTAAGTATCTTGACCAGACCTGTCTCGACATCGAGTTCGAGATGGCAGGCCTGAACGCCATTGGTGAATGCGAAGGGATAGCCCTGCGGCGCATAGTGATGCGCGACGGACAGCTGCGCTTGGGTGCCGGGCGGCAGTGTATCGGAACGGAAGTAAGCGATGCGCGCGATCTCGGAGAGTTCGATACGCTGCTGGGCGGTCGCGACATCTACGATCCAGCCGTTATGGATGTCGAGCTTATCCGGCTCGTCCTGCAGGATGGCCGCGGCCACCGCCAGCACATTCGCCTTCAGCTTTTTGGCCGCCTGCAACGCCGTTTCGCCGCCGATACCGGCACCACGGCAGGCATAGGTCGCGCCGCCATGCGGGGTGGTGTCCGTATCGCCTGTCATCACCTTGATGCGATCGCGATCGACGCCGAGATGTTCGGCGACGATCTGCCCGATGATGGTCTCGGTACCCTGCCCGAGTTCGGTCACTGAAATCGAGCAATGAACATCCCCCGACGGCGTGACCTTGATCATGGCGCCATCCTGCGACGAGATGCGCGCACCGCCGACGCCGTAAAAGGCCGGGCCGGGATTGGTGATCTCCACAAAGGTGGCAATGCCGATGCCGCGATGAATGCCTTTGGTGCGCAGCTCCGCCTGCTCGGCGCGCAGCCGGTCGTAGTCCATCATCGCCTTCAGCTTGGCAAGACAGGCATGATGCGACAGCGCTTCGAACTGGTAGCCGGTCGGCGACGTGCAGGGATAGGCATCGTCGGCGATCATGTTACGGCTGCGGATGTCGAACACATCATGCGCCGTCTTGTCAGCGATCATATCCACAAGCCGCTCGGTGACGGTGCAGGCGACCGGATGCCCGACGGCGCGGTACTGGCTCATCTGCACCTTATTCTGGAACACCACCTGCAGATCGGCCCGGTAATTCCTGAACGTGTAAGGCGCGCCCATCAGGCGATAGACCTGATTACCTTCGACCACACTGGTGCGCGGATAGGCAGAGAACGCGCCGATGCCGGTGACGTCCTCCACATCCATCGCCAGGATATTGCCGTCAATATCCGCCGCCATGCGCGCGCGGACGCGGTGATCTCGCGCGTGAATGTCGGACACGAAAGATTCGATGCGATCGGCGACGTATTTCACCGGGCGCCCCAGCATCATGCTGAGCCCGACCACCGCCATGTCCTCATGATACATGTGCAGCTTCATGCCGAACGAACCGCCGATATCCGGTGCGATCACGCGGACGCGGGATTCAGGGAGGCCGTAGTGGCGGGCATAGATGTCTTGGAACTGATACGGCGTCTGCGTCGCATGATGCACCGTCAATTGCCCCTCGCTGGCATCGTAATCAGCGATGATCGCGCGCGGCTCCATGGTGACCGCCGTATGGCGGCCGAAGTGAAACTCCTCCTCCACCACATGCGGGGCGCCGGCGAAGACATCCTCGACACCACCGGTATCGATCTTACCGTGGAAACAGAGATTGCTGCCGAGTTCTGGTGAAATCACCGGCGCATCCGGTGCGCGCGCAGCGTCGATATCGACAACGGCGGGCAGTTCATCGAACTCGATATACACCGCCTCCGCTGCATCTTCAGCCAGTGCGCGCGTATCGGCCACGACCGCGACAACCGCCTGGCCGGACCATACGACCTTGTCGATCGGCAACGGCAGCTGCGGCGGTGACTTCATGCCCTTGAAGTGATCCATGGTGCCGATCCATGGCGCGCACAGTTTTGCGAGATCCTCGCCGGTAGCCACCAGTCGCACGCCGGGCATCTCGCGCGCCGCCTGCGTGTTGATCGACAGGATGCGCGCATGCGCGTATGGACTGCGTACATAGGCTACATGCAGCATGCGCGGCAGCGTGATGTCGGTGACATAGCGTCCACGGCCGGCCAGCAACCGCTTGGCGTTGGGGCGCGGCACCGAGCGGCCGATATAGGAATTCGGACGGTCAAGTGGGGTTAGCACGCTCATGCGCCAACCTCCTCGGGAGCCGAAGCATTCGCGCCCGCATGACGCTCGCGCGCGACCTTCTCGATCGCATCGACGATTGCCTCATAACCGGTGCAACGACAGTAATTGCCCGACAGTGCGTCGCGAATGTCCTCACGCGACGGCACACCTGGCTGCGACAACAGGGCGTGGGCTGTCATCAACATGCCGGGCGTACAGAAGCCACATTGCAGGGCGTTACGCTGATGGAACGCCTCCTGGATGTCCGCAATCACCGCCCGATCACTGAGACCTTCTACCGTCTCGATGGCCGCCCCGCTCGCCTGCACCGCGAAGGTCAGACAAGAATGTACGACGCGGCCATCCAGAATAACCAGACAGGCGCCGCAAACGCCCATCTCGCAGCCGGTATGGGTGCCGGTCAGTTCCAGCGCCTGGCGCAGGAAATCCGCTAGCGTGATGCGCGGCGCGATGCTGTGCGACACCTCAGTGCCGTTCACCGTCATGGTGACATTGACGAGATCGCTCATGCGCCCTGCCTCGCGATCTCGCCCAGCAGTCGGCCAAGAAGAACGCGCGCAAGATGGCGCTTCATGGCAGGCGGCGCGTGCTCGTCTTCAGGCGGATCGAGATCGTCGCCGACGACGGCCTGGGCCGCAGCGATCGCGGCCTGATCCAGCCTCTTGCTGATCAGACTGTCCTCGGCCTGCCGGGCGCGCAGCGGCGTGTTGCCGACGGAGAAGAACGCAATACGCACCTGTTTGACGACGTCATCGACGAATTCGGCGAGAACACCGCAGCCGACCAACGCAAAGTCGCCACGCCGACGCGCAAGCTCATGAAAGGCCCAGCGATGATTGGGCTGAACCACCGGCACATGAATCGCGACAAGCAGCTCGCCCGGTTCGATCGCTGTCTGAAACAGATCGAGGAAGAAATCGTCGGCCGGCACGCGACGTACGCCGTCGCGGCTAGCAATTTCGAGCTCGGCGCCCAGCGCCAACGTTATCGCCGGGAATTCCGACGCGGGATCGGCATGAGAGATACTGCCGCCGAGGGTGCCTTTGTTTCGTATGGCCGGATGCGCCACATGCGGCGCGGCTTCGCTGTAGAGCGGCGCGTGCCGGCGGATCAACGGATCGGTGAGCACTTCGTGATGGCGGGTGAGCGCGCCGATGCGCAACCAGTCACCCTGCAGGTCGATGCCACGAAGTGCCGGAATATGCGCGATGTCGATCAGCAATTGCGGCGCCTGCAAACGCAAGGCAAGCGCCGGTACGAGGCTCTGGCCACCTGCGATGTAACTCGCATCGTCGCCGGCTTCCTCGAACGCTTTCAAAGCCTCCACCACGGTGGAAGCCCTCACATAGTTGAACGCCCTCGCCTTCAACGTCTTCTCCCTAAACGTCTCGCGGACGTCCAGTTGTGACCATTTGGTCGGAAATCTAGAACACGTCGATTTCCCCCGGTCAACTTAAAATGACCATTTGGTCTCTTTTTCGAATTGAGCTATTCAGAACTCCCGCAACGCGAAGCAAAAATGGCAAAAAAGCCCATCAAATCAGTCGAAAAGCCACCGCGTCGCAACATGCGCGCGGCGGAGCGCGAGCGCTTCATCGTCGATGAAGCCGTGAAATTTTTCGCCGAGCATGGTTTTGGCGGGCAGACGCGCGAACTCGCCAAGCGCATGGGCATCACGCATTCGGCTATCTATCGGCACTTCCCAAGCAAGGAAGCGCTGATCGAACGCGTCTATGAAGAGATCTATCTCAGCCGCTGGTCACCATCGTGGGCCGGCCTGATCCAGGATCGCACGCTCTCGCTGCAGGCACGGCTGTCGCGCTTCTATCTGGAATATGTCGAGCAGGTCTTCGAATACAACTGGGTGAGAATCTTCGTCTTCTCCGGAATGAAATCGTTCGACATCACCAAGCGCTATCTTCAGATCGTCCGCGAACAAATCATCGAACCCGCCTGCCGCGAGCTTCGTCACGAGTTGAAGCTGCCTTCAAGCGATCAGGTACCGCTGTCGGAGCGCGAAGTCGAAATGTTCTGGGGCTTGCACGGCCGCATCTTCTATATGGCCATCCGGCGTTTCGTCTACGACACGCCGACACCGGAGCGACTGGACGACATCGTCAACGACGCAGTGAGGGTGTTTCTCGATGGCTCAAAACAGCTGATGCCTGAGCTTGTACAATCGGCATCATGACGTTTGTTGCGTGGTGCGGCCGCCCTCTTTGCGATTAGCGGGCGCTTGCTTCTCGATCTCATCCGAAAGCTCGCGATCCTGACAGGCATGCTTCGGAAGCAGGGATTCGCCGAAGCTATTGTCGATCGGCCTGCACGACATCGGCCAGCACAGCCGCGCCGGCAGATTGATCTAGTTGCTCGAGCACATGAAGTGCATTGACGGAGTCTGGTTCTGCCGCGGCATTGATGTGGCCCGGCACTGGCGCACGCATTTTCCGCTGAAGGAGCGAGATCGCGGCACGCCGGTATTGCGGGCTTTCCGAAACGCGACGCCCGAAATGGGCACCCGAGGTCGGAGAGAAGCTTGCTGTCGTCGTCACGAGTGCAACTGCAGCAGAGGAAAGCGAAACGCGCGTCACCGAGTATCATTTCTCTCAGCGATACTTATGCGCGCTTGTGTAGTTCCTTCACCGCATCGGGACTATCGAAAAGTACCGCTGCGAACAGATTGAATCGTTACGCACCGTGCTAACACTTCTCTGATACCAGCCTCCAAGTTTTAGCACAATAAACTCACTGTTTCGTCCGGTGCTGCGACAAACTCCCGCCTCAAACGTAAACAAACGTTAATCCATGGGCGCTTCGATCAAAGCTAACGCAGAACTGTAGTTACATACCTGCATTTACTTTTACGAAGATTCTTGGGGGCCTCGTCAACGTACTACAATACAGGGGAACGGTATTGGCAACATTACACTACGCATCAGGCGACAACATCGACGCACAAGGTAACTTCACTCCAGCTCAAGCAGGCTTCAATCTTGCCGACGTTTCGTCGGTGGAGCAAGTGAACGCTTTGCCGGCAGGCGTGAAGGGCCTCGTCTGGCTCGATCAGGGTGACGGCGTCACCCAGAGCTTCATCGACGCTGTGAAACCTTACATCGGTAATCCCAACGTCTACGGTTTCTTCCTTAAGGACGAGCCAGATCCCACGGGGCAGTGGAATACCCTCGTGACCGCTGCAAACCTGAAGGCTGAGTCCGATTGGATTCACGCCAACGTTCCGGGTGCGAAGACGTTCATCACCATGATGAACATGGGATCTTCGGATAATCCCAGCTTCGCGAATACGTACACCCCGGAGAACACCCATATCGACCTCTTCGGAATCGATCCGTATCCGGTGCGGTCGGATAGCTCCACAGTCGACTACAGCATGATTGACAAGGCTGTCGCTGCCGCCAAAGCCGCTGGAATTCCGGAGGCCAGCATCGTCCCGGTATTTCAGACATTCGGCGGCGGTAACTGGGTCACCGATCAGGGTGGTCACTATGTGATGCCGACCGCCGCGCAGGAACAGCAAATGCTCGACCATTGGGCATCTGTCGTTCCCAATCCGGCTTTCGACTACGCCTACGCCTGGGGATCGCAGAACGGAGACGTGGCGCTGGAAAACTCGCAAGCGCTCCAGAACGTATTCCTGCAGCACAATACGAGCACCACGACGACGGATTCGACATCGACTGGAAGCACGACTCCGGTTGACACGTCGAGCAGCAACCCGACGACGCCGGTCGATACGTCGCATAGCGGCACCTCGACGGATACGACGTCTTCGAGCGATTCTTCGACGACGCCCACGGCCTCTCAGCCAACGACGACGGCGCCGACCACCGATACCAGCGGCTCCGGGCACAACCATCATCACAAGGCCGACTCCTCCCAGTCGACAGATGGAAGCACATCGTCCGGTTCCGGAGGTGGACACCATCACCACGGATCCGCGGCAAACGCGTCCGTGAGCACTGCAACGGATACCGCTTCCAGCAGCGTTACCGACACAGCGTCGGTCGACACCTCGACTGCGCCCACGACCACCGAGCCAACGACGACGGCGCCGACCACCAACGCCGGCCACTCCGGGCATAACTACCATCACAAGCTGGACTTCTCCCAGCTGACCGATGGAAGCACATCATCCGGAGGTGGACACCATCACCACGGATCCGCGGCAACCGCGTCCGTGAGCGTTGCAGCGGATACCGCTTCCAGCAGCGTTGTCGACACCTCGACTGCGCCTACGACCACCGAGCCGACGACGACGGCTCCGGCCACCGACGTCGGCAACTCCGGGCACAACCACCATCACAGGCTGGACTTCTCTCATCTCACGGATGGGAACAAATCTTTCTGGGGTGGTCATCATCAGCACGCATCCGCTTCGCCCGCTGCAACCGCAGCAGCGACGGCTGCAACGGATACGGCTTCGAGCGACGTCACCGACGCAACTCTGGCGCCGCATCTGGATCTCGCTAGCCTCCACAACAACCATCACGTGGATCACCATTCGTGGCACTGGTAAACCCGCAGAACTGAGTCTGCGACAAAGAACGACATATGCGCGGTGATCCGCGCATATGAAAGCGACTTGGGGGGCCTTCATGGCCCCCCAATTTGGGGATCATCGCGGCCAGTATGGTCGCGAGAGGAATGCCGTCTCGCGCAGTGCGGGATGTGTTGCGTACGAGCCAATTCGCGCTCGCTTCTTCGCATATGGCTTCTCTAACGTTAGCGCCGTCCGATCCGGGCGGCCTGGATGCACACATGTATACTTCAGCAAGACCGCCCGCGCTTGCGGACGCTTTCCGCCAGATACGTCCAGGCCTGCTTGCCGCTGGCGGGCTGTCTATCTTCATAAATCTCCTGGTGTTCGTTTCGCCGCTTTATACGATGCAGATCTACGATCGCGTGCTGACGAGCCGAAACGCGATGACGCTGTTGCTGCTTTCGCTGATCGCGCTCGCGCTTTTCATCAGTTACGCAGCACTCGAGCACTTTCGCAGCCGTGTTCTCGTGCAAACCGGAATTCGCTTCGACCATTTGCTGTCAGGAGAAGCTTTCGAAACGGCTCTCGCGCAGGCAGTGCGCACAGGAAGCTCGCATCATGTTCAGCTGTTGCGCGACGTCGACACATTGCGCGACGTTCTATCCGGCGGCGTGATCACATCTCTGATGGACGCACCCTGGACTCCGATTTTTCTCGGCATGTGTTTTCTGCTTCATCCATCGATCGGCATGGTTGCTCTGACAGGCGCGCTGGTCATCCTTGCGCTCGCCTTTCTCAATGAGCGCGCCACCAAAGCGCCGCTGATGGCGGCTTCGTTCAAGAATCTCCACGCTCTGGACCGATTGACGTCCTCGCTTCGTAACGCGGAAGCGATCCGTGGTCTCGGAATGGGGCCTGCCATACGCGCCGCCTGGGGCGCCACGCATGGACAGGCGCTCGTTGAAAGCGCCAAGGCCGGAGAACGCGGCGGAACGCTGCTCGCAATCTCGAAATTTCTGCGGATGGCGATTCAAGTGGCGATCATGGGCGTCGGGGCTTACCTGGCAATTCATCAGGAGATCTCGGGAGGCGTTCTCTTCGCTGCCTCCTTGATCATGGGGCGCGCGCTCGCACCGGTAGAGGCGGCTGTCGCGCAATGGAGAGCGTTCGTGTCGGCGCGGACGTCTTTTTCCCGCCTCGACGAGGCTCTGCGGACGCGGGCGACGGAAAGACAACCGACGCGATTGCCGCCCCCGGTCGGCAACATCTCCGTCGAGGCTTTGACCGTTATGGTACCGGGATCGCAGTTGGCGGCGATTTCCGATGTCAGTTTCCGGCTGTCACCTGGCGAAGTTGTTGCGATCGTCGGTGCGTCCGGTTCCGGCAAATCTTCCTTAGCGCGCGCGCTGGTTGGAGCCTGGCCAGCCGCACAGGGTTGCGTACGCGTCGATGGAAATGACATCCGGCATTTCGAGGCCAGTTTCCTTGGACAAAGTTTCGGTTACTTGCCGCAGGATGTTGAATTATTCGCCGGGACCGTCCGCGACAACATCGCTCGCTTTCGTGACGGCGCGTTGGATGAACAGGTTGTCGAGGCGGCGCAGCTGGCTTCGGCGCATGCCATGATCCAGCGGCTGCCGCAGGGCTACGACACTGTCATCGGGGAAAACGGGGCGGGTCTTTCCGGCGGCCAGCGACAACGCATCGGGTTGGCCCGCGCACTTTTTGGCAGGCCCGTCTTTGTCGTGCTCGATGAACCGAACGCCAATCTGGATGGTGACGGCGATCGTGCTCTGGCTGACGCCATCCAAATGCTCCGTCAACAGCGTGTGACGATCGTGATCATCAATCACAGACCAAATCTCCTTTCATTGGTCGACAAGATTGTTTTCATGCATGACGGACGCATCGGGCGCGCGGGTACGCGCGAAGAGCTTCTTCCCTTGCTTCTTGGTGAGACCGTTGCGCCCATGCGCCGCGAACCGCGGATCGCAACAGAAAGCCACCGAGTTGATGGGGCCTCGCGCCACGCGCCGTTCCCAAGTTCGGTTCGGCCTGTCCATGTCACGAGGCAATGATGAAGATTCCTAAATTGCGAGCAGAGATTGCTGCTCAGGACGAACTGGCGCGACTCCTCAGACGTTTGAGCGATGGTGGCCACGCGTTTCGCAGGCCTGATGTCTTGCAACGATTTGTGGAGATCAAGGCGCGGTTGCTGATCTGGCTATCAAAGGTCTGGCTGTCGATATCCCCGAATCGCGACGCCGGGAACGCAAATGGCGGCCCATCGGGCGATTGGCGCACTCCGGCGAGACGCGGCTTTGGTATCGTGTTCCTGACCTTCGTAGTGTTTGGTGGTTGGGCTGGCCTGGCCTCCATCGACGGTGCCGTCGTGGCTGCGGGCTCGATCGTCGTCGAGAGCGACCGTAAGTCCGTTCAGCACCTGGAAGGTGGCATCGTCCAAAGCCTGATGGTGAGGGGCGACGCGCATGTCGAACAGGGACAGGTGCTGTTGCGACTCGATCCAACACAGGACCGGGCGCGGGAGGAGATGGCGCGTTCGGCCGTGTATTCGGCAATCGCGGAAGAGGCGCGTCTGCTTGCGGAAGCCGATGGGGCCGATACGATCACGTTTCCATCCGAACTGACGCAGAAGGCCTCCGATCCCTCTGCGCAGCGTGCCATGGGTGACCAGAAGCGGCGGTTCGAGGAACGCCGCGTCGCGCGAAAGATCGAGGTTTCGATCCTTGAAGAAAAGATCGGACAGGCGCAGCGCCAGATCCAGGGAAACGCTGCGCAAAGCAAGGCTGCACGCGCGCAGTTCGACAGCATGGCGCAGGAATATACCAAGCTTAAGCCGCTCGCCGACCAGGGGATTGTTCCGTTCGCGCGGATTGCGACTCTGGAGCGTTCCAAATCCGATCTTGAGGGCCGAATTGGTTCATACGACGCCGACATCGCGCGCTTCGGACGGATCATCGACGAAGCACGGTTACAGATCAATCAGGTCGGGCAGAAAGTTCTGGAGGAAGCCACCGGTAAGCTTGCCGACACCCGCGCTCAGCTCGCCGACGCGCGCGAGAAGCTACGCATGGCCGCAGACGTTCTCGGTCGAATGGACGTTCGCGCATCTCGCTCCGGACGTATCGTCAATCTGAAAGTCCACACGGTCGGCGCGGTGATCAAGCCGGGCGACGTCTTGATGGAAATCGTACCGGACAACGACGTCCTCGTGGTTGCCGCGAAAATATCCTCTCTCGACGTCAATCACGTACAAATCGGTATGCCCACGGAAGTTCGGCTTCCCTCGTTCAAGGCTCGCTCGACGCCGATCGCCATCGGCGAAGTTCTTTCGGTGGCAGCTGATGCGCTTCGCGACGAAGCCACGCACCAGCCTTACTACGAAGTCAAAGTTTCAGTGCAAGTGACCAAATTTCCCGACAAAATTCGCGAGAAGCTCAAACCCGGCATGATGGCCGACGTCCTGATCGCGACTGGTGAACGCACCGTTCTTGCCTATCTCATGCAACCGATGACCGATGCGATACGGCGTGGCATGCGGGAGGACTAAGGAGGCCAACCGGCGTCGCGACTTGCCTAAGCCTCGCCGCGGCTTGGTTCAGTTCAGCACAACCGTCGTTGCCGCAATGCCAAGACATTGAAGATGTTGGAGCGTTGAATGGACGAGCGGGTGCGAAGGGCAGCTGAGCATGCGGCAACGCGGCAGATATGTCGGGCTGGTATCTTCGCGACGGAGGTGAGCGAACTGGTCGCGTTGTCCTGCACTCGTACGCGCGTCGGTCAGGGCGCGGGCCAGTTGCATGCCGTCGCCATCTTGCGTCGGACGGCATTCAAGCCGACCAATTGAAACGTACTTTCATATGGTGGACCTTTCCCAACGTGGACTTTAACGAGAAGCTGGCCACCATCCGGCATTGAGCGGAGCAAGCGAACAACGTCGCCTGGAAAGGCAAGACCTTTCCCCGTTTCTAACGCCCGCCAGCGCTGTTCAACAACTGGCTCTTCGTTGATCCGGTGCGCGACCTTCACCTCGCCATCCGGGACCTGCTTCCAGGATCCCGTTGTGGAAATTATCAACTCCGTGCGATGGGCGCGACAATGGATGGCGAACGCGGAGGCAGCATTTTGCGATGCTGTGCGCGCTGTCATCAGCGCCTCAATCTGCGGCTGATAATCCACCGGAGAGGTGGTCTCGCTGATGATCCAGTTCGGACTTGGAGACGGCGTGGTAGCGTGGGTTTCGGTCATCTCCCCCAACAGCTCATCGACGCACTTCAAGCGCTCCATGCCTTCAAACTGTGAGCAGGTCTTCAGGCGATCTATGGCGCCACCGGTTTGAGCACACACAGTCTGGCTCATAATCAAGAGCACAGCCAGACCGAGAGTACCCGTGTCCTTCATGGGGACCGTCCCGCTGTTACGGCTTGCGGAAGATCAAGCCATTCCTGCGCCGGCTTAAACCGGCCGAGGCTCGGCACGCTGGCCCGCAGATTGACCTCTTTCCATTTCGGATCGAAACCAGGGGACTGCAACCGGTCGAAGCGACCAAACAGGTGATCGACCAGGCGCGCCACGCGCCGGTATCGGTCAGACTGTTGTGGCCAGTTATAGGCCGCAAGAATGGTGGGGACTGCAATCGTCGCTATCCGCTCACCTTTCGGCACCAGACTCGGATAGTCCGCCGCATCGATAGACGATGGAAGATAGTAGTCCTCAAATTTGGCGCCGTATTCGACGGGGAGGAACTTAAATCCGGGATCCCAGCGTCCCTTCAGAAAAGCGTCGACGGGCTTTGACGTCACAAACACAACGGCCGCGATTTCTCCGCGCTTCATTTGCTCCAATGCGACCTGGTGCGGAATGAACATCTTTTCCACGTTTAGTCCCAGCCGACTGAAGATCAGCGGACCGGAATAGGCGGCTGCCGTACCTTGCGTATTGAAATTGACCTTTTTTCCCTTAAGCTCTTCGAGCGACCGGATCTCCGGGCGGACGAATATGTGCAGTTCGGACGGAAAGAGGTTCAGAACGTAAACGATGCGCCGTTCGATAGACGGAACTTGAGCTTTATATTCCTCAAGAGCATCCGTGTTGATGATCGCCGCATCAACGCCTCTAAGATACAGCAGCGAATTGACGTTTTCCGTTGCTCCGCGCGTCACGATCGGGAGGACGTGAAGCTTATCCTCCTCGTTTACGACGCGAGCGATCTCTGCCGCGAGACGAAGCGGAGCCCCTTCAATGAGCCCGCCGGCGAGGCCGACAGTCCATGCATTGATGCGCTCTTTCGCGGCCGTTTCGGTCCTTTTCACCGCTGCCATAGCCTGCGTCTCGCGCGTCGGGAGAGATTGGGCATTGGCAGCCAGTTGCAGCCCGAACGCCGCTAATGCCATAGCAAATGAGAACTTGATGAGCGACATGCGAGTCTCCATTCTCGGAATGACCATCTAGGGCTGACGCGTCAGGAGCAGGCTGCTATTTCAGCGACTCAATCCTCGCCTTCGCATCCTCAATGCCGCCCGCCTGTGCCTTTTCATACAGTTCGAGTGCCTTTCTGGAATCACCGTGGACCCCACGTGCGCTCCACGATTTCAGCACGCGGGCGTCGTAGGTCTCCGCGAGCATAAAGGCGGCTCGCGCGCTACCATGTCCAAGAGCGTGTTCAAGCAATGGGCGCGCCCCGCTGATGTCAGCTTGCCGGAGCAATGCGTTCGCCCGAACAAGCAGTCTCTGTTCGTCCGCCACAGAATAGGGAGCGACACTCGCCAGCACGGTTGCCTCTGATGCCACGGGGACTTTCGGCTCCACACTTGGCACGGCTTCGCGAGTGGTCGACCGTGCTTGCGGTGGCGTTTCCAACACGGACGATCGTTCCGCATATGAAGCGACGGCCTGAGTGGAAGCCCACTGCGGCAAGGCGATCTTTCCCTCGGTCGTCTTCGCATGGGGCTCCGCCGCGCCTTCGTTCCGGCCAGTAGGGGCGGGTTGGCGCGAAGCGAGAGTCTGAGAAGCACTCAAGGCAGCAAGCTGCTGGTTTCGAGCCTCCAGTTGGTTCTTAACAAGAGCAAGCTCCTGCACAAGTGCCTCAGCACGCTCGCGCTCGCTGGCAAGAGCTCGCTTCTGCTCTGCTGCCGTGGTGTTGCTGGCCTCCGTCGCCCGAAGCACCTCAGCGTGTGCCGCCGCGAGGCGGCTGGCATGCTCCTCGATCTGCTGACGCGCCGAGGAGAGCTCGCGGGCGACTGCCTCGGTCCGGCTGCGCTCCTTTGCAGATGCGCGCTCTTGTTCGACCTTCGCAGCCTCGACGATCCGCGCAGCCTCCGGCGTCGCGGCACGCGCCGCGTCGAGTTCGGTCCGGAGAGAGATCAATTCACGCTTGAGGGCTTCCGTCCCGTCTTGCTGCTGTTTGAGCTGCTGTTCGAGCGCCTGCTTTTGCTCGATCTCTGCCGCGGTGGCTTTTGCGGCGTCCGAAGCTGCGATCCGCACCGTATCGAGTTCCGCCCGAAGGGAAGCAAGGTCATAGGCGGGCGCGTCTGCCTTCCACCGCTCCTGCTGTTCGAGCGCCTGCTCTTGCTTGATCTCTGCCTCGGTGGCTTGCACAGCTTTCGAAATCACGATCCGCGCCGCGTCGAGTTCCGTCCGAAGGAAGGCAAGCTCACGCATAAGGTCGATTGTTTTGTCTCGCTCCTGTTCGAGCGCTTGCGTTTGCCTGATCCCTACCTCGATGGCCTGGGCAGATTCCTTGCCTGACACCCGCGCCGTCTCGAGTTCCGCCCGGAGGGTCGCAAGTTCACCCGCAAGGGCGTCTGCCCTAGCTCGCTCTTGATCAAGCGCCTGTCTTAGCGTGGTGCTGGTCGCTTCAGCCGTCGACTGGGCTGCATTGAGTTCTGCTCGGGGGGGCGCGACAAGCACAGGTGCAAGGGCTTCAGCCCTGTTCCGCTCCCGTGTTTGAGAAGATTCGGAGGCCTGCGCGCGGAATTGGCTTTCACCGCATAGCCCATCCTCCGCAGCCCCAATGAGGACCCACAGAATGCAAGCTCCTACTGCAGACGAGGCACGCGCAGCGGTTCTGCTTGTTGCGCGGGAGCCCTCAACAGCTTTGGATCGCGGTAGCCAATGCGATGCTACCTCAACTGCCTGTGACCACATCGTGACAACTCAGGTGAGCTTTTATGTGTGTCCATTTTGATGACACAGCCTTCATCGGCCGTTTGTCGATGTAGCAATGGAAGTAGTCACAACGAGGTAGGCGCACCAATCGCGGCAATTAAGTAGATCACGCCTGCATTGTCTGAACCATTCTTGACCCGCCCGTTCGCGCGCGATTACGCTATCGCGCACACTTGAGCCCGCACTCCCAGCACACTCAAGGAAACAACATGAACAGATCACTCGCCGTCTTCGCCAGCATGGCCGCCGTTGGGAGTATCTTGATGCTGAGCACCCAAACCAGCGGCGCTGTAGAAATCAATACGTCTGCCAAGACTTCTGCCAAAATGAACGCCAACGCCAAGGTGACCACTGCCGCCATCCGAATGCAGCCCCATCGGCTCGTTGTACAGGTTGACGTCAATGACCCCGCGACAATCAATCTCGCTCTCAATAATGTCAGCAATGTAGCTCAGCACTACAGCGAGATCGGTCAAAAGGTGGGGATCGAAGTGGTCGTTTTTGGACCCGGACTGCATATGCTGCGAGATGACACTTCTCCCGTCAAAGCGCGCATCAAATCCATGAGCGAAACCATGCCACAGCTGACCTTTTCAGCATGCGGGAACACCCGCGAGAACATGGCAAAAGCTGAGGCGAAAGATATTCCTCTCATCCCGCAGGCCAAGGTCACCAAATCCGGAGTGGTACGGATCATGGAGCTGCAAGAGCGAGGCTGGAGCTACTTGCGACCTTGATCCAGAGGGGGCCTCTGCGATCTGCATCGCCTCGTTCAAATCTGTTGGATCTGTTGGTCGAAGATCAGGAACAGGACGACGTGATCGCTCGTTCGATGACCGGTCGGTTGACGGTCAAATGCGGGTCGATAACGAGATCGAGATGGCCGCCAGCAATCGGAATAACCTCCAGCTTTGCAAACAGAGAGTCCCATCCGAGATGGGCCGGCGACCCTCGCCGGTTGCAAAGGAATAGCGTTCCGGTGATTGGCAAGCGAGGTTTGGCACTCGCCACCCAACGGCCGAATTCCTGCATCCGGAGAATCTCCTCAAGCTCCAACTTGAGCATGAAGCGGGTGCCGGCCAAGTGCGTCCAGATCCTCGCATCGAGAATTCGACAGAACTTTACCTCCCAGTGGAGTCGAGCAACGCATTTTGCGATAGCGCGACACAGCATTCGGTACATCGTGACCCGGTGTGATCTAACTCTCTGCAGAGTACGCGACAGGGTCTCCCGATAGTCACTCCTGCGGGGGCCGATATTCGTATCCAATATGCCCAGAAATTTCACCGATCGGCCTTCCGCAATCAGCCGGGCAGCCACTTCAAATGCGACGCCGCCACCCAGCGAATAGCCGATCAGACGTATGTCGCCGCGAGGATGAACGGCGTTGATCTGTTCCAGCGCCAACGTCGCCATGTGGTCGACCGAGCCGCATCCGGTCAGGGCAGACGTCAGATCCGGGTAGCGGATCGGGATCACATGAGCCGTCTTGCTCAACTGCGCCCCGAACGCCGCCAGACTCGGACCGTAACCTATCGAGCCTGGCAACATCACCAGATGAGGCAGGAGTTCTCCGGCGGCTTGTTGCCGCTGCGATCGACCACCTGCAGCGACGATCTGAATCATATCGGCTGCGCTCATGTCCACCGTGAAGGCTTCCATATTGAGCTCTTGGCCGACCAGCTCTTCCAGCTCCATCACGCATCGCAGAAGCTTGAGGGAATCGCCACCTGCCTCGTCCCAGCGGCTGGCAACGTCGGTCGTACCTAGGATCCGCGTCCATACCTGCGCCACTATTTTTTCGGCTTGCTTCACTTCACCCGCCCCTGGGGGCTGAGGTGGGGCTGGACCTCTTCGGCTCTCGGTATCCAGCACCTTGAGTTTCGCGACGTCTATCTTTCCGCCGGCGAGCCGCGGAAGCTCTGCGATTTCATGCAATCTGGTGGGATGCAATGCGGTCGGAAGCGTCTGCCTGATGACGTCCCGAACGTCAGCCGTGAATGTTGCTTTGGCCTCGAGACCTGGCGATGCAAAAATAACCAGCTCGCTTGAATCGGTGACGATGGCGACGGCGTCGCTCACATAGGGAATTCTGCGTACGACGACCTCTAGTTCAGCCGGTTCGACACGCCGTCCATTGATTTTGAGCTGACGCCCCTTTCGTCCCAGCATCTGCATCAATCCGCGCGGATCGACAGTAACAAGGTCGCCTGTCGGGAAGATGCGGCAACGGTCGTCATCCGGGTCGGGTAATGCAGGGAGCACCTGACCGTTCTCCCAGTAACCAAGCAGCACGTGCATACTCTTAATGATCAGCTCCCCAACCTCGTCGGTGGGCACAGGCACCCCGTTGTCGTCGACGACGGCAAACGACATTCCGGGAAGCAAATAGCCAACCGGGGGTATGCTGAAATCACTTTCCTTGCATTCGTCGGGAAGAAACCACTGCGTGCCGGTAGTCTCGGTCGACGAATAGCTGATCTGGATGAAGCAGGAGGGCTTCACGACCTTTCGGACGAGTGCAACATCCGTCCACAGCACCTTCTCGCCGCCGATGCGAACAACCCGGAGCGATTCGAAATCACCGGTTTCGCTCGCGGTAATCACTGCCCGCAGGAGAGCGGGAACGATGTAGGTGATCGTTATCTGCTGCGATCGGATCTGACGCAACACGCCGCGAAGGCCAAGGGCCTCGACATCCGCCATATGCAATCTTGCGCCGGTCAGCAAGGCCGTGAGCATCTCTCTGGTGCCCGCAATGGTCGTAGGGCCGCTCAGAGGCATGAAGACGTCAGTGGCGTCTATGTGGCATGCATCCGCATATTGCTGGACGCGCTGGAGCAAGCTGCGCTGGCTATTCACAACACCCTTTGGCTGTCCGGTGCTACCCGAGGTGTAGAGCACAAGGGCAGGTGCATCCACCGAGATCGGCTCAAGCGATGCGGCGTCGCCGAAAAGTTCGCTGGCGCGTGTAATATCGATCCAACGCAGGCCGTCTTCGTCAATCCATTTGGTGGAGCTACTGTCACCCTGGCCAATCAGTACAGAAATCTGCGCATTTGCGACGATGTGAGCAAGTCGCTGGTCCGGGTCGCGTGGATTGAGGGGCACCAAGGGGCGTCCTGCAGCCATACATGCAAGCATGGCGATCGGATGCCAGATCGAGTGGCGCAACAACAAGCCGACGGCCCGCCCTTCGGGAGTCACCGCTGCAATCGCCTGAGCCAGCGTCAGAACTCTGATCAGAAAATCCGAATATGTGATTTGGCGAGTGTCATCGCTGATGGCTACGTTGTTCGGAAATCTCTTTGCCACCGCATCCAGATGTGTGATCGCGGGCACGCCAGAAAATTCGGCCCCCATACGATCGAACGGGCGATCGACAGGCCCGCCTAGGTCGAGAGGCAATTCGGGAGGTTCCATCCAGAGGGCTTGTGCAGGCTCGCTTGAATCTCCGGAAAGTGCGCGCCCGCCAGCGAACGTTTTCGCGCGTTTCGCCAAGGATCCGTCGGGAAATCTCTGAAGTTGCATGACGGTACTCACCGTTGCGGGATGGAGATCGTAGGCCACACGTCGGCTATTGACGTCCTTCGAGTGAATGATAGGACTGCACCAATTTTCCGGCCTCTATCCAATTACCGGGCTATTCAGCGGCGGCGGGCCGACGAAACTCCACAAAGGCAAAGAGCAGGCCGGCCGTCATGTTCACGCGTTTGTAGATGTAGATCGCCATTGCCATGTTCCAGGCTACATTCGTCACGGCCGTCGCAACGGCGGCACCCATCACTCCAAAAAAAGCAATGCCGATCGCACAGGCGACAACGTTCATGATGGCTCCGATCGCTGTGATTGCGGCAGCTGCTCGCTCGTGCCCAGTCATGGTCAGAAGATTTTGCTGCGGACCAGTAGCAGCAGCAAAGATCTGTCCGACGACGAGAATTTGGGCGACCGGAGCTGTTGCAACGAATTCCTCGCCAAAAAAGCGGAGTAGCGGTACCGTCAGCAACAAAAGTGGAAGTGCCAGCACGACTGTTCCAGCCAGCGACAGGACAGTTGCTCGAGCAAACAGACTCTGAAGCGCTGCCTCATTCCGATGAGCGTGAAGCTTCGAGACGTTTGGCGAAAAGAAAGTCCCTACTGCCATACGAGGGAGAACAAGAAAAAGAGCTAAATTCAACCCCAGTGCGAAGATGCCAGCCTCGTGGGCATCGCCGGTCCAGCCGAGGATAATCACGCCGGCGCGGCTCATGAGAACCTCAACTCCAATCAAGATCATGACAGGACAGGCGAGATGCCACCAGTCGCGGGGTGCATAAGCCGGCACCGCCGAGCGTAGTTGTGGCGGCCAAAGCTTCCGCATGCTCAGTCCGACGATGGCAGCTGTGACGGCAGAGCTTGCCATCAACGCGATCAAAACCGTTGTCGCATCGATTGGCGTGACGTTGAGTGCCACAGCAAGTAGAAGCAGAACGACCATAAGGCCGTCCCGAACGAATCGTTCGGGGGCAATTGCCGAAATGACGCCACCCAGCGCGCGTACCGTAGCGGAACCGAGAACGTAAAGCGCGACCAATGGGACGGTCGCCATGCCAACCGCCAGACTGACAGTCAGCTCTCGATGAAGCGTCTCCGACAGGAATAGTGCGGTGGCGATTCCACAGAGCGCAATCAACATCCCAACCAACAATGATCGTCCGAATGCAAATTGAATAACTCCGCGCGCCAATGGCCACTTTCCGGTCGCGCTATAGGCCGGCACATATCGCAGCAGAACCGTGTTGAACCCGAGTCCCGCGATGTAGGAGAGAAGGGTCGTCCAAGCCAAAACGTATGAATAGATACCGTAACTCGTCGCTCCTATCGTACGGGCAATGACAAGTTGAGCCACGCACGTCAGCCCGGCGCCGCCAACATAGATAACGAACGCCCACAGACTTGCGCTGGCCATGCGCCGAGCGAGCTCGGGTTGAGCCGGAGCTGTGAAAGCTCCGATTGTCTCGGGCGTCGGCAGGGGCGGCGTGAACTTCTCGGCATAAGGTTCAAAACTTTCCTCCCCTGGGTCGGGTGACGAGCTGACCGTTCCGTTGGGCCTGAACTTACTCGAGACCTCTTCTTCGATACGGTCGAGAGCCCTGGACATCAGGCCGGGATCAAGCGAGTTGATGCAGATCACCCGTTGATGCTCGGCCGCGAGTAATGAGCCAACGTAGTCAGTAATCGGCTTTGCCTTGAGAAAGGTCGCTACGTCAGGCTCGAACCATTTCTCCATGTAGGTTTTTTGGTGTATTCGCTCATGGAGGCGCTTTTCCAACAGCTCCTTCGGAGCATCAAACCGGATCAGCAGATCGGATTGCGTCCTCATGCCGATTGCACGAGCGATCGTCTTCTCGTCTGCTCGGCTAAACAGGGCCAAGGTGCAAACGATCTGCACAAAGCCCTGGTCGAACAAGACGATGCGATCTGACTTGTGCGAATCTCTCCACACGCAGGAGAATCGGACGACGTATTGGCTAAGCCTGATCCACCAAACGGGATTGTTGGGTGGCATTAGTCGGAGCAGGTCTTTCGCTAGACGCAACCCTCGGGCATTTGCGAAAGGACGGCACAAGATTGCGATGGTGGCGAAGATCGCGAGAGTGACGCGCTGCAGCGCTGGAAGAAATCCACCAAAGTTCAGAAGATGATTGGATAGATGCGGCAACGTAAGTACGAGGTCGACCTCATACCCGCGGTCACGCAGGCGTTGAGCGAGTGCCTGACTAAAGGTTGTTTTGCCAGCGCCTGGTGGACCGAAGGTCTCGATAATCATGCTGCCCTCAATCGCTTCTCAACCAATTGCGGGGGTTCAGTTTGGGTGATCCGGAGCGTTTCAGCTCGATTGCGTCTCCGCGCCACGTTCGCCACGTGATTGCTCTCTTCGACCGCCGGCAGAGTGCGCCCCAAGTCCTCTTGACCAGCTGCTGTGCGCGCTCACCGAACTGGTCCTGCTGTAGCGGCTCGACACGAGTTAAGACCGACGAGAATCTCGTGTTCTGGGCAGGGTTGAGATGTTCTGTCCGAACAAGTTGATGCAGCGCGGTCTGCGCCGCCTCACGATCGGTGCTTCCAGAGTGAATGGCGAGCAAAACGTGGTCAGCCCAACTCGCCAGAAGTCTTGCTTCCGGGGCTTCCAGCAGCGAAGGTCCGTCGATGATCACGAAATCATAGGTGTCGCTCAGCTGTCGGAGCAACGAAGGAATCTTGGGGTCGGCGAGAATCCGAAGCCGATGTCCCCCAAACGATGTGGCGGGCAGGTAGTCAATTCCGGACTCATGGATATGTTCGATCGCGTCTGCAAGTGGACGGCCGTACGCCAGTACACTGAGTAAGTTGGCGCTCTCGCCACCCGGTCGACGAGTGAATTGGCCAAAGTCAAGGAGTAGAGTGCGCCACCCGAGCCGGGCAGCGTAAAGACCAAGGCTCCATGCAAGTGTGGTCTTGCCTTCCCCACCGATGCTGGAGCTGACGAGGACAACACGCTGCGATCGTGGGGTTGCCGGGTCGGAGGCCAGTATGGATACCAGAATGGAGCGGATTGCTCTGGCATAGTGGCTCGCAGGCTCCTCCAAAACATAATGCGGCTGCTTGCCCGGCTCCAGTGGAATCGAAGGTATCAGTCCGGCGCATGGAATACGCAGAGCTTCAGCGGCGTCGGCTTCCGTGTGCAGGGTCCGATCGAAGTGATTCAATACGACTGCGAGAACACAAGCTAGCAGAGCGAAGATAATTGCGGCAGGAGGAATCATAAGTAACGGGTGTAATGAGGTCGGTCGTTCTGGCGGTGTGGCCGTGGCGAGAATACTGACGTCTGATTGCGCGGTCAGACCTTTTGCGGTGAGCTCCTGCCGCCGCCGCAGGAGCGTTTCAAACTGTTGCGCCAGCGTGGTGACCTGCCACTCCAGCGCGGCGTCCCGTGAGGGAGAGGGCTGGCCAAGACGGGAGGCTTTTAGTTCTTCCTCGGCCTTTGCTAGGTCGCGCTGAACTTTGGATGACTGTGTCGCGATGGAGCTCAAAGCATATTCCACATCGCTTTGCTTCTGACGCGCGACCTCGTCGACATACGATTGTGCAACCGTATTGGCGATTTCCGCCGCTCGTTGCGGATTGGCGGCCGTAGAAGTAACGGCGATGATTCTGGAGCGCCGCTCCTGGCCAACCTTCAAGCTGCGCTTTAGCGCAGCGAGAGCCGACCCGTCATCGGGCTCGTGGTTCTTGCCAAGCAGCAGCTCCTTGGTTGCTGACCATGTACGACCAAAGAGCGTGCGCAAGCTTTGCATCCACGTTCGTGACCCCGTTTCAGCACCGTGCCTCGCATCTTCGAGAGCGCGGAGCGTTGGAAGGAGTCTCCGCAGATAGGCGTCGGAAAGCAGCACCGTGACATGTGTGTCGATGGTGGATTCCTCGGCGGCCGGTGTAGGTGCTGCGGATGCGCCACCGGCATTCAAGGCATCGACTGCGCCGGACTGTCGGACGTCAACAGCAAGTTGTGCCGTCGCCAGATAAGAAGGAGACATAAGAAGGCCGGCTACTCCAGCCAGCAAGGCGCCGACGACAATCATCCTGACGACAAGCCGCCTGTACTTCCGCACGCTATCCAGCACGCGATTCAAAGACTGGAGACCGTCATTTGAAGCCAGGGATTGTTCCGTCAGGCGCCGCCCAAGTTCGTCCTCTGCCATATCCGGCGAAAGAGCCTGCAGGGATCGAATACGTCTTCCTACTAACGCTTCCATAGCTCGCTCCTCTACTGTGCGGGCTCGAGGGTATCTGTCGATCGGGACGTACTCTGTTCAACCATCATTCCTAGCCATGATTGCAACATCAGGACGGCCCATAGCATTCGCGAGTGATCGCGATTGCCACTCAGATGATCCTGCCAGCAGCTCTGGACTCGTTGTACGTCCAGCAAATTCTGGCGGTTAAGGCGTGATTCGGAGAGCAGGTCTGCAGCCCATGAGCGCAGGGGGCCTTTCAACCAGGCGCCGACAGGCACGTCGAAGCCCTGCTTGGGTCGATCTATCAAGTGGCGCGGCAAGTAACGGCTGAGAACCTGCCGCAAGATCCACTTGCCCTGTCCGTCGCGCACCTTGGCCGTGTTCGGCAGCCGCCAGGAGAATTCCACGACGCGATGGTCGAGAATTGGACAGCGCGCTTCCAGGCCTGTCGCCATGCTGGCGCGATCGAGCTTCACCAGGATGTCGCCGGGGAGATAATCGATCATGTCCCGCACAATGAAGTCGGATAGAAGATCGTTCAGCGGCGGCACCTTAGCCGAATCGGTGACTTGCTCCGGAGTCAATTGCAGCTCGGAAAGCCGCATGACTTTCCGGTACATGTCGTCGGCGTCATCGCCTGCAAACAGTTGCGCAAGGCGGTTAATCCGGTCGCTTCCGATCATCCGTCGCAGGCGGCCTGGAAGAGGCAACGCGTCAGCGATGTCTTCCCGCAAACCGCGGGCGAGCAATGACACACCCATTGCCGCCGTTCGCCGAAGTGCTCGATTGGAGTTAAGAAGGGGAGCCAGACGGGCGGTCAAAAGATGCCTGGAATATCCAGCAAAACATTCGTCTCCGCCGTCACCGGAGAGGACAACAGTTACATCCCGGCGGGCGAGGCGAGATAGCAGCAGCGTCGGAATCTGCGATTCGTCGGCGAACGGCTCGTCCCAAATACGGGGCAGTTCGGGAATGACATCCATGGCCTCCGAGGGAGTGAGACGTAGCTCCGTGTGGTCCGTGCCGAGGTGACGAGCCACAGCCGCGGCACTGGCCGCTTCGTCGAAGGCGGGCTCGCCGAAACCGATAGTGAACGTGCGGACGGGCCGGGCGGATTGGGATTGCATCAGGGCGACGACAGTTGAACTGTCGATGCCACCGGACAGGAACAGCCCGATTGGCACGTCGGCAACCATGCGCTCACCGACAGCCTCGCGAAGCAGGCCATCAAGATGCGACACGAGCTCGCCATCGTCCGCGGAAACGGGGTTTCTTCGGCCGTGCTTTGCGATGTCGGTCAGCGACCACCAAGTGCGCGCCTTTGCCCGAAGCGCTGCAGCATCCCGAGATGCCAGAAGTTCATCGGCGCCGAAAGATAGAATGTTGCCGGGCGGAAGTTTGAAGACGTCTTTCCATATACAATGTTCATCCGGTAGCCAGCCGCGAGCGAGAAATTCAGCGACCCCGCGCGGATTGACCTCCTCAACGAAATCGGGGAACGCGTCGATCGCCTTCAACTCTGAAGCAAAGACAACGGCATTTCTCGTTCTGGCGACGTATAGGGGCTTCTTTCCCATTCGATCGCGGGCCAGATGGAGCGTACGGGTCTGCCGATCCCAAAGGCCGATTGCGAACATGCCGTTGCAGCGCGCCAGGGCAGCCTCGAATCCCCATCTCTCGATCATCGCGAGCAAGACCTCGGTATCGCTGCTGCCGATGAAGTTCTGGCCGAGGCGTTGAAGCTCCTGTCGCAACGACGGATGATTGTAGATCTCACCATTGAATGTGATGACGAATCGGCCGCTCTCGGAAAACATCGGTTGTCGCCCCGCGTCGGTGAGGTCAACGATGGAGAGCCGGCGATGCCCGAATGCAATCCCGGCGTCACGATCGCACCACGAGCCGTGGGCATCGGGTCCGCGATGGTGCAAACGATTCGTCATTCGGCCGATCGCATCCAGATCGGCGGATCGGGAAGCTTGTGGCATCTGAAGAATTCCGGCGATTCCACACATGATCTAGCTTCCGATACGCGTGTGCGGCGACGGCGGGCGCGCCGATCCGAGGATCAGGCTGAGAGCAAACGCGAACCACACGATGGGATGACGCAAGATGAAATGGCTGATGCTGAAAATGGCCAGCGCAGCGAACAATGCTGCCAGGGCATCGAGCTTCGCGCGGAACATAAGCATGAACGTGCCTGCGAAGAGGCCGCAAACGGCAATCACAGCGAGCAGGCCACCTTGCGTAAATATATCCAGCAGTGTGCTATGGGCTTCGAAAGGAGTTGGAAGCGCCTTGTTATTGGCGACGTTCGGCTTCTCGAGATGCGGGCCTGGCCCCAGCCCGAGCGATCCGGTTTCCAGCCCTCGATGGAGTGCATCTTCCCAGAGTTGCAGTCGCAGAGACGCGGTGCGCTTCGTTGCCTCGCCGCCACGGTCCTTGGCCAGACTGATTGCCAGACCTTCAAACTCATCGGCGGTCGCAACGGCATACGGTGCTAATGCGAGCGCCAGCGGGACGGCGGCGGCGATGACCAGAACCGCGACCACCGACCGGAAATTTAGTCTGTGCTGTGGCGAGGTCAGCCAACTGCGCAAACGCAGCAAAGAAAAGATCGCGGTGGCAATCACCATCGCAACAAGAAATGTATCGCTTTTGGTCAGGCGCCCGACGGCGAAGGTTAGCAGGCAACTGAATGATCCCGCTATGCGGCCAAACCCTTTGGCCGATAGGGCAAGGCTGAGAGACAGCGGCGTCAAAACGGCGCAATAGAGAGCGATCTGATTGGGATTCTCCGCCCAGCCTCGAAATCGATCCCAATACCATGGATCGACCGACGGCAGGCTGATGATGGACCAGCCCGCAG
Organism: Tardiphaga sp. P4_G1; assembly: GCF_056401215.1. NCBI lineage: Bacteria > Pseudomonadati > Pseudomonadota > Alphaproteobacteria > Hyphomicrobiales > Nitrobacteraceae > Tardiphaga > Tardiphaga sp. P4_G1. The sequence continues at coordinate 293,562 of NZ_JBFUJU010000007.1, forward strand.
CGATCTGAAGGACCAGTGCGATGTTCCAGAAAGCGAGCAGGAACCATTGGGTTTGACGTAGGGCAGCGTTGGCTTCCATCGTTGCGACGATGAGGCAGGTCAAAGCTGCCACCAACAGATACGCGAAGGTGTCGTGCAACATCGTAGGAAGGTCCAGCTCCTGGCTCAGATAGGCCACGCATGTCCCTATGCTCAGGGCGAGTGCAAGACAGGCCCAAAACGCACCGATTCGGAGCAAAGCTGTCGCGTTGTAAATCTGGCCGGTAACGATGACTCGCAATGAGACGAAGGCTAGCCACAGGACAAGACAGACCTCGCCAACACCCAGCGGAATTCCGGGAAGGCGCAGCTGTGAAGCTGTCGTAAGCACGATGCCAAAAGAAAGAAGCGCATTGGCGATCATGATGATTTCCCGCTGTGCTGGCTAACCCTTCGATCTTCATGGACGTCGCGAGACAAAGCAGCCGGATCTTCGCTTCGCCTCCCGGTGAAAATCAGCTTCCTGTAAAGATCGGCGTAGCGGTCAGCCACGACGTTCAGGTCGAATTCACGGCGCACGAGCGCGATCGAGCGCTGTCCCATGCTCTTTGCGCGGGCAGGATCTTGGAGAAGATCGAGAATGGCTGCGGCGAGCGCACGCGGGTCCCGGGGCGGCACCAAATGGCCATTGCAGTTCTCCACCACAACATCGCCGCAGCCTGGCATACGCGTGGCGACAATAGGCACACCCGCCAATCCTGCTTCCAGCAGAACACGGGGGATGCCTTCCCGATACTCCGTCGGGAAGGCAAAGACATTCGCGATTCCGAGAAGCGCAGGAACGTCGGATCGCGCACCGAGAGCGATTACGTGTGGTGCATATCGATCAATCAAAGCCTGATCCACGGCAAAAGGACCTTCGCTCTCCCTTGGACCGACAAGCAGGAAACGAACGCCGGGCCGCACTTCGCGGACAATCGCCGCCGCATCCAGAAGCGTGGGTATGCCTTTTTGTACGGTCAGTCGGCTCACAGTCATGACGACTTCGTCGTCACCGAGTCCGAGCTCTGTACGAAGTTTTGCGGTGGACGGCGCCTGAGCCCGCGCTGTGTCGAAAGCATCGACATCGATTCCCGAACTTCCGATCAGTACAGCGGGGCTGTTGCCAAGCAGACGATAGCGGCGGAAAAAGTCGCCATCCTCCTTGTTTTGAAATACCGTTGCCGAGGTCCAGCAGGCGGCCAACCGCTGCAGCGCCAGGTAGGCTGGCCTGAATGCAAGAGCTTTCAGCTGTGCGGAGGAGAATACCCAACCCATTCCGTTGATGGTGCGCACAATGGGAATTGCGCCTCTCACCGCAAGAGGAGCAAGCAGATTTGGTTTGGTATCGAACGTTTGAACAACGTCCGGTCGAATGCCACGCACAAGCTGTGAGAGCTGGCCGACAGCTAGGCGGTCAGCGACCCGTGCACCGAATCTATTGAAGTCATAGCGATGATACTCGATGCCGCTATTTGAGAACGGGAGTGCGGCGCCAGTACCGGCAGCGCTCACCCGAAAGCCACGACTGCGCAAAGCTGCCAGAAATGGGATCCGTAGGGCATGATCCTCGCCTCCCACACAAAGCACATGCAACGTCATGCTAATCCTTTCGGTCGCAATCGGAATGCAGCCCAGTCGATCCGGAGAATCGGCTACAGATGAATTTCGATGTCCTCGCGTATGAGCGGACGATGTGAGCTTACGAGGCGATCACAAAGTGTCTTCATTCGTTCGAATGACGGCCGCGTCGGAAGTATTCGGCGATCCTGAAGAATTGAGACATCGACACCAAGAGGATTACTCCGAAGCGCGTTTGGCATCATGCACGCAAGCTGAAGCGTCGTGTCGTCAGATCCAGAATCAGTTCAAACGTCGGAGCAAAGCAGGCCTGTCGGCGACCCGTTTCACTTGCCGCTGTGTTTGTGCCCGGATGAACAAGGAGGCTCGCCTGGGTGCCTATCGTCAGACTCAATTACCGGGAGAAGGCAGGACGGCGACACGCCCGAGTAATGCAACCAGCTCCGCCTGCCGCCGTGTCTGTGTCTTGACGAACAGGGAGGCCAGATGTGAGCGGATCGTCGTCCGGCTCAGCCGTCGGGCGCGAGCAATATCAAGCAAATTATGGCCGCGCGCCAATTCGACTGCAAGCTGGGTTTCCGCGGCTGTGAAGCCGAACAAACACCGGAGCGCTTGGGGCGTCGGCTCCGGATGAGCGTCGAGATCGAGCAGAATGATGGTGCTGGTTTCATCCGTCCAAACATTGACCATCTGGCTTACAAGGCTGGTGACGCCCTCCTTGAAGGAAGTCGCGAGCCATGATGTCGAGCCAACGGGAATTTGGGCTCCCGCGCGGTTCACCAGCTGCTTGACGGCGCTGTAGAGCGTTTCAGGGCTGGTGGTGAGGTTGCATTCGCGTTCCAATATCGCACGTCCGATTGCACTCACGTCAAGCACACAGCCACGCTTGAGCAGAACTTGCCCGCAGCCAATACGCGCCAAAACCGCGTGTAGGACGTCACGTTGCTCGCCAAGGTCGGGCTTCTTGCCTGGGTCAGCGTCTGGCCGGATAGCGGGAGCACGATTCGAAATGTTGAAGATGGATTCCCTGCAGGGATGAAGCGATGCAATTGCGCCGGGCAATGTGGCACTCTGGTTCAAATTCAACATGTCGTCATTCCCTTCGCCTACTACTTCAATCGAATGACAAGGATTGATCGGAGGGAAAGCATTCCAATTTCGATGAGCCATGTAAATGTTCAAGTTGGGGTAATCCGACTGCACATTTGGCTGAGGCAGTCTACTATTCGTGGGGCCTCTAGCGGTCTGAATGACATGGAGGAAATGTCGGCTGGAAAAGCGATGCGCGCCTCAGCGCGCAGTTTTGTGCAGGCGTCCGGCCAGAGGTCGTAAGCGCGGTATCCTTTGTGGGTACCCCCGCTTGTGCCAATGGCTCAGTTAGATGCGCTGGCTACTCCCGAAGGGCGCAGCGCAACTTCGACCACATCTCCCGGCTCTACATCGAAATCAACTGATGCGACGATCCTGTTCCACTGCTGGCCGACCTTTCGTGCGATCGTTACCTCTGCTCGGAGATCGCTGGTTCCGACAGGTAGTGCTCCCGCACCGCCGACAGGCTGCAATTTTTGACTCAACGCCTGCAATTTAACCCGCAAGTCCGCCATGCGAACGGTTGAATCCTTCAACTCGCGCAACAGATTGATGGTTCGCAGATTGGCGACCCGCTCGATCTGGCGCACGAAGTCGTCGCGCTGACGTTGCAGCCGCATGACTTCGACCATCGTCTGAAGACGCCTTGTCGACGACAACAGAAGAGCGCGTCGGCTTTCCGTAACACGGGGGCTTGGCAATGATCCTGCACCAAACAACTTGGCTACCCGATCCAGCTCATCCTCATCGGCCTGAACACCCTTTTCCTCACCGTCCTGCTGCTTCCTGAGGGTTACGAGCTGAGCCTCCGATTGTTTGACTGCATCCTCCAGAAAGCTTCGTTCCTTACGATAGTCGATTTGCGCGGTCTTTAGCGACGCCGCCTCGGATTGCATGATCGACTCGATGACGGAGGCCGGCAAAGATACTTCGCTGGGTATCTTCTGATCGAAGCTGTCATTGCCCTGGAGTTCCGCATTGGTGCGGATCACGTGGATATACTCTTTGATGTACTCGGTCGACAAAGATTGGTAATCGCGCAACAGATCCGCCGGATCGATGGCACCGACCTGACCGCGAGAGCGCAACAGGCTAAAGCCACCGGCGACTGCAACAGCTTGGCGTACAGTCATGGACGCGCGATACACCAACTGTCCGGGCGTGAGAACATCGCCAGTGACGTAGATCGGTCGATATTCCACGACGCTCGTGATCACGTCCCCCGGCTTGATGACGAGCGCCTGCTCGCGCCCATCCGGTGAGCGCTGACGCAGAATCCTGGACTGCAGCAGCGTCTCCATGCGGGTCTGAAGTTCCGACGGGGTCAGACCTGCAACCGGTACCGTACCGACCCCGGGAAGAGCAATGGTGCCGTCAATCTGGATCTGAGCTCTATTGCGCTGTTCAGGCGCTCCACCGACCGACACCTCGACAGTATCGCCCGGCGCGAGGCTGTATTGAGCTCCGAGGCAAGCGTCGCTGCCCGCCAAGACAACGATTCCTGCCCAGAAGCCGATGGATACATAGCCGAAAGTCTTACTGCGCCTGTTGCCCTTCATGACGATCTCCTTGCGCTAAGTCGTTTCCGCTGTCTCGATCAGCCCAGTCGATGCGGGAAACAAAATCAAATACCGGCCCGCCTCGTTGCCCCCAGTTGCTCGACCAGATGACTTGCGATCCATCAGGAGAAGGTGAGCCATGCGTTTCGCTCCAATAGTCATACGGAGCATTGCGCGTATGCGCGATACGTCGAAATTCGCCACTGCCATCGATTTTAAGTGCGATAACTTCCTGAGCGAACGGTGCCACTTTCTTGCCGCCGGCGGGAGCGAGCGCGGCGCCGGCATAACTCATGAAGACCCAGCCGGGACGGCGTATCGCTCGCATCGATGCATGCTGAGCTTCTCCATAGGGAGCGAGCGCCGTGACCTGTCCGTCTTGGAGTCTCCGTTTGATGACCTGATACTTGTCGGGCGCCGACTTACTGATGCCGACATAAACTTCATCACCGCCGGCATCGACGGTCATGTCGCCGTGGCCGGGCCGGTGATGCTCTGTCCAGCTCTGCAGGAGATCACCCTCAATGCTGAAGACAAATGCTTGATCTGTGAAGTCAATGAGAGACTGCTGGCAGAATATGTACTTGCCCAGCGGCGAGATTCCGCAATAGCTGTTTTTGCCGGGAATTCGCGCCAGCTCAATATCAGGAAATTTCCGGCGATCCGAAAGATCCATCGCAAATGCGACAAGCGTGCCCTGCTGGCCGATGGCGCGCACCACGATACGGTTGCCGTCCCATGAGGGATTGCCCTTGTACGGGCCGAATTGAAGCTCCCGATATACTTCCGTCTCAAGAATTACATCTTCGGCGTTGCTTCGCGGCGCCCATCGCGAAATGCGACGCCCGGCGACACAAATCATGAGCTCTGGATCTTGCGGATGCCATTCGCATTCACCCCCGCGCTGTCGCCGGAACAGTGGAGCATAGGTGTGCCCATCAAGAAAGCACAGGCCATTGCATCCGTTGACAATCAAAAGCAGGCTCTGGTCGGCGTTCCACGCCTGCGCACTCGAATAGCGATGGGTGCAATAGGAACGCTTGCAAACCATGCCGTTTCCCATCGGACTTTCAGGCGTGGTCACACGAACCAAGGTCGTACCGAGGGACGCATCGACGACTGGCGCGAGATAGCCAGGCAAATCCATGGCGGGCGCCGGGAGGAATTGGGCGTTTGCGAGCGATTCCGTTGAGGCGGGTCTTGAGGAAGCGAGCAAGACAAGGGCGCCACAGCACAGGAGAGCTCGGGCATAACCCAGCCGGGCCATCATGTGATGAAATCCCTCTGCCGCCGGACTTGCTTTCCCGAAAGGCGATGACGCCACCAGTCAACTGTCCGTTCCAACCCTTCCCGCAGCGTGACCTGCGGTGACCATCCCGTTGCATGGACGAAACGGGTGCAATCAGCGAGCAACGCTCGCACTTCCGAATTTGTCGGTCGCAGACGTTTCTCATCCTGAAGCACAGGCTTTTCGCTGGAAGTAAGATCGACGATGACATCAATCAGGTCGCGGATCATGATCGCCCGCTGACTACCTGCGTTATATGGCTGGCCGTATTCGATGCCCTCGGCCAGTCCGGCAGCCATGAACGCGGCCGCGGTATCTGCAACGAATGTAAGGTCACGTACGGTTGTTGCATCTCCGATCATGATCGCGGGGCAGGAAGGATCTAACGCTTGCCGTATGATGGCAGCGATGATCGCCCTTTCGCTCTGTCGTGGCCCAAACGTATTGAATGGCCTGAGGATGACGACTGGCACGCCGAACGACTTCGCAAAAGCCCCTGCCATCATGTCCGCGGCTATCTTGGAAGCGGAATACGGCGATTGTCCCTGCAGCGGATGAGTTTCATCGATCGGCATTGTTATGGCTGTGCCGTAGACCTCGCTGGTCGACGTGTGAATGACCCGCTCGGTGCCGCACTGCCGCGCGGCCTCAAGCACATTCAAGGTGCCGAGCACGTTTGTTTCGACATAGGATTGCGCAGCGACGTAGGAATAGGGGATCGCGATCAGTGCCGCGAGATGAAAGACGATTTCGTGGCCGGGTACGAGACGACCGACGAAAGCCGCATCGCGGATGTCGCCGCGAACCAGGTTGACTTTCTTTCGGGTCGAATCCGGAAGGTCGTCCAGCCAACCATGGCTATCGAAGGAATTGTACTGGGCAAGAGCGGTAACGTTGGCCCCTACCGAAACAAGCGCTTCGGTCAGGTGCGAGCCAATGAAACCGTCGGCTCCCGTGACGAGAATTCTGGCACCAAGGTAATTCATGGCCGTCAATGTCCGGTTTGTTGTTTAGATTCTCTCGATTGATTCTTCCGCGTGTATTCGGTCCACGATCCCACCGCGATTGCCCAGGCCGCACGAACAATCCAGCCGAGATCAGAAGCCAGTGTTCGGCGCGGGAAATAAGCGAGATCGATTTTCGCCTTGGTCGGGAACAGAACTTGTCGATAGAAATCCACAGCCGCAACGTCAGCGGGATAGAGCTTGCTTTCATGCCGAAACATGACCTGGCACGGACCAACAAGACCGGGCTTGTGGTCGAGAAGCTTCTCGAAGCCACCGTGAAAGCAGTCGAAGAATGCGAGCGATTCAGGCCGCGGTCCCACGAGCGCCATGTCGCCGCGCAAAACGTTCCAGAGTTGCGGTAACTCGTCCAGCTTGCTCGCGGCAAGGATGCGGCCAATCCTAGTCAGGCGGCCGTCTCCCTCCATTGTGAGCGGACATCCATACCGGTCGCAATCCGGCCTGAACTTGCGAAATTTGTACATACGGAATGGTCGTCCATTTTGCCCGAGACGAAGTTGCGAGAACAAAATCGGCCTTCCGCCTTCGATCCAGATAGCAAGTGCTACGATCAGGAAGAGAGGAGCGAGAGAGGCTGTCGCAGCACCGGCAAACAGAATGTCAAGGGCGCGCCGCAAGCCTACCTGCGTAGCAGGAGTTGACGCCAGGAGCTGGTTCGCTGCCCCGCGCATGGCTACGCGATTGCTCCTAATGGAAACTCCGTGCCAAGTGCGGCTGCAAGGGAATTCACTACCTGTTCCACGTCGGCCGGGTTCATCCGGGGGTGCAGCGGCAGCGTGAGCTCCCGTTGGGCAAATTCCTCGGTGCGCGGCAAGAATGTATCGGGATAGAGTTCTCTGTAGAATGTCAGGTGGTGGACCGCGGGATAGTGAATGGTAGTCTGTATGCCGCGCTTGCGTAGCCGATCGATCACAGGCTGCCGATCGGTTGCCGTCGGCAGGACGACCGGCATCAGATGGTGCGCCGATGGCCAAGGATTCGCGAAGGGTATCATCACCGCTGGGCAATGCTCTGCCATCAACTGACGATAGCACAGTGACAGGCGTCGCCTGGTGTCATTCCATTCCGGAAGTTTCTTGAGTTGGGCAAGGCCAACGGCAGCGCGCAAATCGTCCATACGATAGTTGAATCCGAGGATCGTGACATCGTAGTCGGGACGACGACTGGTGAGGCGCTGTCGCGTGCTGCTTGTCATGCCATGAGACCGTGCTCGCTTGATGGTTTCCCTCAAAGCACGGCTGCGGGCGATAATGGCGCCGCCCTCGGCGGTCGTCATGTTCTTGTTGCCGTAAAAGCTGAATGCTGCCGCCTCGCCATAAGTCCCCACTGCGGGCAGTCCGGGCGCATGAGCTGCATCCTCGATCAGGAGCAGGCCCTTGCGACGAGCGAAAGACTGCCAAGTGTCGCGATGCGCGAGGTAACCGGCGAAATGGACGAGAATGATCGCTTTTGTTCTCGATGTGCATTTGGCTTCAGCATCATCCAGCGACATCAACGGAATCTCGGCCGAATCGATATCGACGAAAACGGGGCGCGCTCCCACATAGAGAACGCTATTAGCCGTGGCGACGAAGGTCAGCGATGGAACGAGAACTTCGTCGCCCGGCCCAATGCCGAGCGCGTGCAGGATGAGGTGGAGGGCTGCCGTGCACGAGCCGACGGCGATTGAATCCTCGGCCTCATGAAGATGAGCAAACGCTTGTTCGAATTCCCGGACCCGGTCTCCCATCGTAACCCAGCCGCTCTCGATGACAGAGGCTAGGGCTGTTTGCTCGTCCGGACCCAGGACTGGCTCTGATACCAATAACATGTGTTCATCTCCAATCCCGGATTCGACGATACGTTTGAGATTGCACGAGCAGCAGCCGTGACATGCAGCGTCTTCGTCAGGCCGCGACGGTTGCCACGAATGCCGGGGGCGACTGCTCGTCCCATGCAATATCCTGAGCCTTGAGGAAGTCGTCCACCCGCCCGATGTCGAGCCACATGCCGTTGTGCTTGAATACGTTCACGGGTATTTCCTCTTCCAGCATCTGGGCCATCAGATCGTCGAAGCCGAATGGAACACCTGACGGAATGCGGTCCAGCACCGAGGGATCCATGCAGTAGATGCCCATACTCACCAGATGCGACAGTTCGGGCTTCTCGCGGAATCCGGTGACGCAACCGCCCGTCTCGTCGATCACGCCAAAGTCCATCTTGGTAGGACGTGTGGCGGTGGCGATGGTGAGGGGACCTTGGTGTCGGCGATGACAGCTCACGAACTGACTGAGATTCAGGTCCGTGAGCACGTCGCCGTTGAGGACCAGAAACGGCGTGTCGAGTTGTTCTCGCAAAAGCGACAGCGGGCCCATCGTTCCAAGCGGTTCCACTTCCTGCGTGTAAACGATCTGCATGTTCCACTGATTGCCGTCGCCGCAAACACTGCGAATAAGGTGGCCCAGATATCCAGTCGTGATGAAGACTTCTCTGATGCCATTTCGCCTGAGCCATTTGAGCAGGAGCTCGAGGACGGGCCGCGATCCGATCGGCATAAGCGGTTTCGGCAAGATGGATGTATGCGGACGCAAGCGCATTCCCTTTCCGCCGCATTGAATGACAGCCTTCATATTATCCTCCTGTGTTACTGAAGCGCGCAATCGTTCATCATATCAACGCGACAGCCCGGCCTGGTGCTGATGGCCAAACCGGAATGCCATTGACGAGAAAACTAGACGCTGACTATCCTCGCGTCTTCGTGCGTTTGCATGAGATGTCGGAATGATAGTTGGATTGCACGCGAGCACTGTATTGCAGCGGCAAAGCTGCAGCTCGCAGTGGTGCATGATGGGACGTGACAGACCAAACCGGACTTCGGCCGCATCGCTGGCGCGCGATATCGCGAGGCCCGATTGACATCGCCGCGCTTGGAATGACGACGACAGCGCAACGAGCCGGCTTTTCAGAAAGCCTGTTAGGAACTGACGCCGGCACCCCTCACGCGCGCGAGCGACATCGCACTAACCGTTGCCCAAGATCGGTGGAATGATTTATTGAAGCGCGTCGCAAGAACACGCGCGATCGTCAGCGCCTCACGTATCCATGTTCGATCGTTCACCGGCGCGAGCGCCACGCTCCGACAACCACCGGTCGGCGCGACTTGCTCGCTTACGCCAACAATCGCTGACTATTTGCCGATTCGTGCCGCGCCGCAGATCTTTCCGTTGATGCCCTTACGGATCAGACCGTCGATGCGCGAGACCTCAATATGATTTGGCTCGTGGTTGATCACACCCAGTGGCACTGGCGTCTCGTTTTTCTTGATCTCGGAGATCATCGCAACGGGATTTGAAAGCCGACCGTTCGAATCGCCAGCTAAAGGCGGAGAGTTGCTGTTTGCCGGTTCTGCCAGTGATCCGTTGTTCATCCCCCAAATCGCTGCCTGTGTCCGATTCTGGACACGGAGCTTGCGAAGGATCGCCTTGACGTGGACTTTTACAGTTGCTTCGGCGATATGGATCGTCCGCGCGATGCTTTTGTTGGAGGCGCCTTCAATCAGGCAGTGCAAAATTGATTTTTCCCGCGGAGAAAGCTGCGGCGTGGTCATATCTTCTGTAGCGATAAGAATCGCCTGCGTCTTGTTTTGGTCGCGCGACCCCGTCTCGCCTGGGTGACTGCCTTCGGGAGCAAGAACAGATGATAGAAATGCCGGAGGAAAGATCGTTTCACCCATCATTATCAGTTCGATGGACTTTATGAATACATCGCAGGTCATAACGTTGACAAAGTAGCCGTTGGCACCTGCCCGAAACGCAGAAGCCAGTTCGTCCATTCGATAATGATCGGCCACGATCGCAATGCGCCCGCCCGGATGGTAGTCCCTGAAAAGTTCGATTTGTTCAATCGCGGCGTCAAAATCATCGCCGGTGTGGGCAATAAGAAGCAGGGGCTGGTGTGCTTGCGGTTGACCCGGGAGCAAATCATCCACGCTTGATACTGAGGCTAGGATACGAAAATTTGCTGAGCGTAAAATCCTGGCAAGACCTTCTCTGAGTAAAGTATTTTTCCCAACGAGAATTGTAAAAAAAGATTGTTGCCTCCGCATCGCGATCCTCCCAACCATACGCAACTGATTTAAAAAAAAACTGAGCGATTGAAATTCAGCTCATTCTTGGTGATCTGTCGGCGGTTAAGCCCCGCTTCTTCGGCAGAAATTTTGGCATTGGAATATTTTCAGTCGGCAAGAAACTCTGTCTTTTTAGAAGCATTTCGTCGTCGAATTGAAGACGCCTCCCTTCTCGTTTGCGACGATTTTATGAATGTTAGATGCGAATTCTCGATCTCCCTATATACCTTTAGTTATAGGCGATGGGCCGGTACTGAGGGATGTCGTTCATAATAGTAAACGGGGGATTCACCGCAAACTTCGCAGAGGGAGTGCGTGCTTCGTCATACGGGACGTCTATCCTTGAGTGACAATTTCAGATACGTCCACCCAAAGTTGTTACGTGTTTTCTTTGTTGCGTTGCGATGTAGCGTAACGAATTTGAGCCTCCAGAAAATTAGGCTAAGAAGGGAATATCCGGGGTCGCGTGGAGTTTAAGTTTTGGGGGGCTAGGCTGAGGACCGCCCATGCGTTGCACCAGTGTCGTGATCGCAGACCGCCATCCTGTGGTTCTGCAAGGTTTGACGAGCGTGCTTGAAGCGCAAAACGGCTTCAAGATTGTCGCGTGCTGCAGCACTGGCCCGAGCTGTATCGAAGCGATTCGAAATTTAACGCCGGACATCGCCATTATAGACATCGAAATGCCGGGCCTGACCGGGCTGGAAATCGTTGCCATCGCCAACTCCGAGGGGCTTTCAACGCGGGTCGTCTTTTTCACCGCTGTCGTTGAAGATCGCCAACTGGCTTTATCGGCCGCCGCTGGCGCCTACGGTGTCATCCTGAAGGACATGCCGCTCGAACCCCTGGTGCAGTCCTTGCGGGAGATCGCGGCTGGCCAAAGGCTATTGCCGCTTCCCGCGGTCAATCACGTTATACCTTCCGAACAGAAGAGTATCGCGATCACGGAGAGTGTTCTGGCGGTGCTGACAGAGCGCGAGCGTCAGATCATGCGCCTGGTCTCTGAAGGGTTGTCGAACAAGGAAATTGGGCGCCGGCTGAATATTGCTGATGGCACCATCAAGCAACATCTCCATCACATCTATCAGAAGCTTGAAATCAACAACCGGACAGTGCTTGCGGCGCTTGCCATATCGCACAACGAACGTGGGGGCTTTCTTGAGGATCGGGCTCTGTCGGTTCATTGTGATTGAGCGTCTGCAGTCGCACTGCTGACCCGTGCACCACTTCCCGCTGATACGGGCACTGATTGGCGCACAAGCCTTGTCGGCGACATCCACCTCGCCGCCATCGCGGAGGCCGAAAGGACCCTGATGCGCGGCTTCACCACCCTGCCCGACATCGGTGGGCCTTCTTCAGCAAATCGCTGGGGAACCTGCATTGCCAGTCGCGCGGCGCCAAGCCCCGCGGCAATCCGGTCGCAGCAGAAAAGATGCGAGTGAAGTGGCTTTGATCCGCAAAGCCACAAGCCTGTGTAACATCGGCCAACGGCATATCGGTCTTCATCAGAAGATTTCGGGCCAACTCGACGCGCTGGGACAGTATCCACTGGCCGGGCAACGAAGCCACCACGCAGGATAGCCCGGGAAGAAACCACGGTCTTGTCTGCAAGTCATCGGCATTGAACGATCGGCCACCACGCGGCGTTCCGAACGCTTCTCCTCGGCCTGACTTGCACCCCTCTGTTATGGTTCGGAAACTATATCGATGCATGCAGCCGTGTATATTGATGCGCCGACGTAGGCGCATGAGATCGTGACCACCGCCGAACATGTTGCCGCCATCAGAGCGAAGCAAGATAGGCTCGGGCCTGTCGCCGTCCTTACCATGTCGATGGCGGAGCCGACGCTGAAATAATACGGTACGACCTTGTAACTTGCCAGCCGCCGGATCTGCTAAGTTGTGCGGAGCGGTGGCAGGCGGGAGACCGAGTGACCTGAGGGACACCAAGCCCGTGGGAGCGCGCGGGTGCTTGCTTGCCGTTCCATCGAACCCGAACAGTCGCTTGGGCCGCTCAGCAAGCCCGGTTGCGCAAGGATGGGATCAGATGGACGCGATTTATGTTGGCATCGATGTGTCGAAGGATCGGCTGGATGTGGCGCTGCGTCCGGGCGGTGAGAGTTTTGCGGTTGCCCGCAATGGTGCGGGGATCGATGATCTGATCGCGCGGCTGAAAGCGCGGCCGCCACGGATGGTGGCGATCGAGGCGACGGGCGGCTTTGAGACGGTCGTCGCCGCAGGATTGGGCGGCGCCGATCTGCCTGTGGTGGTGGTCAATCCGGCGCAGGTGCGCGCCTTTGCCAATGCCCTCGGCAAGCGCGCCAAGACCGATCCGATCGATGCCATGGTGATCGCGCATTTTGCCGAGGCGACCAAACCGCAACTGCGGCCGCTTCCCGATGCGACGACGCGGCTGCTAGCCGATCTGGTGGCACGTCGGCGCCAGATCGTCGAGATGATCGCCGCGGAAAGCCAGCGTGCACGGCGCGTCAGCAATCTGCGGCTGAAGAAGAGCATCGCCCGGCTCCACAAGGCACTGGAGAAGGAGTTGTCCGAACTGGACGACGACATCGGCGATCACGTGCGGGGATCGCCGGCCTGGGCCGAGAAAGAAGACTTGCTGGTGTCGGTGCCCGGCATCGGTCCGACCATCGCGCGCAGCCTGATTGCCGAACTGCCGGAGCTCGGCACACTCGATCGTCGTCAGATTGCGGCGCTCGCCGGTTTGGCGCCATGGACCCGGCAATCCGGCCAGTGGCGCGGCAAGAGCTTCATCGGCGGCGGCCGGGCCAATGTACGCCGCGTGTTGTTCATGGGAGCGATGGTGGCCGCCCGCTTCAATCCGCAGCTCAAACTGTTCCGCGACAAGCTTGTCGCCGCCGGCAAGCCCAAGCTCGTCGCTATCATCGCCCTCGCCCGCAAGCTGCTCACCATCCTCAACGCAATCCTGCGAGACAAGACCCCATGGCAGCATCAAAACGCTTGACCAACAAGACAGTCGCTCTCCCAGACAGCGGTCGAGATAGATCATCTTCGGCGCGTCCGGCCATGCGAGCGATACGGTGCAGCCGCTCGCGTCGCCAACCGCTGTAACTGCTCGTGGACAACGGGCAGAACTCTCATATTGCTCAGTAGCGAAAAAACCAGCGTCAGAATGCGCGGACGGAACTGATATTTGCCACCGACGGGTTCGTAATCGAGGTAATCCGCGGCCACCAAAGCTCGGGTCAGCCGGGACACGATCGGCTTCGAAGGTACTCGACGATATTTCCAAGACAAATCTCGGAGAAGCCTATCGAACGCGCTTGTATCAACCGATTGCGCCGAGACGGGACAATCCCATAGGGCGGAGCCCTCGCGGTCGTTGCGTGGACGCACTACGAGGCCCACCATGAAATGTTAGATTCCAATCATGGTTCTACGCGGAATACTCGTACGGCAAGCCGCCCCTTGGCAGCACAGACCCACGATCATTCGCGCGATAACTCACGGTGAGCCAAAATGCGGCAGCACCTAACGAGGCAGCGGCACCGCTGCCAGAGGCCTCTCGTCTACTGCAACTTTCTGAATGCTTGGCCGATCTGATTGCGCTAGCCAGGCTAGGCGCGTCTCAATACCGTCGCAGACGGATTTCGCCGGCTCAAATTAAGCCGGCTCGACCTCGAACAGACAATGATCGTGAGCGCCTTCAGCCTCGCAATAGACCTCCTGCGCCCGCAACCTGACCTCACGACCGGCACTTGCGGCAACATATTCGAGCGAGCCCTCAAGCCAGGACGCAAACATGTAACACACCTTGCGACCACTGTTGCGGCGCTCGTCATCAACCATGGCCGAATTTCGCAAGCGCACTGTCGCCGTCCCTGTTTCCGGCGACACGTCGAGCACATCAAATTGGCCCCATCCGCGCTGCGTGATGCGGCGCATATAGTGACGGAACACATCGACGCCGGACATGCCGTGGAATTCGGCTTCCTTCTCGCACCAGTAATAGGCCGAGCGATGGCCGGCCGGCCGCAGAATGCGCTCCAGCTCCGCAGCTCCCACCGCCGCCTCGATGGCGAAGTGGTTGTTCATATAGAAATGCTGCGGCACCAGAATCATATTGGTCGCATCGACCGACCAACGCCCGGTCTGGTCATCGACATTGATGTCAACCTGCGGCTTCCCCATCTCAGGCCCCCCAGACAGTCTTCAGGAGATTGACCCAATTCTTGCCAATGACGGCCTCGATGCGTGAGGCTTTCCAGCCGCGCTTCTCCATGGCGGCGGTAAGGTTCGGCCATTCGCCGATGGTCTTGATGCCTTCGGGATTGATGACGTCGCCGAAATTGGTGAGGCGGCGGCCATATCCCTTGTCATGGGTGATCCAGTCGAAGAATTCCTGGCCATAGCCCTGCGTGAAGTCGGTGCCGATACCGACGCTGTTTTCGCCGCAGATATCGATGACGTATTCTATTGCCTCGACATAATCGTCCACAGTCGATGCCGGACCGCGCTTCAGGAAAGGCGGGAACATGGTGACGCCCACAAAGCCGCCGTGATCGACCATGAAGCGCAGCTGCTCGTCGGACTTGTTGCGCGGATGCTCCTTCAAGCCGGCTGGCAGGCAGTGCGAGTAGGCAACCGGCTGTTTGGAGGCGAGGATGACGTCTTCACTGGTCTTCGATCCGACATGTGACAGGTCGCAGAGGATGCCGAGGCGGTTCATCTCGGCAACGACTTCGCGGCCGAAGTCGGACAGGCCACCATCCTTCGACTCGTAGCAGCCGGTGCCGACCAGGTTCTGCGTGTTATAGGCCATCTGGATGATGCCGACGCCGAGCTCCTTGAACAGACCGAGATAGCCGATCTGATCTTCAATGCCAGTGACATTTTGCCAGCCCAGGATAATGCCGGTCTTGCCTTCTTCCTTGGCCTTTAGGATGTCAGCGGTGGTGTAGACCTGCTTGAGGATATCGCTGTTTTCGGCAAACCAGCGCTTCCACTTGACTACGTTGCGCATGGTGGCTTCGAAGCCTTCCCAGACGCAGCAAGTGCAGTTGGCGGCGGTCAATCCGCCCTTGCGCATGTCCTCGAAGACCGGGCGCCCGAAATCCGAGATGATCAATCCATCGACGACGATGGCGCTTTCATGGATGGTTGAGGACATGACGTTTCCTTTCAGATGATAGTCTGACTTTTCGTTATGATGCGGCAGCCATATCAGCTAGCGCGATGTTCTTTCTGATCAGTGCGCTCCACCGAAGTAGGCGCTTTGGACTTCCTCGTTCTTTGCCAGCATCTCGGAGTCGCCCTGGACGATGATCTTGCCTTGCGACAGCACATAGCCGTAATGGGCGATCGCAAGGGTCTGGTTGACGTTCTGCTCGACCAGAAGGACCGTCACACCGGTTTCGTTCAACCGGCGCACGATGTTGAAGTTCTCCTGCACGAATAGCGGAGACAGGCCCAGCGATGGCTCGTCGATGATCAGAAGCTTGGGATCCGTCATCATTCCGCGGCCGATCGACACCATCGCCTGTTCGCCGCCGGACATGGTGCCGGCAAGCTGCTTGGCGCGCTCTTTCAGGCGCGGGAACACCTCATACACCTTGCCAAGGCGCGCTTTGACCGTCTTCTCTGCATTGACGAGATAGGCGCCGACCCGAAGATTCTCTTCGACCGTCATCTTCGCGAAGATCCGGCGCCCTTCGGGAATGCACGCAATCCCGAGACCGACGATCTCATGCGTGGCCATTTGATCGAGCGTCTTGCCTTCGAATGCGATGGAGCCGGCGCGCGGCGGCGTCAGCCGTAGAATCGAGCGGATCAGCGTCGATTTTCCGGCGCCATTTGAACCGAGAATACAGGTGATCTTGCCCGGCTGCACGTCGATCGAAATGCCAGACAGCACGTCGGCCCGGTCATAGGCGGTGAAGATATTCTCGACTGTGAGATGACCGCTCATGCTTGCCCCAGATAGGCTTCGCGGACCACAGGATCGGCCGCGACGTCACGGAATTTGCCTTCGCAGATCTTCTTGCCGTAGTTCAGCACGACGCAGCGATCGGTAACACGTTCGATCAAGCCCATTTCGTGCTCAACAATGATGATCGTAAGCCCGCCGAGCGATTTGCGGATGCCGAGAATTTCATCCACCACCTGATCCGTCTCGTCATGGGTCATGCCGGCAGACGGTTCATCGAGCAGCACAAGCTTTGGCTTGCCGATCAATGCGCGGCAAATCTCAACCCTGCGCCGATCGATCATGCCGAGCGAGATCGCCGGATCGAACAGCTTGTTCGGCAGCGCGGGATTGAAGACATGCAGCAGCTCGCGGGCTTCATCCGCGATTTTCTGCGCTTCCGCGGCGAATGATTTCCGCTGCACGATATTGTGCCAAAGGCCATTATTCAGCGTTCGCTGCGCACCCAGCGCAATATTGTCGAACACCGACAGCGACAGGCACAGGCGCGATCGCTGGAACGTGCGCGACAGGCCATAAGACGAGATGTTGTGAGCCTTCTCGCGGGTGATGTCGATGTCACCCAGCAAGATCTTGCCTGCACTTGCGGAATAGACGCCGCTGATCACATTGAGGAACGTGGTCTTACCGGAGCCGTTCGGCCCGATCAGTCCGAGCACTTCGCCATTGCGGACGTCAATGTTCAGCTCATTAAGTGCGAACAGGCCGCCGAAACGGACCGTCAAACCGCGGCTCTCGAGCAGCACGTCGTTGGACAAGCTCGTCATGCGCTTGCCTCTGTATGCAGTTTCCGGACCCGGCGCGCCACGAGGCCGTCCGGACGCATGGTCAGAATCGCGATGACCAGGACGGCGTAGAAGATGAGCCGGTATTCCTGGATGAATTGAAGCTTCTCGGGCAGCAGGACGACGATCAAGGCCGCTGGCAGCACGCCCCAGCGATTGCCTATGCCGCCCAGGATCACGATGGACACCATCACCAGCGAGTCGCCGAATGTGAAATTCGCGGGCGCGATGAACCCCGTCATTTTCGCATAGACCGCCCCCATCAGGCCGGCCAGAAAGTTGCCGAGCGTAAATGCCAGCACTTTCCAGTAAGCTATCTTCAGTCCGAAAACGGATGCTGCGGTCTCATCGAGGCGCACCACATCGAACCACACACCGACCCATGAGCGGTCCAGCAGTCCGACAAAGATCATCGCCAGCGCCGTCAGAATGCCGGTCAGGATCACGTAATTCACATAGGACGACAGCACGAGGCCGAAGATGTGGATGTCATTGGTGAAGTCCCAGCCGAACAGATTGATACCGGGAAGCTTCAGGCCCTGCGGCCCGCCAAAGAAGTCATTCGCATCGAGAAAGACATTAAACATCACGCCGAACGCCATGGTCGTCAGCGCGCCGTAATGTCCGCGGGTGCGCAGCACCGGGAGGATGAGCAGCGAGCCGATGAAGACCGCGACCAAGCCGCCGCAGACCAAAACCAGCGCATCGGGCAGACCGCCCTGCCGTCCGAGCATCGCTGCGGTATATCCGCCGGTGCCGGCGAAAGCCGCGGCTGCAAAGTTGGTCAGGCCAGCATAGCCCATCTGCACAGTGAGGCCGAGGCAGATCGTCGCGTAGATCAGCACCGTTGCCAGCATCAGCAGGCCGAAATTGTCGTCGCGCAGCACGAAGATGACAGCGAGCGAGGCCACCGTTATCAGGCCACGCAGCAGCCAGGGATTTTCCGAAGCGGCGACTTCCGTCGCGGCGACGCCTCCGAACCGAGCGGCGCAGAAGCAGACCGCAGCCGTGATCGCCAATGCGGCGCCCAGCAATTTCTGGTTTTCGATCAGGACCAGCGCCGTGAGCGCCACTGCAGCGAAGGCCACAGCAACAAACAGCGGCCACACCGGCACCCGTACAAGCGTCCGAGAGGTCGGCGTCATACCCGCTCGCTCCCGCGTTCGGCGAGAAGCCCGGTCGGTCGCCAGGTGATGAGGACGATGATCAGCACGAAAGCGAACACGTTCTTGTAGTCGCTCATCGACGGCATCGCGGCAACGACGAAAGTCTGCAGCCCTGCGAACAGATAGCCTCCGATGATCGCGCCCCAGATATTGCCGAGACCGCCCACGATCGCAGCCGTGAAGCCGATTACGGCCAACAGCAGGCCCATGCTGTAATTGATCTCGCTGTAATACAGCGCATAGATCATGCCGGCGAAGCCTGCGGTGATGGAGCCCAATGCAAAGGTCAGCGGGATGATGCGACCGAAATTGATCCCCATCACACGTGCCGTTTCGGTATCTTCGGCCACCGCCCGCATCGCGAGGCCGAATTTGGAGTGGTTGATAATCCAGTAAACGGCGCCGATCGAGGCGGCGCCGGCAACGATCAGAATAATCGCGTCGGTGCGAAAGAACGACGGACCCATATTGAAACCACCGGCCGGCAGCAATTCCGGAAAGCGCTGCGGATTGGTGCCGTTCGGAAAGAACAGCCGGATGGCTTCACGGATGGCCGTACCGACCATCATCGTCATCAGCAGCATATTAAGCGGCGGCGCATTGCGCAGCGGCATGATGAGAAAATGCGAGATGCCGGCGCCGACCACCGCGGTCAGTGCCATTGCCACGCAAAGCGCGACAATGAACTGCAGCGGCACCGACAGTCCCAGCGCATTCGCCGCCCAGACGGCGACGAGGCCTCCGAAGGCGCCGAGCGTGAGCACGTCCCCGTGCGAGAACTTGATCACATTCATGACGCCGAAGAAGATGGTGAACCCCATGGCGACGAGGCCATAGATCGTTCCTTGCATCAAGCCGTTCAGCAGGTGTTGACCGATCATACCCATGGGATGTCCCGACGATCCGCGCTTACGGCAGGTTCTTGAGCTTGCGCTTGCCGGACACGTATTCGCTTTCTTCCCAGACCACCCACTTGCCGTCCTGGACGACATAACTCGTGGTTAGCGGCGTGATGTTCTGGCCATGGTCGTCGAAGGTGACCGGACCGACGATGGACGGACGGTCCTTCACATCGCCAAGGTCGGCGGTGACCTTGGCGCGATCCGGCCCGACCTTCTCGATGGTCTCCATGACCAGACGGGTGGCGACATAGGCGAACGGTCCGTAAGCTTCCGGCGGTTCGGAATAGCCGGCGGCCTTGTAGGCATCCGCAAACATCTTGCCGCCCGGCATCTTGGACAGCGGCGGGCTGTCGAAGAAGGTCAGCGTGCCTTCGGCGAGCTCCGGACCAGCGGCGTTAACGAAAGCGTCGCCCATGATGCCGGAATTGCCCTCTAACTGCGCGTTGATGCCGAACTTGGCCATCTGCGTGCGGAGGCGCGCGCCGAGCGGCGTCAAGCCACCAAAATAGATGACCTCCGGATTGAGCTCCTTGATCTTGGTCAGCTCGGCCGACAGATCCTGCTGATCCGGCGGGACCGAGAAGCTGCCCAGGATCTCATTACCGTTCTCGAGCGTGAACTGGGTGAAGTACTTGTTCATCGACTTGCCGTAGTCGGTGGAGTCGGCGAAGGACACGAATTTCTTGTAGCCGCGTGCCTTCATGAACTGCGCGCCGATGCGGTTCTGGCCGATCAGGATGCCGCTGACGCGGTGCACTTCCGGATACTTCTTGGCATAGGTAATTTCGGGCAGCACTGCCGCCCACACGACCATCGGCATCTTGAAGCGATTGAAGATATCGACGGTGGCAATCGCAGTCGCGGAACAGTAATGCGGGATCGCGGCAATGATCGAACGATCGGACGCGATCTTGGTGACGACCTGCACGCCCACGTTGGGCTTGCATTCGTCGTCAAGCACGACGAGCTCGTACTCATATTTGGTGTTGGGCTCGGCATTCATCAGCTTCACGGCCAGTTCGGCCGAGTTGCGTCCGCCAATACCGTGAGGCGAAATAGCGCCGGTCAGCGGACCCACGAAAGCAATCTTCACCTTGTCCTTGGCGAAGGCCGCGCTGAAGCTGCCAAAGGCCAGTGGCAACACGCTCGCAACGGCCAATGCGGCCAAACCACGCTTGCTAATCGTCCCCATCGCTGATCCTTCCAGGTTGATCCAGCCTGCAACGCTAGTGGTCCGCGAATGCGGCAGATAGGATGCACGCGCGCTGTTGCTTGTAGAATTGCGTCATAACTACCGAATATCGACTGCCTGTTCTTGGTTCGCGCGCCGACTGCTCGTCGGACTATTTTGCGTAGCAAACACAATGATTTCCGCTGCGCTGCAAAATTCATCGCGAAGATCAAATCTTGGCCTGTCGATGCTTTTCAAACGAGCATTCGTCGTCGCATTCCGGGCGCTAGAACACCACCGTTCTGCGTCCATTCAAAAGGACACGACGCTCGAGATGAAGCCGCACAGCGCGCGCCAGCACTCGCGACTCGATGTCGCGCCCAACGGCGATGAGATCGTCCGAGGTCGACGCGTGCGTCACCCGTTCGGTCTCCTGTTCGATGATCGGGCCCTCATCGAGATCCGGCGTCGCGTAGTGTGCGGTGGCGCCGATGATCTTGACGCCCCTGTCGTGGGCCTGGTGATAGGGCCGCGCGCCCTTGAAGCTCGGCAGGAAGGAGTGGTGGATGTTGATGACGTGACCATAGAGCTTGCTCGACAGGTCGTCCGACAGGATCTGCATGTAACGCGCAAGAATGACGAGATCGGCGCCTTCCTTCAGATAGAGCTCGTAGAGCTGCCGCTCCTGCTCCAGCTTGGTCTCGTTGCTGACGGGCCAGTGATAGTATGGGATCCCCGCCTGCTCGGCGATCGCTTCGCAGTCGCGGTGGTTTGACACGATCGCGACGACCTCGGCTTTCAGCCAGTCGACTTTGACCTGGTACAGAAGCTGCTCGAGACAATGGTCCGACTTGGAGACCATGATGATCACCCGGGGACGCGACGCTGCATCGACCAGAACAGCATTCATCTCGAATCGCGACAACACCGGATTAAGCACCGATTCCAGTGTTTTTCGACTGATCGCATCCGGCGTCTCGAAAGCAATGCGCATGAACAGGCGATTGGTCGTCCTGTCCCAGAACTGTGCGCTTTCCAAGATGTTGCTGTCGACATCGGAAATCGCCGTCGCGACGGCCGACACGATGCGCGGGCGATCCTGGCAATAGAAGGTCAGAATCCAGTTCTTCTTTGTCATCTTGCTTGTCTCAGTGGTGGGATCAATCGCGCGGCTGCGATCGCCATGGACTGGAAACATGTCGGTGTGGCTGCCGCACAGCGGGACGGCGGACGCCCTGCATCACGCGATCTGACGATGCCTGTCGGCGCGGTGTCGCGTCAGCCTTTTGCCGACACCTTCGAAGATCGCCGTGATCGGCGCCTGCGGCTTGTGGACGGTGACACGCACGGCGCTGGCGCGCGTGAACATTCAGCCCTTGGATGAATATCCCGTCCGCCTGCCCCTCTCCCACACGCTCCATCAAGCGGCCTAATCAGGACCGATAGATCGGGAACGACGCAACCAGCTCGGCGACGCAGCCACGTGCTTTTGCCTCGACCTCCGGCGCTCCCTGGTCTGGCGCGCCGGAATTCGCATCCAGGACGGTGGCAATGAGCTTGCCGACTTCTTCGAATTCACCGACGCCAAAACCGCGCGACGTCGCGGCCGGCGAGCCGAGCCGGATACCCGACGTGATGGTCGGCTTCTCCGGATCGAACGGGATACCGTTCTTGTTGCAGGTGATGTTCGCCCGCCCGAGCGCCGCCTCGGCGAGCTTGCCGTTCAGGTTCTTCGGCCGGACATCGACCAGCATCAGGTGATTGTCGGTGCCACCGGTGACGATCGGATAGCCGGCCTTTGAGAGCGTGTCCGCCAGCGCGTGCGCATTGGCGACGACGTCGGCCGCATATTGACGGAACGATGGTTGCAGCGCTTCGCCGAACGACACGGCCTTGGCGGCGATGACATGCATCAGCGGCCCGCCCTGCAATCCCGGGAAGATCGCCGAATTGATCTTCTTGGCGATGTCCTCGTCATTGGTCAGGATCAGTCCGCCGCGCGGGCCGCGCAGCGTCTTGTGAGTGGTCGAGGTCACCACATGCGCATGCGGGAACGGCGACGGATGGGCGCCGCCCGCCACGAGGCCAGCAAAATGCGCCATGTCGACGAACAGGTAGGCACCGACCGCATCCGCGATGCGGCGGAACGCAGCAAAATCCCAGAACCGCGAATAGGCCGAGCCACCGGCGACGATGACCTTCGGCTTGTGCTCCACTGCCAGCTTCTCGAGCTGCTCCATATCGATGGTGCAGTCGTCGCGGCGAACGCCATAGCTGACGACGTTGAACCACTTGCCCGACATGTTCGGCTTGGCGCCATGGGTGAGATGACCGCCTGCCGCAAGATCGAGGCCCATGAAGGTGTCGCCGGGCTTCATCAGCGCCATGAACACTGCTTGGTTGGCTTGGCTCCCGGAATTCGGCTGCACATTGGCATAGCTGCAGCCGAACAGCGTCTTGGCGCGCTCGATCGCAACCTCCTCGACTTCGTCGGCGAAGCGACAGCCGCCATAGTAGCGCCGGCCGGGATAGCCTTCGGCATACTTGTTGGTCAGCACCGAGCCCTGCGCCTGCAGCACTGCACGCGATACGATGTTCTCGGACGCGATCAGTTCGATCTCGTCACGCTGCCTGCCGAGTTCTCCAGCCAGCGACGACGAGATGGTCGGGTCCGCTTGAGCGAGATCGGTCGTGAAGAATGCCGCGAGTTCAGCTTGGGTCATGGTCTTCCCTCAACACTCTGCCAGATTGACAGCGAGACCTCCCAGCGAGGTCTCCTTGTATTTCGATTGCATGTCGCGCCCGGTCTCGCGCATCGTCGCGATCACCTTGTCGAGCGGCACCACATGGGTGCCGTCGCCCTGCAGCGCGAGCGAGGCCGCATTGATCGCCTTCACGGCACCAAAGGCGTTGCGCTCGATACATGGCACCTGCACCAGCCCGCCGATCGGATCGCAGGTCATGCCAAGGTGATGCTCCATGCCGATCTCGGCGGCGTTCTCGATCTGCTCATTGGTACCGCCGAGCACGGCCGCGAGCCCCGCCGCTGCCATCGAGCAGGCCGAGCCGACCTCGCCCTGGCAGCCGACTTCCGCGCCGGAAATCGACGCATTCATTTTGAACAGCGCGCCGATAGCGGCGGCCGTCAGCAGGAACACGCGCATGTTCTCAGGTGACGCCTCGCGGCAATGGTCGCGGAAATAGCGAAGCGTGGCCGGGATGATGCCGGCCGCGCCATTGGTCGGTGCCGTCACCACCTTGCTGCCGGCCGCATTCTCCTCGTTGACCGCGATCGCATACAGGCTGACCCAATCCATCACCTCATGCTGGGCGCGGCTGTTCGAACTTGCAGCGGCGACAAGACGCCGATGCAGCGAAGGCGCGCGGCGCTTGACGTTCAGCCCGCCCGGTAGCTGCCCCTCTTTGGTCATGCCGCGATCGATGCAGTCCATCATCACCTGGATGATGTGATCGAGCCGCTGCTCGATCTCCTCCGGCGGGAGCGACGACATCTCGTTGGCCATGACGATCTGCGCAATCGACAGACCGGTTTTCGCACCGATCTCGAGCAGCTGCTTGCCCGACCTGAAAGGATGCGGGACGGGAACGTCCTCGACAATGCCGACGACGCCGACCTGCGCTTCCGGAACGACAAAGCCGCCGCCGACGGAGCACCAGCGCTCGCCGTGAAGAACATGACCAGCCGCATCGAAGGCGGAAAGCGCCAGCGTATTCGGATGGTTTGGCGGCTCGGTCACACCGTCGAAGATGATGTCATTGGTGAAATCGAACGGGACATTGCGCCGCTCGGCCACCCGCAGCGTGCCCGCCGCGCGGGCGCCATCGACCAGCGTCTCCGCCTCTTCCGGATCGATCGTTTCCGGAAACTTGCCGGCAAGCCCGAGAACGACCGCCTTGTCGGTGCCATGACCGCGACCGGTCCAGGCCAGCGAGCCGAACAGCTCGACCTGCACGCGCGCGAGATCCTTCAGCAGACCGCGCTCCGCAAGCTGGCTGGCAAACAGCGCCGCAGCCTTCATCGGTCCCATCGTATGCGATGACGACGGCCCGATGCCTATCTTGAAGAGATCGAACGTTCCAATCATCGCGCGGTCTCCAGGGCGCAGCCGGGCTGCTAGGACAGGCTTCGCGCTTCGTCGAGGAATTGCCAGACATAGGGCGCAAACGAACGCCATACATCCACATGGAACACGTGCTCTTCAGAACGTGACAGCAGAAGTGATGCCTTGCCCAGCACCGTGCGCGTGCACATCCCGACCGGGAACGCCTTGAGGGACAGATCCAGCGGGCAGCCATGGTTCAGCACCAGCGCCGCCGTCGGACCCGCAACCGCGATGCCATCCGAACGATGGCTGACATCCACGAGCGAGCAGGCCTGCGCCTGCAGCGCTACCGACATCCCGCCAAATACCTCGATCGGATCCTCGTTCATCGCCTGGAACAGCCATTCGTCCGGCCCCAGCCAATAGACCGACCGGCCGCCGACAGCCGCGAAGCGGCAGGCCTTGAGGCTCGGCTTGACGCCAAAATGCGCCCCGGCAGCCTCGATCGCCTCGGTCTTGCCGCGAAACACCAGCTTCGCCGCATCGGGAAGAATCGAGAGCGTCGTGGCGAACGCAGCAGTGGTGCCGGATGACTGCATTGGGGACAACGCGTTCGAACGCATGATCGCAGGACTAAGCATTCAAACGTTCCCCCTTCGGATCGAACAATATCGAGTCGACGACTTTTGCCTTGATCACGCCATCCGGCATCGGGATCGAGAGCTCCTCACCCATCCGCGAGCGACCGCCGCGAACGAGTGCCAGCGCGATCGAACGGTTCAGCGTCGCGCTCCAGTAGGAGGAGGTGACATGTCCAATCATCGGCACCGGGATCGGATGGGTCGGATCGAGCACGATCTGGGCGCCCTCTTCGAGAACCACCTTGGGGTCCGTCGTCAGCAACCCGACCAGTTGCTTGCGGTCTTCCCTGACCAGCGCCGGCCGCGACAGCGAGCGCTTGCCGACGAAATCCCGCTTCGCCTTGCCGACAGCCCAGCCGAGGCCGGCGTCATCGGGCGTCACCGTGCCGTCAGTTTCCTGACCGACAATGATGTAGCCCTTCTCCGCGCGCAGCACGTGCATGGTCTCGGTACCGTAGGGCGTGATCCCGTAGGGCTTGCCCGCCGCAAAAATCGCTTCCCAGACCGCCCGGCCATAGCCGGCGGGAACGTTGACCTCGAAGCCCAGTTCGCCGGTGAACGACACGCGGAACAACCGCGTCGGCACGCCGCAGATACGTCCTTCGCGGACGCTCATATGCGGCATGGCATCGGCCGACAGATCGATGCCCTCGACCAGCGGCTCCAGCACCTTGCGCGCATTCGGTCCCTGCAAGGCAATGACTGACCACTGCTCGGTGGTCGAGGTGAGCCACACTTCGAGGTCCGGCCATTCGGTCTGAAGATAGTCCTCCATCATGGACAGCACGCGGGCCGCGCCGCCGGTCGTCGTCGTGACATGGAAGCGATCCGTTGCCATGCGGCCGACGACGCCGTCATCCATGATGAAGCCGTCTTCGCGCAGCATCACGCCATAGCGCAGCCGGCCGGGCTCCAGCTTGGTCCAGGCATTGGTGTACATGCGATTCATGAATTCGGCAGCGTCCTTGCCGACGATCTCGATCTTGCCGAGCGTTGAGGCATCGAAGATGCCGACCGACTCGCGCGTCGCCTTGCATTCGCGCGCGACGGCGGCATGCATGTCCTCGCCCACCTGCGGGAAATACCAGGCGCGCTTCCAGACGCCGACATCCTCGAACCGTGCGCCCTGGGCTTCGGCCCATGGATGGATGCTGGTCTTGCGCACGGGATCGAACAGATCACCACGCGATTGGCCGGCAAAGGATCCGAAGGTCGTCGGCGTATAAGGCGGCCGGAACGTGGTCAGGCCGACCTTCGGCACAGCGACGTCGATCTGCTTCGAGACGACGCCGAGGGCGTTCATGTTGGACAGCTTGCCCTGGTCGGTGGCCATGCCGGTGGTCGTATAGCGCTTGACGTGCTCGATCGATCGGAACCCTTCGCGGGTCGCGAGCCGGACATCCTTGGCCGTCACGTCGTTCTGGAAATCGACCCAGGCCCGCTTTTCCGCCTGATGATCGGCCATCACGGAGCCGATGAACGCATCGGCACCTACCGACTGCGCGGAGACCGTATAGCTGCCCTCGCCGCGCGGGGAGAAGCCGGCCTTGGCCGCAGCGTCCCGGCCACCCTTGGCGCCGCTTTCGATGGCGCTTTCGAGCGCGAACAGTCCCTTGCACGCCCCGACCGACCGCTCGCGCTCGACAGACTCGCCAGGCACATAGGCCCGCAGCTCTTCGCTGTAGCTGAGCTTGCCGCGGCTCTGCGAGAACAGATGCACCGACGGGGTGAACCCGCCGGACATCAGGATGAGATCGCAAGCCACGGTCTCGGCATCGCCGCCCTGCGCGTTGGAGATCTGCGCCGACTTTACCCGCAGCCAGCCGGACGTGCCGCGAACGATGCTGTCGGAGCGGACCTTGATGCCTTCGGCGCGTGCCTTGTCGACCCAATGGCCCGACGCGCTCTTGCGCAGATCCACGATCACCTGGATCCTGGCGCCGGCTGCCTTGAGGTCCAGAGCCGCGCGATAGGCGCTGTCGCAGGCGGTGAACACGACCACCTGCTTGCCCGGCACCACGCCGTACCGATTCACATAGGTCCGGGCAGCATCGGCCAGCATGATGCCCGGCCGGTCATTGTCGGTGAAGACGAGCGGCCGCTCGATTGCGCCAGCCGCCAGCACGACTTCCTTGGCCCTGACCTGCCAGAGCCGCTCACGCGGCTGGTTCGTCGCGGGATTGCTGAGATGGTCGGTGACGCGCTCGTTGAGACCGACAAAATTGTGCGGGTACCAGCCAAACGCCGTCGTACGCGACATCAGCTTCACATTGGGGCGCTTGCGCAATTCATCGAGCGCCGCGCGCGCCCAGTCGGCGGCCTGCATGCCGTCGATCGATGCCGAACGATCGGACAGCAGCGAGCCGCCCATCTCTGCCTGCTCGTCGCACAGGATCACGGTGGCATCGCTGTTGCTGGCTTCGAGCGCTGCGGCAAGACCCGCAGGTCCGGCGCCGACGATCAGCACGTCGCAATGCGCAAACACCTGCGTATAGCGATCGGCATCCGGCTCGGCTGGCGCTTTGCCGAGACCCGCCATCCGCCGGATCACCGGCTCATAGAGCTTCTTCCAGGCCGTGCGCGGCCACATGAAGGTCTTGTAGTAGAAACCAGCCGGCAGGAAGGAGGAGAAATATTCGTTGAGAAAGCCGGCGTCGGTCTCGAGCGACGGCCAGCGATTCTGACTTTCGGCCACCAGCCCGTCATAGATCTCGACTTGGGTCGCGAGCAGGTTCGGCGTATAGCGCGACTGGATCGCGCCGACACCGACCAGCGCATTCGGCTCTTCCGAGCCGGCGGAGACGAAGCCACGCGGCCGGTGATACTTGAACGAACGGCCGACCAGATGCACGCCATTGGCGATCAACGCGGAGGCCAGCGTGTCGCCAACCAGACCCTGATACGACTTTCCGTCGAACGTGAAATGAACTGCGTTGCGGCTTTCAGCGACGTCGCCGCGCCGCACGCGATACGTACCCGTCATGGCTTGGCACCCTGATGTTCGGCTTCGGGGCGCTCACCCATGCGATAGGTGCGCTTGATGACGTCCGTGGTCGTGTCGCGGCTTGCATTGAAGAAACGGCCGCAGCCATTGGCGTGCCGCCAACGCTCGTGATGCAGCCCCTTGGTATTGTCGCGCATATAGAGATAAGCGGCCCACTCGTCGTCAGTGAGGCTCATCGGGTCGGCCGGGCGGGCGATATGCGCCTGCCCGCCATTGGCGAATTCGGCCTCCGGGCGCGGCCCGCAATAGGGGCAATTGATCAAGAGCATCTCGTTTTCCCCGCTATCAATGCGCCACGGCGGCCGCAGCCGCTTCGTCGATCACGGCACCATCGCGGAATCGCTCGATGGTGAACGGCGCATTGATCTTGTTTGGCTCGTCCTTGGCGATCGTGCTGGCGAACACCTCGCCCGATCCCGGCGTCGCCTTGAAGCCACCGGTGCCCCAGCCGCAATTGACGTACAGTCCGGATACCGGTGTCTTCGCCACGATCGGCGAGCGATCCGGCGTGACATCGACGATGCCGCCCCAGTTGCGCAGCATGCGCAGGCGCCGGAACGCCGGCACCAGTTCGCAGATCGCATCCAGCGTATGATTGACGATGTGCAGGCCACCGCGCTGCGTATAGGACGTGTAGACGTCCGTTCCCGCACCGATCACCATCTCGCCTTTGTCCGACTGCGAGATATAGGCGTGGATCGTGTTCGACATCACCACGCAGGGAAAGATCGGCTTGACCGGCTCGCTGACCAGCGCCTGCAGCGGGAAGCTTTCCAGCGGCAGACGTACGCCGGCCATGTTCATCACCGTGCTGGTATTACCGGCCGCGACGACGCCGATGCGCTTTGCATTGATGCTGCCGCGCGTCGTATCGACGCCGACCACCTCGCCGGTCGGCGCGCGGCGGATGCCGGTGACTTCGCAATTCTCGATAATATCCACTCCGAGCGCGTCAGCAGCGCGGGCATAGCCCCATGCCACAGCGTCGTGGCGCGCCGTGCCACCGCGGCGCTGCAGCGCGCCGCCGAGGATCGGATAGCGCATGGACCCACCGACATTCAGTGGCGGACAGAATTCTTTGCATTCCTCCGGCGACAGCCATTCATTGTCGATGCCGTTGAGACGGTTGGCATGCACGTGTCGCTTGAAGCTCTGCACATCGTGAATGTTGTGCGCCAACATCAAGACGCCGCGTGGTGAGTACATGACATTGTAGTTCAGTTCCTGCGACAGCCCTTCCCACAGTTTGAGGGCGTGCTCGTAGATCCCGGCGCTTTCGTCGAACAGATAGTTCGAACGAATGATCGTGGTGTTCCGGCCAGTATTGCCACCGCCAATCCAGCCCTTTTCGAGAACGGCAACGTTTTTGACGCCGTAGCGGCTAGCCAGGTAGTAGGCCGTTGCAAGCCCGTGGCCACCACCACCGACGATGATGACGTCATAGCCCGGCTTCGGTTCAGGCGAACGCCACTGTCGCTGCCAGCCGGCATGACCGGTCAGCCCTGCTCGTAGTAATGAAAGCGCTGAAAATTTCTGCATGGCTGTCCACGTTGTGATTGGACGGAGCCTACAACTCGCTGCCGCTTCGCGGCCAGCATCAGCCCGCCAATCATGTTGGATCAGAGCGACATCGGAACGCCGCAAGTTTGCAAAGCCCCGACACGAAACACGTAGATTTGCGACAAGCCGCCCGGCTTCGCTCGCCAGGGTCTCGAATTCGCGACGTATCCATGCGACACGGATCGCTGCCATGTAGACAGGACGGCATGCCCCGGGCGCACGCAGTCCCGCCCTCGACGATCAAGGACACGCAGGATGAGCATCGAACGCAGCGACGAGATTCTTCAGTACCTCAAAGACAAGTCGATCTTGGTGGAGACGTTCGAACACCCGCCCGTGCATACGGTGGAAGAGTCGCGTGCGCTACGCGGCGACATTCCCGGCATTCACACCAAGAACCTGTTCCTCCGCGACGGCAAGAAACGGTTCTTCCTGTTCGTCACCGACGAAGCCGCGACCGTTCACCTGAAGTCGCTGGCAAAGACGATCGGCGCCAAGGGCGGGCTGTCATTTGGAAGCGCGGAAGCCCTGAAGGAATTGCTTGGGATCGAACCGGGATCGGTCTCGATTCTGGCGCTCTACAACGATGCCAATCAGGCGGTCACTCCCGTCATCGATGCGCGCTTACGATCGGCGGAGCGCATCAATTGCCACCCCGTCATCAACAGCCGCACGACATCGCTGTCGGTCGGTGCACTCGACGCATTTCTTGCTGCGATCGGCCGCGAAGCGCAGTTCGCGACGCCAGAAGAGCCGCCGTCCGCCGGCTGACCATCCTGCGCCGCACCGGCCGA
This sequence comes from Tardiphaga sp. P4_G1, assembly GCF_056401215.1. Taxonomy (NCBI): domain Bacteria; kingdom Pseudomonadati; phylum Pseudomonadota; class Alphaproteobacteria; order Hyphomicrobiales; family Nitrobacteraceae; genus Tardiphaga; species Tardiphaga sp. P4_G1. Next base: position 324,279 of record NZ_JBFUJU010000007.1, read on the forward strand.
CCTGATCTGGCCGCAACAATCTGGGGCTTCTCGGTTCCCAGCCGACGCCCCGAACGTCGCGCGCCAAGCGAGACGCTTCGCCGCCCTTGCGCGCGCGGCAATGTATTTTTAGGATCAGTCCGTCGCAAATGCCTGCCCCGGCGCGCTGGAGGTATGTAATGATGCGACATGGGTCCGTTTTGGAGCATCGTCTCGCGGCGATCACCCGGATTGCCATTCGACCATACGGTGAATGCGAAGGCAGGGGTGATGCAACCAAAGGTCCGTCCGCTGCGCGTTGGCTTCATTCTGACCAAGAATTTCACGCTGACAGCGTTGGCCAGCTTCGTGGACGTGCTGCGTCTCGCCGCCGACGAGGGCGACAACAGTCGGCCGATCCGCTGCCAGTGGCACATCATGGCCGACACCGACGAGCCGATCCGTTCGAGTTGCGGTCTGCTGATGTATCCGAATTCCCGGTTCCTCGATCCGCGCGAGCTCGATTATGTCGTCGTCGTGGGCGGCCTGCTGCATCAGGGCCCGCAGATCGATGACAAGATCAAGCGCTATCTGCTGGAGGCTGCGAACACCAAGGTCGATCTGATCGGCGTTTGCACCGGCAGTTTCGTGCTGTGGCGTCTAGGCCTTCTCAACCAGAAAAAGTGCTGCATCAGCTGGTACCACTATCGCGATTTCCTGGAGGAATTCGGCGAGACACTCCCGGTGGCCGACCAGCTCTTCGTCATCGACGGCAACCGCATCACCTGTTCGGGCGGCATGGGCGTTGCCTACCTCGCCGCCCATATCGTGGAACAACGCATGGGCCTGTCGAGCGCGCAGAAGGCGCTCCACATCATGTTGATCGATCGCATGAAACCCGGATCTTCGGCTCAATCGGCGCCGCCGACCGAATTTGCCGAGACCGACGGACGGATTTCGCGCGCGCTGCTAATGATGGAGCAGAACCTATCAGCGCCGCTGTCTGTCGCGCGACTGGCCGGCAAGGTCAGTCTGAGCACGCGGCAACTGGAGCGTCTTTTCAAAGAGGAAACCGGCCAGTCTCCGCAGGCGACATATCTGCGGCTGCGCCTGAAACATGCACGGTGGATGCTGAAAACCGACCTATCGCTGGCCGCGATCGCCGCCGAAACCGGCTTCGTCGACGGCTCGCATCTCAGCAAGGCGTTCAAGGCCGCCTTCAATACCAACCCGTCCGAGGAACGCCGCAGAATAATCGGTCAATCGCACGGGCAAGATGCCGGCGAAGGTCGGCGTATATTCAGTCTGGCTTAGGCGGCACTTGTTATGGTCATACACTCCGACGACCTGATCATTCGCCCGGCTGAGCCGGCAGACCGGGCAGACATCTGGTCGGTCATCGAGCCGACCATTCGTGCAGGCACGACCTACGCCCTGGACCCCCTGATGACGAAGGACGATGCTTTGTCCTACTGGCACGGTCCGGATAAACGAACCTTCGTTGCCGTGCGCCAAGGTCAGATCGTGGGATCTTATTATGTGCGCGCCAACCAGGACGGTGGTGGCAGCCACGTGGCCAATTGCGGCTACATGACGCTGGCGAGCGCGCAAGGCGGCGGTGTGGCGCGCAATATGTGCCTACACTCGCTCGACTATGCCAGAAGCTCCGGATTTCGCGCGATGCAATTCAACTGTGTCGTGAGCAGCAATGTGCGTGCGGTGAGACTCTGGACTACGCTTGGTTTTGAGATCGTCGGACGGCTGCCTGAGGCTTTTCGGCTTCCGACTGACGAATATGTTGATGCGCTCGTGATGTTTCGTAAGCTTGACGCTCAATGACGGTATCGCGAGGCGCGGTGTGCGCCGCTTCATAATTTTTGCTGATCTGATTCGGTATCGTCACGGCTGAGCGCTCGGTATCACCATGGCCGAACACCATGACTGCATCATCGGCGGCGGCGGGCCCGCGGGCCTGATGGAGGCGAGCGGGCGCTGGCTTTGCCGGAGGTTCGACCAACGCTCTTCAATCTCGACAAGCTTCAAGGCGTGGAGTCGCTTTGCCTCGACTGTATCTCGGGTACCGAGGCTAAGCCGCTCTTCGCGTTGACCGACAAATTCGCGGAGATCGTCCGGCACGCCTCGCCGGAACCAATAGTCGCCGCTGTCGGGTGCTTCCAAGAACAAGACATGGGTAGAGCCATGTGTACCACCCGCGTGTACAAAACGGGCGGCAAAAGGCTATTGCTTTCAAAGGTCTATTGATCTGGCTGGCGGAGAGGGGGGGATTCGAACCCCCGATGGGCTTGCACCCATGCCGCATTTCGAGTGCGGTACAATCAACCACTCTGCCACCTCTCCAAGGCGCCAAGACCCACGGTCGCCCGTGGGTGGTTGCGCGGAGTTCTAGGCGAGGATGGCGGGCCAGACAAGACGGGCAGAGCGGAAAATCCGCACCCAATTGCCCGCAGAGCCGCAAAAGCTGGCTCTGGCTGGCGCGTAGACTAGAAAGCCAGCCTTTTCGTTGCAGATTCGCAGCGGCAACGCACGCTATGGTTGGACGCGCGGCATGACGAGCCATGGCGGCGCCAGGATGATTCGCCGACGGATGCATGCACTCGGCCATTGGCCGAGGCGGCACCGGGACGCTCAACGGTCCTGCTCAATCCTTGTCTTTCTTCGCTTTCTTGTCGTCCTTCTCTTTCTTGCGGTTGGTGAAGCGAGCATTGCCCAGCCCCGTTCCGATCGTCAGCACGCCCCATCGTTCGAAGTCCTGCATAAAAGGGACTTCACTGAGGCCTTGGACAACGCCGTCGTTGTGCATGAGCACCGCAGTATCGTGATCCCCGATTGTGGGAATGCCTTCGGCGAGCAAGGCCGGCAGGTTGAACTTGCTGCTTTCCCAATTACCCGGAAGATTCTGCGCTCCCTTCGCGATGGTGCCGTCTTCGTTGATCACCCCCGGGCACGAGATGCCGATGAACGGCGCCAGCTTGAGGCCTTCGTTGTCGGCGGCGGAGATCAGATCCTTCAGCATCTTCACCAGCCGTTTGACGGCGCCTTCACGCGTCGGCTCGTCATCGGCATGTCTCCAGAGATCGGATTTCCACACCGAGGCCTTGGAGAGATCCTTCGATTTCTTCCATGCGGTTTCGACCACACCGCAACGGATGTTGGAGCCGCCGATGTCGACCGCAAGAATGCTGTCGTAACCTTCGAAAATCCACGACGGCGCCAGATGCAGGCAACCGATCAGGCCGGCTTCATCTGGATGAAAACGGATCGGCACCAACGTAACTTTGAGATCCTCGGCCTTGAGAATGATGTCCGTACGCGCAATGACGAGTTCTCCGACACGGCTCTGGCGGAAACCGCCGCCGACCACGATGCATTCCGTATCTGCCCAGGCCTTCGTCTTGAAGAAGCGCTGCGTGACATAAGCCAGCTCCCGCGCGAATTCTTCGATCGCACCATGGACGAGCGCAGCCGCGGCCACATCGTCGCCAAGAAGGATTTCGTCGAGGCTGGATTTACTGATCTCGTTGGCAGCCTTTTTGCCGAGCGGATCGTCGCCGTTTTTCTTCAATGGCTTTCTGAGATCATCCAGTATGCGCTGAAACGCGCCCTTGCTGGCGCGGTCCCCGAGAAAGCCGTTGTCGTCCTTCAGCTCGATGTTGAACGTGTCCACATCAACGGACGGCAGCCGCTTGGCACCGTGATTGCCGATGCCGACGGTCGTCATTGTGTCTTCAGCCATATTGCCCCTGCCAGACTAGAACCGCATGACAATGCTCCGGGAGCCGGTTTGTTTCATCGCCCCGCCGGGATGATCGTACCGCTCACCTTTTGCGTCGGTCGCGCGAGCCGGTTTCAATGATACCGGTAGAACATCCTTAACTAACCAACAGGGCAGCAACCCAAGCCACTACCTTTCTGCGATCGACCTAACAGTAAATTTATCAGCTCAGGTAATTATCTCTGCATTCATACGGGTGCGTATTCATGATGAAGTCATTCCTCGGGCTATCATTCCTTGGGCTAACCGATCGTTTTCGCCGCGACCGGCGCGGCAATGTCGCGATCATATTCGCGATCACATGCATCCCCCTTATTTCCATGGTTGGCGCCGCGGTCGACTATACGCGTGCACTACAGATCAGATCTCAACTGCAAGCCGCCCTTGATACTGCGAGCGTCGGCTCCATCGTGCAGAAGTCTGCTGCATTCATTACCGCAGGTTCGATGGCGGCGGACGGCGCCGTCCCCGGGGGCGACGTCGACGCAATCAATATTTTCAAGGGGAACACGTCCGGCAGGACCGGCTTCACGCTGACCAGCACGACAGCGACCGTCAATCGCGCCAACGGCGTCGTGACGGCCACTATGCAATTCTCGGCGGATGTGCCGACCAGTCTCACATCCGTCATGGGCTTTTCCAAAATGACCGTCACCGGCAGTTCTGTCGCGACGGCGACGATGCCGAATTACATCGATTTCTATCTGCTGCTCGACAATTCGCCATCCATGGGCGTCGGCGCAACACCGGCCGACGTGGCTCTGATGGTCAAGAACACGTCGGACAGCTGCGCCTTTGCGTGCCACGACCTCAACAATACCAACAACTACTACAAACTCGCCAAGACACTTGGCGTGATCACGCGCATCGACGTGCTGCGTACGGCCACCCAGAAGTTGATGGATACCGCGGCCAGTACGCAGACCTATTCCAACCAGTTCCGCATGGCGATCTACGACTTCGGCGCGGCCGCCTCGACTTCGGGTTTGAGAGCCCTGTTCACATTGTCGTCCAGCCTCTCGAGTGCGAAGACGGCAGCCGGAAACATCGACTTGATGACGGTGAACGGCCAGAACGACAACAACGATCAGGACACCGGCTACAGCGCTATATTCCCGGCGATCAACACCGCCATCAGCGCCCCCGGAGCCGGTACAGCCGGTGCACCGCTCAAATATCTCTTCTTCGTATCCGATGGCGTGGCTGACGAATACAATCCCGGCAACTGCCTGAAACCGACGACTGGTGGACGATGCCAGTCGCCGATCAATCCAGCGCTTTGCACCACGTTGAAGAATCGCGGCATCAAGATTGCCGTGCTTTACACGACCTACCTCGCACTTCCGACCAATGCCTGGTACAATAGCTGGATCGCACCATTCAACGCTGGTCCTTACGGACCTTCACCCAACAGCCAGATCGCCAGCAATATGCAGAGCTGCGCTTCGCCAGGCTTCTATTTTGAGGTCAGCCCGACCCAGGGCATCTCGGACGCGATGACAGCGTTGTTTCAGCGTGCCGTTGCCGATGCCCGCGTGAGCCGCTAGCCGGCGCAACGACCGAGCAAGTCGGCTAGCTCCGCGAGATCGACTGCGTGATTCATCTTCAAGATCACGCACGACACTGCACTGTGGCGAATGCTCATTCGCTCGCGCTTTCCTTCAGGCTTTCCAGCAGCAATTGCGCCGGCCGACTCAGGCCCTTGTCGCGCACGGCGACGACGAATTGCCGCTTCGCCCAGTCATTGCTGAGCGGGATGACCTTCAGCCCCAGCGTCTGCTGGATCGTGGACGCTTCTTCCTGCGGAATGATCGCGACGGCCAGTTGCGCCGCGACAATGCGATAGGCGGCATCCACGGTGGAAACCTGAATGCGGTAGCGCATCTGCTTGCCGGCCGCAGCCGCGACGCTTCGCTGCATGGTTTGCATGATGCTCCGCGCGACGATATCGACATGCTCGAAGTCGATCGTATCCTCGAACGACACTGACGTGCGTTTCGCAAGCGGATGATCGGGGTGCACCACCACCGCGAGATGATCGCGGTGATAGGGAAACGTCTTGAGGCCGCGCAGGTCAACCGCATCCCAGCAGACGCCGATATCGGCGCGCCCTTCCTCGACTCCGCGGACGACCTCCCAGATCTCGCGCTCTTCCAGACTGACGCGCACGTCGCGATAGCGCTTGGCGAACAGGCTGATATCTTCCGGCAGCACCTGGGCCACCGCCGATTTCGAGGCGAACACCCGCACATGGCCCTGCACACCATCGGCGAAAGCGCCGAGTTCGGCCTGCATCCGGTCGAGCAGTTGCAGCGACTCGCGTGCGTAACGCCACAGCGCTTCACCGGCCGCCGTCACCGTGACACCGCGTCGGCCGCGCTCAAGCAACTGGACGCCAGCTTCTTGCTCCATCTGACTGATACGCTTGCTCACCGCTGAGGGCACGATGGCCTCGCGCTTTGCGGCATTGGCGATATTGCGCTCCTCGCAGACAGCGATGAACAGGCGGAGTGAAATTGGATCGAAGCTTTGCATGGGACGTCCGGGATGGCACCAGCCATCTTATCTCGGAACTGCTCTGATGAAAAATGACCATTTCAGAGATGGCTAAGAGAGGCGTATGCCTCTCCGCAAGCCCGTCTCACCCCAGCCGCAGGAGCGCCTCATGCGCATCATCGACATCCGGGAGCGCACCGCTCCGATCGCCTCCCCCATCGCTAACGCCTTCATCGACTTCAGTAAAATGACCCTGAGCCTGGTCGCCGTGGTCACCGACGTGATCCGCGACGGCAAACCCGTGATCGGCTACGGCTTCAACTCCAACGGCCGCTACGGTCAGGGCGGCCTGATCCGCGAGCGCTTCGCGCCGCGCATTTTAGAAGCCAAGCCCGACAGCCTGATCGACGCCTCGGGCAACAATATCGACCCGCACAAGGTGTGGGCCACCATGTTTACCAACGAGAAGCCGGGCGGCCACGGCGAGCGCTCAGTCGCGATCGGCACCATCGACATGGCGGTGTGGGATGCGGTCGCCAAGATCGCGGGCAAGCCACTGTTCCGTTTGCTCGCCGAACGCTATGGCACCACCGCTGACCCGAAGGTCTTCGTCTATGCCGCGGGCGGTTACTATTATCCCGGCAAGGGTCTTGAAGGCCTCGCCTCGGAAATGAAGGGCTATCTCGATCGCGGCTACAATGTCGTGAAGATGAAAATCGGCGGCGCGCCGCTCGCCGATGACTGCAAGCGCATCGAGCATGTGCTGAAACTGCTTCCAGCAGGGGCCAAACTCGCTGTCGACGCCAATGGCCGCTTCGATCTCGATACGGCCGTCGCCTATGCCAAGGCACTGCGCGAATACGACCTGTTCTGGTACGAGGAAGCCGGCGATCCGCTCGACTACGAACTGCAGGCGAAGCTCGCCGAGCATTATCCCGGTCCGATGGCCACCGGCGAGAACCTGTTCTCGATGCAGGACGCGCGCAACCTGATCCGCTATGGCGGCATGCGCTCGGACCGCGACTGGCTGCAGTTCGACTGCGCGCTGTCTTACGGCCTCGTCGAATATCTCCGCACGCTCGACATGCTGAAGAGCTACGGCTGGTCCTGGCGCCGCTGCATCCCCCATGGCGGCCACCAGATGTCGCTCAACATCGCCGCAGGCCTCGGCCTCGGCGGCAACGAGTCCTATCCGGACCTATTCCAGCCCTATGGCGGGTTCCCGGATGGCGTGAAGGTGATTGATGGCCACATCACCATGCCGGAACTCCCGGGCATCGGCTTCGAGGGCAAGTCCGACCTGATCAAGGAAATGCGCAGCCTGGCGTCGTGAGGGCGACCGAGAGGCTAAGCCTCTGATTTGCAGAACAAAACTCCGTCATGGCCGGACCTGACCCGGCCATCAACCTTTCCGCCATTCCGTCCGAAGATGGATGCCCGGGTCATCTAGCGAAGCTCGCTTCGCGCTGCCCGGGCATGACGACTAAAGGCAGGCGCCCGAAAAACGGGGCGGCAGGTTAAATGGTACGCTCCATCGCAGGCACCGACCCATCCGCCAAGACTCTGTTTTTGGCTCGCTTTTCGCCCGTCTTTCCTTGACTCTCCGCCTTCACCCTCTATAAAGCACGCTTCGGCGCAAGCTTTGCTTGGCGCCGATTGTTTTTGCGTGGGGTCGCAACGTCGACCAAAAACGCAAAGATGCGCGACTTCCTGGAAGTCGCGATGAACCCTTATCGACTGAACAAGAAGCCATCCCGGATCTGATCCGAGGATGGGATCGAACACGAAGGAATATAACGATGTTCGCAGTCATCAAAACCGGCGGCCGGCAATACCGCGTCGTTCCGGATGATGTGCTCGAGATTGGCAAGATCGCCGGCGATGTCGGAACGATCGTGCAGCTTGGTGAAGTTCTCGTGCTGGGCGGTGATACGCCTGTGCTCGGCCTGCCTCTGGTGGCTGGTGCGTCGGTTGCGGCCGAAGTGCTCGATCACAAGCGCGGCCCCAAGGTCATCTCTTTCAAGAAGCGCCGCCGCAAGAATTCGAAGCGCAAGCGTGGCTACCGTGACGAACTCACGATGATCCGCATCACCGAGATCCTGGCCGACGGCAAGGCGCCGACGATCGGACCTCGCCCGAAGCGCGAAAAGCCGGTCGTGGCCGCTCCGGTTGATGGCGACGAAGCTCCTGCCAAGAAGGCGCCGGCGAAGAAGGCCGCTGCTCCGAAGGCAGCCGCCGCGAAGCCTGCTGCAGCCAAGAAGCCGGCTGCGAAGAAAAAGCCCGCCGCGGAATAAGCCGCTGCGAAAAGTTGAGAATCTGTGAGACAATTCCTTCAAGGAATTGATCTAGAACTTATCGAGATCGGAGACGGGCTATGGCTCATAAAAAAGCAGGCGGTTCATCGCGCAACGGCCGCGATTCGGCTGGCAAGCGCCTCGGCGTGAAGGCGTTCGGCGGCGAACGCGTGATTCCCGGCAACATCATTGCGCGTCAGCGCGGCACCACCTGGCACCCCGGCCTTAATGTCGGCATGGGCACAGACCATACCCTGTTCGCCAAGGTCGAAGGCCACGTGGAGTTTCGCGCCAAATCGAACGGCCGCACTTTCGTATCGGTACTCCCGATTACTGAAGCCGCGGCCGAATAAACGGTGGACACATTGGAGTCCGCCGGGTCCTGTTGAACCGGCGGAGCGCCAGAATTGGGCTCCAGGGGAGGCGGGAAACCGGCCTCCCCTTTTCGTTTGGTGCGTCGCTTCGGGGCGCACACAGGAGCCCGAGATGTTGCAGGATATTCCGACCCCGACGTTGAGAGAAACCAGAGGCTGCGTCCTCGAGACCGAACGGCTGGCCTTGCGCAAGCCGACACTCGCGGACGTAAAAGCCATCGCGCTTCTCGCCAATGATCGCCGCATCGCCGAGATGACGCGTCGCCTGCCCTTCCCGTATCAGCAGGATCACGCAGTCGATTTCGTCAATTCGCTGAGCGGCACGGCAAGCGACAGCGTGTTCCTGATCGAACTCGATCGTCGTCCCATCGGCATGGTCGGAATCGACTGGCGCGAAGCCGAATCGCCGGAGCTCGGCTACTGGCTCGGCGTCGATCACTGGGGCCAGGGTTTTGCGACCGAGGCCGCACGTGCCGCGATCGATTACGCATTCGACGAATTCGATATCGATCACCTGATCTCGGGTGCGCGCGTCGCCAATCCGTCGTCGCGCAACATCCTGGAGAAGTGCGGCTTCCAGTGGAGTGGTGTTCAACTGCACCGCTTCGAAGCGATCGGCTCGTCAACACCGGTCGACTGCTTCAAGCTGACAAGGGGCGTGTGGAGTTCGCTGAAGAACTGGGGAACGTCGACGCGACGGTGAACGACTCTTACTTCCCCTCTCCCCCGCGCGAAGCGAAGCTTCGCTAGGCGGGAGAGGGGACAGGCTCTCGTTCCATGGCTCTCCCTCTCCCGTCTCGAACCCGCTTCGCGTGTTCGATCCACCCTCTCCCACGGCGCGCAGCTTCGCTGCGCTGGGGGAGAGGGAAAAGAAGTTCACACCGCTGGCGGTACTTCGTCGGCGATCTTTCCGAGCTGCTGCTCGCGCAGGAAGATATAGAGCCCTGCTGCGATGATGACCGCTGCACCGATCAGCGTGGCCCACGACGGCAATTCGCCGAACACGAGATAGCCGAAGATCACCGCCCAGATGATCATCGAATACTGATACGGCACCACAGTGCTCGCCGGCGCCAGCTTCAGCGAGCGATTGACGCAGAGCAGCGCGCAGACCGAGACAACGCCCGCCAGAAAGAACAGGCCGAGATCGCGCAGATCGGGCGTCACCCATCCGAACGCCGTGAATACGGCGCCGAAAGTAAACGTGCCGATGAACTGGGTTGTCGCGAGCACGACGTCCGGCGCGGAACGCAGCGAGCGGGTAATCAGCATCAGCGCGGCGAAGGACAGGCTGCCGCCGAGCGCGATCAGCGCCGGCCATGTCACCGTCTGCGCCGAGGGCTGCAGCGCGATCAGTACACCGCAGAAGCCGACGAAGATCGCGCTCCAGCGCCGCCAGCCGACAGATTCGCGGAGAAAGATCGCGGAGCCCGCGGTGACGAAGATAGGACAGGCCAAATAATAGGTGATGACATCCGCCAGCGGCAGATAGGCCGCCGCCCAGAAGAACGCCGCGACTTCCAGCGTCGACAGCACCACGCGAATGAGCTGCAGACCCGGCCGGTCGAGTTGCAGGAAGTCCGCACGATGCCGCCAGATCGACGGCGCCAGCAGCGCCAGCGCCGCGCAGGCCCGCAGCAGCATCAATTGCCCGACCGAATAGGTGCCGACGAGGAATTTGCCGATCGCATCGCCGCAGGAGAACATGCTGATGCCCAGGAGCATCAGGCCGATACCGGCCAGCCGGGCGGCACGATTGTCGGCTGCGGTCGAAATGGTCGCAAACATGCCTATATGAGCCTGTAGGAAAGTCGCGGAATGCGCACGCTTGGTTAACGGCAAGATGAGTCGTTTAGGACGTCACCTGATGCGCAGCAAGGCCCCCAAATAAGGGCTTTTCACGATGCTCCGGCGACGAAGTGGTTGCCGCGACCACCCCCCTGCGATACGGATACGCTATGAAATTCCTCGATGAAGCCAAGGTTTACATTCGCTCCGGCGACGGCGGAAACGGCTGCGTGGCCTTTCGCCGCGAGAAGTATATCGAGTTCGGCGGTCCCTCCGGCGGCAATGGCGGCCGCGGCGGCGATGTCATCATCGAAGTGGTCGACGGCCTCAACACGCTGATCGACTATCGCTACCAGCAGCACTTCAAGGCGCCGCGCGGCACCAATGGCATGGGCAAGGACCGCCATGGCGCCAATGGCAAGCCGATCACGCTCAAAGTTCCGGTCGGCACACAGATCATCGATGAGGATCGCGAGACCCTGATCCACGACTTCACCAAGCTCGGCGAGACCTATGTGCTGGCCGAAGGCGGCAATGGCGGCTTTGGCAACGCTCACTTCAAGTCATCGACCAACCGCGCCCCGCGCAATGCCAATCCCGGCCAGCCCGGCGAAGAGCGCTGGATCTGGCTGCGACTGAAATTGATTGCGGATGCGGGTCTCGTCGGCCTGCCCAACGCAGGCAAGTCCACATTCCTCTCCAAGGTCAGCGCTGCGCGGCCGAAGATCGCGGACTATCCGTTCACCACGCTGCATCCGCAGCTCGGCGTCGTCGATGTCGACGCGCGCGAATTCGTGCTGGCGGACATTCCCGGTCTGATCGAGGGCGCGCATGAAGGCGCCGGCCTCGGCGATCGCTTTCTTGGCCACGTCGAGCGTTGCCGCGTGCTGCTGCATCTGATCGATGCGACCTGCGAACATGCGGGCAAGGCCTACAAGACCGTCCGCGCCGAACTCGATGCCTATGAGGGCGACCTTGCCAACAAGGTCGAGATCGTCGCGCTCAACAAGATCGATGCGGTCGAGCCGGACGAGTTGAAGAAGCAGAAGGACCGGTTGAAGCGCGCTGCGAAGCAGACGCCGCTGCTGATCTCGGGCGCAACGGGCGAAGGCGTGCCGGACGCATTGCGTGCGCTCGTTGCAGTGATCGGCGAGGCGCCGGTGTCGGACAAGGCCAAGAGCGCAGCGCAGTCTGCGCCATGGGCGCCGGCGACGAGCTAATCTGCCTCTCACGTCCGTCCAAGCATCACACGTCCTGCCAAAGCCCACATCATGTCGCGCCCCGAGCTGAAGAACTTTCGCCGTATCGTCGTCAAGGTTGGCTCGTCGCTGCTGATCGATTCCGCGGCCGGCGAAGTCAGAGCCAAATGGCTTGCGGCGTTGGCCGCCGATATCGCCAAGCTGCATGCGGACGGTCGCGACGTCCTCGTGGTCTCATCAGGCTCAATCGCGCTCGGCCGCAGCCGCCTCAAGCTTCCGCGCGGTCCGCTGAAACTGGAAGAGAGCCAGGCCGCCGCTGCCGTCGGGCAGATCGCGCTGGCGCGCATCTGGTCGGAAGTACTGGGCCATCACGGCATCGGTGCCGGACAGATTCTCGTGACGCTGCAGGACACCGAGGAACGTCGTCGTTACCTCAATGCGCGCTCGACCATCGGCAAACTGCTGGAATGGCGCGCGGTGCCGGTCATCAACGAGAACGACACGGTGGCGACCAACGAGATCCGCTATGGCGACAATGATCGCCTCGCAGCGCGCGTCGCGACCATGGCATCCGCCGATCTGCTGGTGCTGCTGTCGGATATCGACGGGCTCTATACTGCACCACCCGGCGCCAATCCCGACGCGAAGCTGATTCCCATCGTCGACAGCGTCACTGCCGAGATCGAAGGCATGGCGGGCGCTGCCGAGAGCGAATTGTCGCGCGGCGGCATGTACACCAAGATCGAAGCTGCCAAGATCGCGACCACCGCGGGCACGCATATGATCATCGCGTCCGGCAAGGTCGAGCATCCACTGCAGAAGATCGCCGATGGCGGCCTGTGTACCTGGTTCCTGACTCCTGCAAATCCCGTCACTGCGCGCAAACGCTGGATTGCGGGATCGCTGGAACCGAAAGGCACGCTGACTATTGATGCAGGTGCTGTCGCCGCACTCCGTGCCGGCAAGAGTCTGCTGCCTGCCGGCGTCATCAAGGTGGAAGGTGACTTCGCACGCGGCGACGCCGTTATCGTGCGCGGACCGGACACGCACGAAATCGGCCGCGGCCTCGTGGCTTATGACGCAGACAATGCTGAGAAGATCAAAGGCCGCTCATCTCCGGACGTGATGATTATTCTTGGGATCAGCGGCCGCGCCGAAATGATCCATCGCGACGATCTCGTGATTTCGGGATCACGAAGTTAAGCAGCGACGCTCGCCTGAATGACATAACGCGCAATCCGTAAACTTGGCGCCGGACGCTCGCCATCATTGCGCCATTCCCGCGTACTTCGTTGCGCGCCATAGAATCAGATAGCCAATTTTTAGGGAGGCCCATTTCATGACCCGACTTTTGATCATCCCGTTCCTGCTGATCGCAACGTCCGCTTTCGCGCAGGGCGGTAACACATCAGCCAATCAGTCGGCCTGCTCACGCGACGTCTCGCGCTTCTGCCGCGCCAAGATGAACGATGGTGACATGGTCGTGCTCAGTTGCCTCAAGGAAAACCGTTCGAAGCTCAGCAAGGCCTGCGCGAAAGTTCTCGCCGAGAATAATCAATAGCGCGACTAATGTTTTCGAGCGAAATGAGCACCGGTTCGCGTCAGGAAAACGCGTCAAGATAAGAAGCTCTAACCGCTGCTGCCGGCCGGCGTCGCGACAGGAAGCACCTCGGTCGCTGCGCGATCGGGCGTATCGTCCTTCCAGCGCACCGAACCGAACGGCCGCTCCAGCATGCGACGCACACGGACCGGATCCGGCCCGAGATGATAGTCCGCCGCGCGCTGATACAAAGCGCGCTCGGACTGCGTCGAACGATTACGCTGGCGCAGGAAATCGAGCCAGGTCGGGCAGTGGTAGCGTTCGGTCCACAATTCGGGATCAGCGATATCCCGCGCGATGGACCACCCATAGGCGCCGTTGCGCTGGCGCGAGAGCTGCACGTCCTGCATCACGCCGTGGAATGCGCGCGCATTCTCTTGATCCACGCGATATTCGATCTCCACCACCAGCGGGCCACTGCGCGCCGTCAATTGGAGTTGCACTTCAGGATCGGCCAGCGTCTCGGCATCCTCGTCGCGCGCCCCGGTCGGCGGCATCCGTAGGAACAGGCCAAACAGCGGCGAGAGAAACATCGCTCCGCCCGACACCAGCAATGCCGCTTCGACGCCGACCATGTCTGTGAGATGCCCCCAGCCCCAACTGCCAATCGCGATGCCGCCGGCAATCGCAGCCTGAAAGGCGGCGAGCGAACGTCCGGCAACCCAGCGCGGCGCCGAGAGCTGTACGCCGATATTGAACAGCGCGACCGCCAGCATCCAGACCGAGCCGGCCACCACCAGCGCCGCCGCCGTGATGACCGGCTCGCTGCTGACCGCCACGACGGCAATCGCGACGCCCATGATCAGCGCACAGGCCCGGATCGAACTTTCGCCGCTCAGATGCTTGCGGACATGCCCAATATTCATTGCGCCGATCACCGCACCCATACCGAAAGCTCCGAGCATGATTCCGTAGGTCTGCGCGCCGCCATGCAGCAGGTCGCGCGCAACCAGCGGCATCAGCGCCGAGACCGAACCACCGCAGATGCCGGTGATCAGCGTGCGCGTCAGCACGATCTTGATCGACGGCGAATTAGCAATGTAACGCACGCCGGACACGATGGCCCGGCTCAGCCGCTCACGCGGCAGCCGCGACACATCGACCTTGCGACGCCACAGGAACAGCACCACCAGCAACGGGATGTAGAGCACCGCATTGGCCGCGAAGGCTGCGACGGCACCGGCGGTGGCGACCACGATGCCGCCGATCGCCGGGCCGAAACTGCGCGCGATATTGTAACTGATGCCGTTCAGCGCCACGGCGGATGGCAGCACCTCCGGCGGCACCTGCTCGCCGACCGAGGATTGCCAGGCCGGTCCGAACAGCGCCATGCCGCTGCCGATGATGAAGCAGAAGGCGAGCAGGATGTTCGGCGTGATGTGACCGGTCCAGTCCAGCATGGTCAGTACGCAGGCGCCGACCAGCGACAGCACCAGCGAGGCCAGCGACACGACACGGCGGTCATACATGTCGGCCACGGCGCCCGCCGGCATCGAGATCAGCATGATCGGCAGCATCAAGGCGGTCTGTACCAACGCCACCTTGTCGGCCGACGCGGTCATCTGCGTCATCGCCCAGGCGGCGCCCACGCTCTGGATCATCAGGCCCAGATTGGACAGCAGGCTGGCTAGCCAGATCCGCCGGAACACCGCAAACCGCAGCGGGGCGGCGATGCCGTCGGAGGGAAGAACCACTGGTTTCGCTGCTTCGGCCATCATCGTCCCGTCGTCTGCTGCAGATAGCGACTGCAGGGCCATGCGGGTCTGATTCCCCGCGGGCACATCAAGGTGATGCCTGCGAAACGCGTTGTCTGTCCAGTGCCTGCTCCGCTATCACAGTGGCAGGCGTCGGATGTGCGCAGATAGAGGGAGACCAGCCATGGCGCTGTCGCGACGGACCATCCTCACGGGCGCAGCGATGCTGCCGCTGGCCGCCCATGCGCTCCGTTTCGAGGCCGCAGCACAGACGGGCCCCGGCACGACTGCGGGTTCCGACATTCCCCCGATCCTGTTCGTCCACGGCAATGGTGACCACGCGGCGCTCTGGATGACGCAGATCTGGCGCATGGAAACCAACGGTGTTCCGCGCAACCGCCTGATGGCGCTCAATTTCACCGATCCGCTGGCGCGTTCCGACGATGCTGTGGCGCAGCAGGGCCGCTCCTCTACCGAAGACCAGCGCCGCGAACTCGGCGAAGCCATCGCGGAACTGAAAAAGCGCACTGGTGCTGCGAAAGTGGCGCTGGTCGCTAATTCGCGCGGCGGCAATGCGGTGCGCAATTACATCAAGAATGGCGGCAGCGCCGATGTCAGCCACGCCGTCCTGTGCGGCACCCCCAATCACGGCGTGTTCGACGGGACCGATAGCCCCGGCAGCGAATTCAATGGCCGCAGCCCGTTCCTCAAGAGCCTCAATCCCGGCGAAGGCCCTGAGGTGACCGAAGGCACCGCCTTCCTCACCCTCCGCAGCGATGGCATCGACAAATATGCGCAGGCCGACGGTCGCCTGCTCGGCAAGCCGGGCGTGGCCACCGGCGTCACCGCCGATGGTCCGGCGCTGCGCGGCGCCACCAATCTCGTCCTCGGCGCCATCGATCATCGTGAAACCGGCTTTCACCCCCGCGCCTTCCGCGAAATCTACAAATTCATCGCGGGCCGCGAACCCGCGCGGATCGATATTGTGCAGGAAGCTGACGTGAAAATCAGCGGTCTCGTCACCGGCACGCCGGGCGGTGTACCGACCAATCGTCCAGTCGCGGA
Organism: Tardiphaga sp. P4_G1; assembly: GCF_056401215.1. Classification (NCBI taxonomy): domain Bacteria; kingdom Pseudomonadati; phylum Pseudomonadota; class Alphaproteobacteria; order Hyphomicrobiales; family Nitrobacteraceae; genus Tardiphaga; species Tardiphaga sp. P4_G1. The sequence goes on from NZ_JBFUJU010000007.1 coordinate 340,540, forward strand.
TGCCCTGGTCGAGGTGTATCGCGTCGCGGCTGACAGCGGCGAACGGATCGGGGCGGCGCTCCATTCGGCCCACACATCCGCCGATGGCCGCTGGGGTCCGGTTCGGGTCGATCCGGCCTGGCCTGTCGAGATCGTCCTGACATCGGCCGGAGCGCCGATCACGCATTCCTATCGCTCGCCATTCCCCCGCTCGTCCGGGGTCGTGCATCTACGCGCCGGCCGGCCGCTGGGACCCACCGATGCCAATGCCGGTGCGGTGGTGTCGATGTCGCGCGTCCGTGGCTATTTTGGATTACCGCGCGATGTCGTGCTGCTCGACGGCAAGGAGCCGACCGACGTGAAAGCCGGCGTGCCCACGGATTCGCTCTCGACTATCCGCCTTCCGGCCACGGACATCGGACGGCCGGTGGTAGCGCTGTTCAATCAGGAGCGGATCGTGGCGCGCGCCTGGCCGGCGTCGGAAAACCGGATCACGGTGGCGGAATTCACCGAGTAGATCACGCCAACTCGCGCGCCTCAGCGGTCTGGCTTTCTATATAACCGCTTTGCTGACTTCCCTGCGCGTCTCCGGTCAGATCGCATGAGGCATTGTTCGAAATCGCAAAGAGCCCCGCCATGTGCGGGGCTCCTTCGTTATTCTGTTATCGCAGCAACAGTACCAGGATGATGAGGGGAAGCGGGATTCCGAGTAGCCACAGAAGAATGGGCATGGTTGTCTCCTTTGATTGGGGTTAACGACGCTTCTTCCAGGTCCCGTCACGAAGCCCGCCACCTTCCGTCGCGGCAAGGCTGGCGGAGAAGGCGCCGATCAGCAGCGACGCCGTGAGCCAGAATGCGAGCTGCATCGCGGCCTTGCGTGCGGCATCCACCGCGGTCTTCGCATCGTTGATGACTTCAGTGACGCGCTTGTCGGCATCTGCCTCGCTCAGACCGGTGCGGCTGGCGACAACCTTGTTGACGTAGCTGCGGTCGGCAGGCTTGAGCTCTCCACCACGGAAACTGCCAGCCATCACACGTGACAGTTCACCACGCGCTTCCGCGCTGGTGCCATCGGCCGACGGCGTCGTCGGACGCAGCAGCGAATCCAGGTAGCCATCGCTCGGACCTGACTGGGCTGCAGCAGCGGTTGCACCGGCAGCAACACCCGACGCGGCTCCGCTCAGCAAAGTGGTTGCTGGAGATGCCAGCAGGATCGCTCCCAAAACCGTCGCGAACGACCAGGCCAGGAATCCATGCGCGGTGTCACGAAAGTAGACTTCGTCCGAATGCACGCCGATCCAGCGCGACCGCAGACGGCCCGCAATATAACCACCGAGCGATGACGAGATCATCGCGATGACGATCAGGTAGATACCGGTCGTGATCTTGAACGTGGTCGCGGAGGCGCCGGCACTTGCCCACGGAGACACGACAGACAGACCGAGACCTGTGCCAAAGGCAATTAGGACGAGCGTCAGTGCGAGCGAAACCACGGCACCGGCTGCAACCGCAGCCCACGATACGCCGGAGGTTTGCGGTTCGTCGACGCTTACATTGGGTTGGACGACAACGGTATCGATCATTTTAAATCCTCAGGCCGGTCCGATATGGAGCCACTGCCTCCCTAATGTGCATGCGTGAGTATCGTTCCGAGGGATGCGCCCGCTGAACCGCAATATTGGTCGATGCGTGCGTTGCGGCCACGCTTTCCATCGAGGCCTCCATGGCGCGCGGATGGACGCCTGCTATAATGACGAGACGCTCCGGTCCCTGGATCAATTGCGAGGCCCATCGTGAGCATTGCCGAGGTCTACGATTTCTCCGCTGCGCGAGCGCCCCTGGTGCCGCCGAGCCCGCCACGTGCGCCCGAGAACATGGGTGCGCTAGGGCGTATGTCGGCAATGCGCCGCAGCGCCATCGAGACCTGGGGTCAGCGCGCCTATGAAGATGACATCGTCAAGGGCCGCTTCTTCGGCCACGCGAGCTTCATCCTCAACGATCCCGACGCGATCCGCCATGTGCTGGTGGACAATTACGAGAACTATACCCGCACGCCCGCTGCATTCCGCGTGCTGCGGCCGATGCTCGGCGAGGGCCTGCTGCTCGCCGAAGGCCGCACCTGGAAACACCAGCGCCGCACCCTGGCGCCCGCTTTCACGCCGCGCGCGGTGACGACTTTGGTGCCGCACATGATCTCGGCGGTCGATGACACGCTGGCCGACCTGCATCGCGCCGTGGGCAAGCTGGTCGATCTGCGCGCGATCATGCAGCGGATGACGCTGGAGATCGCAGGCCGCACCATGTTCTCCTTCGGCATGGCCGAGCATGGCGCGAAGCTGCGCGACTTCGTGATGGAATACGGCATGAACCTGGCACGGCCGCATTTCCTCGATCTGCTGCTGCCGCTGGGCTGGCCGACGCCGCAGGATATCTCGCGCGCCTTCTTCCGCAGACGCTGGACGAGATTCGTCGGCGAGCTGATGACCGCACGTCGCGCCGCCGGCAAGAACGACGACGCGCCGCGCGATCTGTTCGACCTGATGGTGGCCGCGCGCGATCCGGAAACCGGCGCATCCTTCACCGATGGGCAGCTCGGCGATCAGGTGGCGACGATGATCCTCGCCGGCCATGAGACGACGGCAACGGCGCTATTCTGGGCGCTGTATATGCTGACGCTCGCCCCGGCGACCCAGGAGCAGGTCGCGGCCGAAGCCCGTGCCGCCAGCGCGAGCGGCACATTCGACATGGAGCATCTGAAGTTCACCCGCGCGGTGATCGATGAGACCATGCGGCTCTATCCGCCCGCCTTCCTGATCGCACGCGCCGCCGCGGGCCCTGATCGTCTGGCTGGCCAGTCCGTCGCCAGCAAGGACGTGATCCTGATCGCGCCCTGGCTACTGCATCGGCACGAGAAATTGTGGCACGAGCCCAACGCCTTCATGCCGTCCCGTTTCATGCCCGGCGCGACACCGCCGGACCGCTTCGCCTATCTGCCTTTCGGCGTCGGTGCCCGGGTCTGCATCGGCGCGCATTTCGCGCTTGTCGAGGCCACATTGGCGCTGGCGAAAATCATCGGCGCTATCCGCGTCGAGCTACCGGATAAAGCGCCCGTCATGCCTATCGGCGTAGTGACGACACAACCGGATCGCTCGCCAATGTTCCGCATTGAGCGGCGTTGACGTTATTTCAGCACGCCCTCTCCTCACGTCTTCCCCGCCCCCGCGCGCGCTCATGGCACTTAGGCGGAACGACAAGTTGAAGCGCTGCGGCAAAGCCCTGTCTTGGACGTAGCGACTATTTGGCCTAAACTGATGCCATGAGTGATGTTCAGGCACTATTCGCGACATTGAACCAGGCGACCGATCCGGCCGTGGCCGATGCCATTGCACAACTGATCCGCGACGGCGCGGACCACGAACTCAATCGTATCAACGTGCTGGATTTTGCGGCACGCCGCGGCCTGAACGAAGAGCGCGTCATTTCCGGCTTCCTGCATGCCTCCCGCCTCGGCCTGTTCGACCTGACCTGGAATGTGTTGTGCCCGGGCTGCAGCGGCGTCCTCGACGCCCACAGCACGCTGAAATCGCTGCGCCATGACGACTACCATTGCGGGCTCTGCGCCTGCGGCTATGAAGCGTCGGTTGACGAGCAGGTCGAGGTAGCGTTCACGGTCGCACCGCGCGTCAGGCACATCGCTGCACACGACCCCAATACGCTGCCGCTCTGGGAATACTTCAAGCAGGTGTTCTGGAGCTCAGGCGTCGATCTCAATCAGGAATCGTTTGCGTCACTCACCGATGAAGTGACACTGGACGCAATGGAATTGCCGGCACATGAAAAAGCGGTGATGTCGCTGCACTTGCCGTCAGAATTCGTCATCGTGTTCGAGCCGGTAACCCATGCCGCGCAGTTCATTGACGTGCAGGGCGAGCCGACCAAGGAACGACAGCATCTGTCGCTGATCTACAACCGGCAGCATACACCAACCGGCACCATCATGCTGCAACCCGGACCGTTGCGATTGTCCCTCGAGAACCAGACCGAGGTGCGTGTGCTGCCATCGGTATTTGTCGCGGCCGAGGGCCTCCATCACCTGATCGGCAAGCGCAAGCCGTTCCTCACGGCCAAGCGGATACTCACCAACCAGACCTTTCGCGATGTCTACAAGGCCGACAACCTCAACATCGATCAGCGACTAAAGATTACCTCGCTGACTTTCCTGTTCACCGACCTCAAGGGCTCGACGGCCTTGTACGAGCGCGTCGGCGATCTCGCAGCCTTCGATCTGGTGCGTGCGCATTTCCACGCACTGCTGGAGATCATTGCGTCGGAAGCCGGTGCCGTCGTGAAGACCATCGGGGATGCCGTCATGGCGACCTTTACGCGGCCCGAACAGGCGCTCGCCGCAGGTCTGCGCATGCGCGCCGCGATGGAGCGATTGAACGAGGAGCGCGGCACCAAGGACCTCGTGGTCAAAATCGGCATCCATGAGGGGCCCTGCCTCGCTGTGATGCTGAACGAGCGGCAGGATTACTTTGGCCAGACCGTCAATATCGCTGCCAGGGTGCAGGGCTTGTCAACCTCGCAGGCGATCCATGTGACCAGCCCGGTGATATCAGCGCTGGCCGTGGAAGCCATCCTGAGGAAGGCCGAAATCACACCGATCCAGAAGCACGCCGCCTTGCGCGGCATCGCCGACAAGATCGTGGTCTATGAGATTCCGTGACACGAGATCCCGTAAACTACCGATCGTCTCAATTGTTACTTAACTGTCATCAGCGCTTCGGGAACCCGGCCGCATTGCATGCGTTCCATTTTCGCGCCACAAAGCACGAGCGCTTTCGCCGCATGGCGGGCCTCGCGATCATCTGGTTCAAAGAATAATGCTGGAAAAACTGCGCCAATTCATTGCCGACGTGGTGTCTCCCGAGGCGCACGGAAATCAGGCATTCGACGATACCGGCTTCCGTCTTGCCGCCACGGCGCTGATGCTTCACGTCATCTCGCTGGACGGTGAGCCCTCAGCTATCGAGAGAGCCAAGTTGCACAGCCTGATCGAGTCGCGTTTCGAGCTCGATCCCGGCACGGCTGACAGGCTCATCTCGGCTGCCACCCTCGTCGAAGGCGAGGCCGTCGATCTCTATCACTTTACGAGCGTCATTATGCGCGTGGTCGACGAGCCCGGTCGTGTCCGTCTCGTCGAGATGATGTGGCAGCTGGTCTATGCTGACGGCCGCGTCAGTGAGTTCGAGGAAAATGTGGTCTGGCGCGCAGCCGACCTGCTCGCAGTTTCATCACGTGACCGGATGGAGCTCAAGCGACGCGTGGCGGGCGGTACAGCCACAACGGATACGACTGTGTGAGCAGGCGCTGGCCTGACCGGCAAATGACGGCACCACGACGCATAACCAAAGTTTAATGCGCGGTCCCCGATAATTCATGCCACTGCTACACGCTCGGGAACTGGAGGTCCTGCGGTACTCCGGTGGTCATTCCGACTTGCACATCACGGGTATCCCTATTACGCCTGTAGATGCATGCAAATCGTCCTCACGTATTTCAAGAGTACCTTATTGTGACTGAGCGCGTGACGTTAATAACCGGAGCCTCGGCCGGAATTGGCGCCGAGTTCGCGCGCATCTTCGCCGCGAACAAGCATCGCGTCGCTCTGGTTGCACGCCGTGCCGAGCGTCTGAATGCGCTGGCCGCTGAAATCACGGCTGCCGGCGGTGCTGCGCCCATCATCATTCCCTGCGATCTAGAACAGCGCGACGCCTGCGCCCAGATCGCGGCTGCCCTCGTTGCTGCCAATGTCGAGGTGGAGTACGTCGTGAACAATGCCGGCTTCGGCATGTTCGGTCGCGCGATCGACATGGACCGCGACCGGCAACTCGGCATGCTTGAGGTCAATGTACGCGCACTGACGGATCTGTCGCTGCGCTTTTCCGAGAGCCTGATCCGCAACAAGGGCGGCATTCTCAATCTCAGCTCGATCGCGGGTTTTTTGCCGGGTCCCGGAATGGCCGTGTACTACGCGAGCAAGGCCTATGTGCTGTCCTTCACCGAAGCACTGCGCCAGGAGCTCGGCTCCAAGGGTGTGCGCGTGACCGCATTGTGCCCCGGACCGGTGCCGTCGGAATTCCAGGCGCGCGCCGGATTCACGCCGGGCCTCGACTCGGCGATCCTCAATGTCTCGGCGGCTGACGTCGCCCTGCTGGGCTATCAGGGCCTGATGGCCAACAAGCGCACGGTTTTCCCCGGCCTCGGCATCAAGATCGTGCCGCTGCTGCTGCGGCTTTTTCCGCGCGGCTTCATCGCGGGGGCGGTGGCAAGGTTGCAGTTGAGACGGGTGTGACGGGATCTGGCGCCGTCATGCGGCGCTCGGGGCAGGTTTTGAATATTGGCAGTCCGTCTCCGCCCTGCGGGCTTCGACGCGACATCCTTCACTCGTTTCGCGTCCGATGATCTGGAGGATGGCTTGCCTAGCCGTAGCTCGCGAAGCGAGCGAAGGATGGTGGAGCCAGGCGGGATCGAACCGCCGACCTCGTCATTGCGAACGACGCGCTCTCCCAGCTGAGCTATGGCCCCGATACGAACCGGGTCGCCCATGCGATCCGGTCAGCAATCGGCGCCATTTACAATCCCCGTTAACGGCAAGTCAAGAACGTCGCAAAAGCGCGGTTTTCCGGCACTTTTCGCCCGGAACTTCCCTTGTTTGAGGGGGGCTGAACCGATATTTAGCGGACAGTCGAATCCGCGACCTAACCCGCGAGCCATCCCCGCCATGCGCGCCGTTCTCGATATCGTGCTGATCATTCTCGATCTCTATGTCTGGCTGCTGATCGCCTCGGCGATCCTGTCCTGGCTGATCGCCTTCAACGTCGTCAACACCCGCAACCAGTTCGTCTCCGCGATCGCCGAATTCCTGTTCCGGATCACCGAGCCCGTGCTGGCGCCGATCCGCAGGATGCTGCCGAGCCTCGGCGGCCTCGATATCTCGCCGATCATCCTGATCCTGATCATCATGTTCCTGCAGCGGGTGATCACCTACTACATCTATCCCAGCGTCTTCTGATCGGCCAGGTTCGTGGCAGATCCCTGGCGCTACGCGACTGACGGTGTCAGCATCGCCGTTCGCGTGACGCCGCGGGGTGGCCGAGACGATATCGACGGGATCGAGACCATGGCCAATGGCCGTTCGGTGATGAAGGTGCGGGTTCGTGCCATCGCCGAGGGCGGCGAAGCCAACCGCGCGGTGACCGAACTGCTCGCCAAGCGGCTCGGCGTGCCGAAGCGCGATGTGCGCGTACTGTCCGGCACCACGTCGCGCGTGAAACAGATCGCGGTCGACGGCGACCCGACAAAACTTGGTGCGATGCTACGCAGGATCACTGCAGCAACGCCCGACGACACAGACGACAGGACCGACACATGACCGCCAGCATCATCGATGGAAAGATCATTGCCGCCGAATTGCGCGGCCGCGTCGCCGCCGAAGTCGCGCGCGTCAAAGCCGAACATGGCGTGACGCCTGGCCTCGCCGTAGTGCTGGTCGGCAGCGATCCCGCCAGCGAAGTCTATGTGCGCAGCAAGCACAAGCAGACCCAGGAAGCCGGCATGGCCTCCTTCGAACACAAGCTGCCGGCCGATGTCGCACAGGCCGATCTGATCGCGCTGGTGCAGAAGCTCAACGCCGATCCCACCGTACACGGCATCCTCGTGCAACTGCCGCTGCCCAAGGGTCTCGATACCGACGCCGTCGTCAACGCCATCGATCCCGCCAAGGACGTCGATGGCCTCCACCCAACCAATGCCGGCCGTCTCGCCAGTGGCATGCCCGCTTTGTCGCCCTGCACGCCGCTCGGCTGCATCATCCTGACCAAGAGCGTGCACAAATCACTGGAAGGCATGAATGCCATCGTGATCGGGCGCTCCAATCTGGTCGGCCGTCCCTTGGTGCAACTGCTGCTCAATGAAAACGCCACCGTGACCATCGCGCATTCGAAGTCGCGCGACCTCGCCAAGCTCTGCGCGCAGGCCGATCTGGTCTATGCGGCAGTGGGCCGCCCTGAAATGGTGCGCGGCGACTGGATCAAGCCCGGCGCGACCGTGATCGATGTGGGCATCAATCGGCTGCCCGGTGCCGAAGGCAAGACGCGTCTCGTCGGCGACGTGGCCTATCAGGAAGCGCTGAAGACCGCCGGCGCGATTACGCCGGTGCCCGGCGGCGTCGGCCAGATGACCGTCGCATGTCTGCTGGTGAATACGTTGCGTGCGGCATGCGCGATCCACAAGCTGCCGGCGCCGGCGGTTTAAAGCGCTCGCTCCGGCCCATCCACGTCATTGCGAGGAGCCTTGCGACGAAGCAATCCAGTTCTTGGCTTTCTGGATTGTTTCGCTGTGCTCGCAATGACGGCTGAGGGGTCGACGCAGAACTCTTACTTCGCCGTATTCTCGATCAACCGTCGATAGAACCGGATCATGTCGGCGTAATTCGCGACGCTCAGCCGTTCGTTGGTGCCGTGAAAACGCTTGAGGTCTTCCGACGTCGCGCGCACCGGCGAGAAGCGGAAGATGTTGTCGGTGACGTCCGTGTAGTGCCGGGAGTCCGTCGCCGCCACCATCAGACCAGGCGCCACCAGCGCATCGGGGAAGATCTCGCGAATGGTCTGATTGAGCGCGCGATAGGACGAGCTCGCCGTGCCGGTCACCGGGGGCGGATCGGTATTGCCGGGGAATGGCGCAATCGAAATCCTGTCGTTGCTGACTGCGCTGCGTACATGTTCGGTAACGCTGGCCTGTGTATCGCCGGGCAACAGCCGGAAATTCACCGTGGCCTCCGCATTGCCCGGCAACACATTGTCCTGCTCGCCGGCCTTGAAGATCGTCAGCGCCGTGGTCGTGCGAACCGTCGCCTCGGTCGGGCCGCTCTTCTCGAATTCGCGCAACAGCAGCGGCTTGAACAGCCACAGATTGGACAGCACCACGCGGTTGAAGCCGCTCATCTCCGGCGCGATCGTATCGAACATCTCGCCGACCGTACCGCGGATCTGCATCGGCAGACGCTTGTTTTCGAGCTGGGTCAGCGCCGCGCTCATCATGCCGATGGCGGTTTCGCGCGGCGGCATCGACGAATGACCGGGCGTGCCATGCGCCGTCAGCACCAGCGTCGCATAGCCCTTCTCGGCCACGCCGATCAGCGCCATCGGCTTATCGAGGCCTTTGAGGATGCCCTCAGTGATCAGCAGGCCTTCATCGAGTACGAAATCGAGCTTCACGCCACGCGATTTCAGCAGCGCAGCGATCGCCCTTGCGCCGCGGGTGCCGGAGACTTCCTCGTCATGGCCGAAGGCGAAATAGATGGTGCGCTTGGGGCGGAAACCCTGCTTCGCCATCACCTCGGCGGCCTCGAGGATTGAATACAAATTACCCTTGTCGTCCCAGGAGCCACGGCCCCAGATGAAGCCATCGGCGACGACGCCCTTGAACGGCGGTTGCTGCCAGTCTTTCTCGGTGCCCGGTGCGACCGGCACGACGTCCTGATGCGCCAGCAGCGCGATCGGCTTCAAAGCAGAATCGCTGCCTTCCCATGTGTAGAGCAGGCTGTAATTGCCGACGACTTCGCGCTTCGCCACGGCATGGAAGGCCGGGAAGCTCGCCACCAGATGCGCCTGCATCGCGCGCAGCGGTTCGGCAGCCTGATCGGGATTGAGAAAATTGGAAATGGTCGGAAAGCGGATCGCCTCTGCAAGGCGCTCTGCGGCTGCCTGCTCATCAACCGGCGCCTTTGCCGCGGCGGTCACCTGAAGCTGCCGCGATCCCCCGGTGAACGTCTTGACGAGAACGATGCCTGCAAGCAGCAGAACGGCCGCGATGACGATCAGCGCGGCCGTTCGGAGCAGTTTGATCCATCGGCGCATCGGAAGTCCCCTTCTGCTACGCCGGTCTCTGTTACTTGGTCTTGGCGGCCGATTCTTTTGCAGATTTGGCGCGCTCGACCCCTTCGAGGATCAGGCGCTGCGCATCGGCAGCATCGCCCCAGCGCACTACCTTCACCCACTTGCCGGGCTCAAGATCCTTGTAGTGCTCGAAGAAGTGCTGGATCTGCTGCAGCGTGATTTCGGGCAGGTCGCTGTAGTTCTTCACCTTGTCGTAGCGCTGGGTCAGCTTCGAGGTCGGCACGGCGATGATCTTCTCATCGAGGCCGCCTTCGTCTTCCATCAACAGCACGCCGACGGGACGCACGCTCATCACGGCGCCCGGCACGATGGCGCGGGTGTTGGCGATCAGCACGTCACAGGGGTCGCCATCGCCGGACAAAGTGTGCGGGATGAAACCGTAATTCCCCGGGTAGCGCATCGGGGTGTAGAGGAAGCGATCGACGAACAGTGCGCCGGATTCCTTGTCCATCTCATATTTGATGGGCTCGCCGCCCACCTGGACCTCGATGACGACGTTCACTTCATGCGGCGCCTTGGCGCCGAGCGGGATTGCGTCAAGACGCATCAAACACTCCAGATTTCATAGGACAGGTTGCGACAGGCGTAGCCGAGCGAGGGCCCGGATTCAACGCCTGCGAGACCAGAAAATCATGAACCGGCTTAATGGCTTAATTCGTCCAGGCGAATGCCACTTTATCGAGCGATTTTGCGCCGAAACGCTCCGAGGAGCGGGCCACCATGCGGCCACCCAGAGCGCGGTAGAACTCCGTGGCGCCCTCATTGTCCGACAGCGCCCAGATCACCATGCTCTTCAGCCCGCTCTGCACGAGATCGCGCTTGGCGGAGGCGAACAGCCGGCGGCCGAAGCCGAGGCCCTGGAATTCCGGACGCAGGTAAAGTTCGTAGATCTCGCCTTCGAACTGCAGGCTGCGGGCGCGGTTGCGACCGTAATTGGCGTAGCCGGCGACCTTGTCACCGAAGCACAAAACGCTGACGCGGCTGCCCTTGCGGATCGCCGAATCCCACCAGCCGGGACCGCGGCGGTTGATCAGCTTTTCCAATTCGGGGCCCGGGATGAGACCTTGATAGGCCGCGCGCCAGGCTTCGTCATGGGTGGACGCCACCGCGGCTGCATCCGCAGCTTTGGCCGGCCGAACCTCGATCAGGGTTGTGCTCATGAGGGGATCAAAGCAAGTCGGCGGGCGCTCTTCAAGGTCCATCGTTAATTATCGGTTAACGTGTGGATTTTCAGCATCAGTTTACCGAAAGAGTTGTATCGAAAAAGGACAGAGCTGCATCCAATGCGCGCCGAACGCCATGTTTTCCACTGCTGGCACGTATCGCGCGAGTCGTGTCGCAGTTGCACACGCGTATCGATGTGCACAACTGCATCGATGTGATTCGCGGCGTGTAGAGTTCGACAGGCATTGCGTCCGCACGAAAGTCCCTGAGCGCTCATGAAACACGTCCAAGCGCTTTGCCTGCTGGCTGCATTGCTCGGAAGCGCCGCTACTGCCGCAGCCCAGACATCAGGCGCGCAGGCCCCGGAAGAAGCGCCGCATCGCCGGCAGGTCTGGTCGGTAGCGTCGCCCGATCCAAATACCAGTTCCCGCGCGGTGCTATTCCGCCCACCCGGCAATGGCCCGTTCCCGCTCGCTGTCATTGCGCATGCCACCACGCAGAATGCGCTGCGCCGTGCGCAGATGCCGCAACCGGAATATCGCGCACTGGCCTCCTGGTTCGTTGGGCGTGGCTACGCCGTGCTGGTGCCGGAGCGCCCCGGCCATGGCTTAACCGGCGGGCGCTATCTCGAAGACCAGGGCGGCTGCGACAATGCCGACTATCTCGGCGCCGGCCGCACCACGGCGGATAGTATCGCCGCAGCGATGACTGACATTCGCAAACAACCCTTCATTCGCAGCGCCGGCACGATCGTCGTCGGCCATTCCGCGGGCGGCTGGGGCGCGCTCGCCATGGCCGGCGCCAATCCGCAAGGCGTCAGAGCGATCATTGCCTTTGCCCCCGGACGCGGCGGCCATGCCAATGACCGGCCGAATGACGTCTGCGCGCCGCAGCGCCTGATCGCCGCTGCCACAACCTTCGGCAAGACGGCGCACGTGCCTGTGATCTGGCTCGTCGCGCGCAATGACAGCTATTTTTCGCCGGACTTGTCACGCCAGCTAGCGGATGCGTTTCGCAAGGGTGGCGCCAGGGTCGATGTCCACGAGCTGCCGGACTTCCGGAGCGAAGGCCACTGGCTTGCGGAAAGCGACGGCGGTGACGACATCTATGGTGCCGCGCTGGACAAGGCGCTGAAGGCAATCACGGCGAGGAAGCGATGACGCGCAAACCTGCGCAACCGGAATGGACAGTGCAGTGACCGAGCCTTGGCCCGATGACAATGTCATCCTTTATGACGGCGTCTGTATCTTCTGCTCGCGCTGGATCCAGTTCGTCGCCAAACGCGACACTGATCATCGCTTCCGCTTCACTCCGATCCAGTCCGACTATGGCAGCCGCCTCGCCCGCCATTTCGGCATCGATCCCGCCGACCCCGACACCAATGCGGTGATCCATGGCGGCGCGGCTTATGTCAGATCAGATGCGGCGCTGACGGTGCTGTCGACGCTGCCCGGCTGGCAATGGGTGCGCGTGCTGTTCGCCGTGCCGAAGGCGCTGCGCAATCCGGTCTACAGCCTGATCGCAACGAACCGCTATCGGATTTTCGGAAAGACCGAGGCGTGTATCGTGCCGGATGCGGCGATGAGGGCGAGGGTGATGGAGTAAGCGAGCTTCTACGCTTTGCTCTGGTTGCCTGTGGCCAGCACTTCCTTCGCCGCCCGCTCTCCACTCTCCCGCGCCCCATGCGCCGTCGAGAAGAAATTCGGCGATGTCGCTTCGCCGGCAAAGAACAGCCTGCCATCCACCGGCGCCGCGAGGACCGCGCGGGCATCGGCATGGCCGGGCTTCGCCGCCGAATAGGCGCCTTGCGCGAAGCGATCATGTCCCCAGCGGGATTCCGCGAGCGGCGTGAGCTTGCTGCGGATGTCTGAGCCGAGCAGCGCCACGATCTCGTCTATGCTTTGCGCGGCGAGTGCACCCTCGCCCGCGTCTTCCAGGTCGCGTGCGAAACTGCCCCCGAAGAAGCCGGCGATGCAGGGGCGGCCGGACGGGCGCAGATGAAAGCTGCCGACACCGGTGCGCATGGCGGCGCCGCGCAACCCGATATCCGACGGCCACTTCTCCGCGTCGGAGAGCGCCAGCATCACCTTGTTGTCGGCGCCGAGCGGCAGGCCCACGGCGGCCTCGACCTTGCTGGGCAACGGCGGCGTGAAGCGGATATTTTCATTGGCGATGAGATTGGTCGGCACGCAGACGATGACTTTCGCCGCGCTGAGCGTGCCGCGCGACGTCTCGATGCGGATGCGCGCGCTGGAATGATCGATAACCGTGACTTCGGTGTTCAGCGCCACCGGACACGGCGCGCCATAGGCCGCAATCAGCGCGCCATAGCCATCGGGCAGGCGCCAGTTGATGTCAGTGTCCTCATAGGCATCCATGTCGTGCAGCGACACGTGTTTGAGCTCGAAACCGTTGATATAGGTGGAGACCGCATCGATCATCGGATTCCACGGATTGCCGGGCTCGAGGCAGGTCGCAGCAGGCGCATCGATCTCGTTTTCCGCGGCCTCCTCGGCGCGCTCATAGAACGCGTCGATCGCGGCGAAGAACTCATCGCGCTTCGCCTTTGAGAAGGCGACGTCATAAGCCTGATCGCGCCACGGCGGGCGCGACTTGTCGACGGCGAAGCCGAGCTCTTTCGCGATGCCGACGAAGTCATTCTTGTCGGCGGAGTGCAGCCATTCACAGCCCAGATCGAACGGAATGCCGGGGGCCGCCATGATTGTATGGGCACGGCCGCCGATCCGGTCGCGCGCTTCCAGCACAATCACGGAGAGCCCGGAACCTTCCAGCATACGCGAGGCGCCGAGGCCGGCAGCGCCGGCTCCGATGATGGCGACATCGACTTCGGAAGGCAGTTTAGTCATCGCGTCGGTATTCACAGCGGATGGGAAACGGGTGACAACGGGATAAAGGCTTGCTTGAATTATTCAAGCCACCGCTGCCCTCGGAGAAGATGCATGACAGCCCCACACGATTTCGAACTCTACGGCTTCTGGCGGACGTCCGCGACCTATCGCGTCCGCGTGGCGCTCAACCTGAAGGGATTGGAAGCGCACGAGCGCGTGATCGACCTCGACAAGGGCGAGCAGCGCGGCGACGCGTTCCTCAAGATCAATCCGCTCGGCGCGATTCCGGCCCTGATCGAGCCCGGCCACCTGCCGCTGACGCAGTCGCTGGCGATCCTGGAATTCCTCGACGAGATCCATCCGACCCCGCCGCTGCTGCCGAGCGATCCACACGGCCGCGCACGTGTGCGCTCGATCGCCGCGATGCTGGCCGCCGACACCCACCCGCTCATTACGCCGCGTGTTCGGAAATATCTCGCCATCACCGCCGGCTTTGACGATGCCGCAGTTCGCGCCTGGCTGGTGCACTGGTTCACCACGGGCCTCGTCGCCGTGGAGAATCGCCTCGCCAGCGAGCCCGCCACCGGCCGCTTCTGTCATGGCGACGAGGTGACCATCGCCGACATCTGTCTGCTCAGCATCACCGCAACCATGAAGGTGCTGAAGATCGAGATTGCAGGTATTCCAACCATCAATCGCATCGTCGCTACCTGCGAGGCGATGGACGCGTTTGCGAAGGCCGATCCGTTGAAGCAGGTGGGAGCGCCGGCAAATTGACGCCGCCCTCATCCTGAGGAGCCGCGCAGCGGCGTCTCGAAGGATGGCCACAAGCGTCGGCGCGACACCAACTCATGGTTCGAGACGGCACTGCGCGCCTCCTCACCATGAGGGGCGGAGTGAAGGCATCGCACCAAACAAAAATGCCCGGCTTTCGCCGGGCATTTCGTAACCAGTCAAAGAATGCTCTCGCTTACGCGATCACTTCCTTGGTCTTTTCGGCGCGCTTGCGGTCGTTGGCATCGAGATGCTTCTTGCGCAGGCGGATTGACTTCGGGGTGATCTCGACCAGCTCGTCGCTCTCGATATAGGCCAGCGCCTTTTCAAGGGTCATGCGGATCGGCGGCGTCAGACGCACCGCTTCGTCCTTCGACGTGGTGCGGATGTTGGAGAGCTGCTTGCCCTTGAGAACGTTGAGTTCGAGATCGTTCTCGCGGGTGTGCTCGCCGATGATCATGCCCTTGTAGACCTTCCAGCCCGGCTCGATCATCATCGGGCCGCGATCTTCCAGCTTGAACATGGCGTAGGCCACCGCTTCGCCCTGGTCGTTGGAGATCAGCACGCCATTACGGCGGCCGGCGATCTCGCCCTTGTAGGGCAGGTAGTCGTGGAACAGGCGGTTCATGATCGCGGTACCCTTGGTATCGGTCATGAGTTCGCCCTGATAGCCGATCAGGCCGCGGGTCGGCGCGTAGAACACCAGACGCAGACGGTTGCCGCCCGACGGACGCATCTCGATCATCTCGGCCTTGCGTTCGCTCATCTTCTGAACGACCACGCCGGAGAATTCCTCATCCACGTCGATGACGACTTCCTCGACCGGCTCCAGCGTGTTGCCGTTTTCGTCCTTGGTGAGAACCACGCGCGGACGCGACACCGACAGTTCGAAGCCTTCGCGGCGCATGTTCTCGATCAGGATCGCGAGCTGCAATTCGCCGCGGCCCGACACTTCCATCGCGTCACGATCGGCGGATTCGACGACCTTGAGCGCGACATTGCCTTCGGCTTCGCGCAGCAGGCGGTCGCGGATCAGGCGGCTGGTGACCTTGTCGCCTTCGGTGCCGGCGAGCGGCGAGTTGTTGACGATGAAGGACATCGACACGGTCGGCGGATCGATCGGCTGCGCCTGGATCGGAATTTCAACCGACGGATCGCAGAAGGTATCGGCGACAGTGCCCTTCGGCAGGCCGGCGATGGCAACGATGTCGCCAGCTTCGGCGAGTTCCACCGGCTGGCGCTCGAGACCGCGGAAGGCCAGGATCTTGGTGATACGGCCGGTTTCGACGACCTTGCCGTCGCGCGACAGCACCTTGACGGCCTGGTTCGGCTTCACCGAACCGGCCGAGATGCGACCGGTGATGATGCGACCGAGATAGGGGTTGGCTTCCAGGATGGTTCCGAGCATGCGGAACGCACCTTCTTCAACCACCGGCGGCGCGACATGCTTGATGACGAGATCGAACAGCGGCTTCATGCCGACATCATGCGACGCATCCGGGCTGTCGGCCATCCAGCCGTTGCGGCCCGATCCGTACAGAATCGGGAAATCGAGCTGGTCGTCGGTGGCGTCGAGCGCTGCGAACAGGTCGAACACTTCGTTGACGACTTCGGTGATGCGGGCGTCCTGACGGTCGACCTTGTTGATCGCGACGATCGGCTTGAGGCCGAGCTTCAGCGCCTTGCCGACCACGAACTTGGTCTGCGGCATCGGGCCTTCAGCAGCGTCGACGAGCACGATCACGCCATCGACCATCGACAGGATGCGTTCGACTTCGCCGCCGAAGTCAGCGTGGCCCGGGGTGTCGACGATGTTGATCTGGACTTCATCCCACAGCACCGAGGTGCACTTGGCGAGAATGGTGATGCCGCGCTCTTTTTCGATGTCGTTCGAATCCATCGCGCGTTCCTGGACGCGCTGATTGTCGCGATACGTGCCCGACTGCTGCAGCAGCTTGTCCACGAGAGTGGTTTTGCCGTGGTCAACGTGGGCGATGATAGCAATGTTGCGAAGGTTCATAGGTCTTCTTCTGGTTACGGTCTGGGTGCCCTTGAGCGGGTTCAACAAGACATGCTCGACAACAAAAGGCTTATGCCTTGCGCTCGAGCGCGTTCGATAACTGCCTCGTCTGAAAACGCGCTGGGGCAATCCCTCCAAAAGCAAACCCGGCCAGAAGGGGCCGGGTACTCGGACGCGTTGCGGCGCAATATAGGGGGAAATCGCCGAAAAACAATGCGAATCTGCCAAATGGTTAGCCCAATTTCGGGTCCAGAACCGTGGCCCAAAGGGCCATATCGGCCCGATCCCGCAAGGTAACGGTCATTTGGCCGCTTTGGCCGTCGATTTTGACGTGACCGAAGAACTGCATGCCGGCCGACGGGGGCAAATTCTGCTTATCGGGCCCCGGCGCCTTCACGAAACGGACCTCGGGACCGAAGGTATTGTCGAGCGCCGCCGGCCCGAAAGTTCCGGCGTGAAACGGGCCCGAAACGAACTCCCAGAACGGCTCGAAATCCTGAAACTGCGCCTTTTCCGGATTGTAGTAATGCGCCGCCGTGTAATGCACGTCGGCGGTCAGCCAGACCGTGTTGTGGATACCGGCCGATTTGATGAAGCGCAGGATATCGGCAATTTCCAGCTCGCGGCCCCGCACTGGCCCGTCGCCCTGCGCAATGGCCTCAGACCCGGTTTTGTCGGCAGCGTTGTCATAGACGACGAGGCCGATCGGCATGTCGGAGGCGATGACCTTCCAGGTCGCCTTCGAGGCCATCAAGGCGCGCTTCAGCCAGGCCATCTGCTCCGGGCCGATGAAATACGCATCCGGACCATAGCTCTCCTGCAGGTTCGGGCCGTTGGGGCCGCGATAGCTGCGCTCGTCCAGCATGAAGACGTCGAGATGCGGGCCGTAATTGAGCGTGCGATAGACGCGGCCGGGTTCGGTCGGATTGACCGAGATCGGATACATCTCGTGAAAGGCACGGGCACCGCGCGCCGCCAGGAGCGTGATGTCGCGCTCCTTGTAAGACGACGGCAACTGCTTCGAGAGCGACCAGTTGTTGGTGACCTCGTGATCGTCCCACTGGCCGAAGATCGGGACCTGCGCATTGAAGGCGCGGACATTGTCGTCCAGCAGATTGTATTTGTGCGCAGCGCGGAATTCGTCGAGCGTCTCGGCGACCTTCGCCTTTTCCGGCACCGTGATGGTGTTTTTCCAGATCCTGCCGTCCGGCAGTTTCGTTTCAGGCAGGATCGGGCCGTCGGCGTAGATGGTATCGCCGGAATGGATCAGGAAATCCGGATTGTGCTTGCGCATGGTGGCGAAGGTGACCATGCCGCCGTCCTCGGCATTGATGCCCCAGCCCTGCCCGGCGACATCGCCGCCCCAAACAAAGGACACATCGCGGCGATCCGCTGGCGCCGTGCGGAAGCGACCGACGACGGGCTCGCCGACGATCTCGGTATGCGAGAGATCGCGGAATTTGACGCGGTAGAAGATGTCCTGTCCCGCGGGCAGATTGTCGAGCAGCAGCTTCGCCGTGAAATCGCTCTCGGGCAGCGCCGTGATAACCGGCAACATGCGCGCATTACTGAAGGATTCGGTCGTGGCGACTTCCACCATCATTTGCGCTGGTCTATCCGCACGCGACCAGATCATGCCGCTGCTCGTCCCGACATCGCCGGACTGCACGCCATGCGACACGACCGGACGATCCGCCGCGCGGCTGAGGTAAGGCATCGCCAGGAAGCTTGCGCCTGCTGCGGCTGAGTGCGCGAGGAAGCGACGACGGGATAAACGTAGTGCCATGGCGAACTCCTGATCCTGGCTCTGGCACCAGTGGCTCTAGGCAGATCGCTTGACGCTGCGATGACAGGTGATGCGCAATATCAACACCCGCCAAAGCAAGCTGCGAATGATTGGCAGCTTGATTGACACATTTGGAAATTTCACCTTAACGTGAACGCGACGGTTCCCTTCGGGGATCAAAAGGGAATGCGGTGAGGGGGATCCCCCGATTCCGCGGCTGCCCCCGCAACTGTAAGCGGCGAGCCTGCGCCAAGAGCCACTGGGTGTTCACCTGGGAAGGCGGCGACAGGCAGTGACCCGCGAGCCAGGAGACCTGCCGCCAGTCGTGGTCACACGCGAGCACATTGGGCGGGGTGTCCTGGTGGAAGTCACACTGCCTGTTTGAAAGCGGCGGGGCGACTTGGTTTGCGGTGACGTGCCACGTAACCGCGAGTCCTGTTCATGACCTCCGTTTCTCCCGTTGCATCGAAGCGACATACTCCCTTTCTTTATTCTGTTGCTCTCTCCTGCTTGTTGTGTCCGAGCGAAAGCTGGTCGCAAACCTCACAGTCGAGCCAGACGCTCGATCCTGTTGTCGTTCAGCCGTCAGCGACACCTCAACGCGCACGCCGCGCCACGAACGGCAATGCATCGCGCGCTGCGCGCTCGCGGCAACAGCGCAATGTCGCTGCCAATACCGGCGCGCCGGTTGCCACGCCGACAGGCGCTGTCTTCGCAGCGCCGACGCTCAACCTCACAGGCACTGCATCCACCGGCAGCCGCCTCGGCCTCACGCGCCTGCAGACGCCGGCCAGCGTCGAAGTGATCTCGGCAGAAACCATGGCCGAACGCGGCCAGCAGAACGTGCTCGACGCGGTGACGCAGAACGCCACCGGCATCACCGCCATCGGAGATCCGGGCAATGGCGGCGTCGCCTACAGCACCCGCGGCTTCTCCGGCACGGATTCGGTGAAGATACTGCTCGATGGCACGCGGCTCTATGTCGGCGCGGGCACCGTGAACTTTCCGTTCGACACCTGGTCCACCGAGCGTATCGAGGTGCTGCGCGGTCCGGCCTCCGTGATGTTCGGCGAAGGCGCGGTCGGCGGCGCGATCAACATCATCTCGAAGATGCCATCATGGATTCCGCGCAATCAGGCCGAGATATCGCTCGACAGCAACATGGAACGCCGCATCGCCGTGGACAGCGGCGGCCCGATCAACAAGGACGTCGCCTATCGCATCACAGCCACCGGCAACATGTCGGACGGCTGGGTCGACCGCGGCAACAGCTCGAACATAGCGCTGCATGCTGCCGTGCAGGTCAAGCAGACCGAAGACGTGGTCTGGACGATCTCGACCGACTACGGCGATCGCCAGCCGATGCGCTATTTCGGCACGCCGTTGATCAACGGCCAGTTCGATCCGGCGCTGCGCTTCAAGAACTACAATGTAGGCGACAGCACCATCCGCTGGCAGGATAGCTGGAATCAGGTGAAGACCGAGTGGCAAGTGGCCGACGGCATCTCGATCCGCAACACGTTGTACTACCTGTACAGCAAGCGGCACTGGAAAGAGCTCGAAAATTATGCGTTCAATCCGGCCACCGGCCTGATCGACCGCAGCACCTATCTGGAAATCTTCCACGACCAGCAACAGATCGGCGACCGCTTCGACGCCACGTTCAAGGGCCATGTACTCGGGATGGCCAACGAATTCGTCGCCGGCTTCGACGTCAACCGCATCGACTTCAAGCGCTCGACCAACTCGCCCTATGGTGGATCGTCGTCGGTCGACGCCATCAATTTCAATCCTGGCCTGTACTTCAGTCCCGATCCGCTTACGTCGGACTTCTCCAGCGTGACCAACCAGTACGCGGTGTTCGCCGAGAACCGGTTGTCGGTCACCGAGCAACTGTCCTTAATCGCCGGCGTTCGCCAGGACCAACCGACCGTCGAGCGGACCGACGTTCGCAATGCCGCCAACAGCTACAGCCGGGACTATTCTTCGACCAGTTGGCGCGCCGGTGTGGTCTACACACCGATCAAGGATCTGGCCTTTTACGGCCAGTATTCGGTCGCAGCCGATCCTGTGGGCGGCCTAATCACGGCGAGCAACGCCAACGCCAAATTCGATCTGGCCACCGGCAAACAGGTGGAGATCGGCGTCAAGCAGTCGTTCTGGGGCGGCCGTGGCGAGTGGACGCTGGCGGGCTATCAGATCGTCAAGAACAACCTGCTGACGCCGGACCGAACCGACCCGACACTGACACGGGTCGTGCAGGTGGGCCAGCAGTCTTCGCGTGGCATCGAGGCCTCGATCGGCGTCTCGCTCGATTATGGCTGGCGCGTCGACGCCAACACCGCGTTCGTGCGCGCGAAATATGACGATTTCATCCAGAACGTGGGCGGCATCGCTGTGAACTACGCCGGCAATGTGCCGTTCAACGTGCCGCAGAACGTCACCAACGTCTGGGCAACCTGGGCCTTTGCGGCGAACTGGTCGGCCAATGCCGGCTTCCAGATCGTCGGCAAAACGTATGCAGACAATGCAAACACGCTGGAGATGCCGAGTTACACACTGGTCAATGCCGGCCTGCAGTGGAAGCCGGACGTCAACACCACAGTGTCGCTGCGCGTCTACAACCTGTTCGACAAGATCTACGCGACGTCGAGCTACAGCGACAATCAGTGGATGCTCGGCATGCCGCGCACCGCCCAGCTCGCCGTCAACGTGAAATTCTGAGCTTGTCGCGCAAGCTGACACGCACACTCCGGCGGTGGCTGTATATCGGCCACCGCTGGATCGGCATCGTCACCTGCCTCTTCTTCGCGATGTGGTTCATCTCCGGCGTGGTGATGATGTATGTCGCGTTTCCCGGCCTCTCCGATAAAGAGCGGCTGGCGGCATTGCCCGATATCGTCTGGGAGAAAGTGGCGCTCTCTCCCGACGAGGCGATGAAGGCTGCCGGTGCCACGCGCTATCCGCGCGAATTGCGATTGAGCATGATCGCCGATGAGCCGGTGTATCGGTTGACTGGCTGGGACGGCAAACGGCAGGCGATCTCCGCCGCCGATGGCCGCGCCATCACCGAGATCAACGAACAGCAGGCGCTCGCGGTTGCGCAGCATCATCCTGCCAGCAAATCGCCTCAGCTCGAAGAGACCGTCGATCGCGATCAGTGGAGTGTCACCGCACGCTACGATCCGCTGCGACCATTGTATCTGATCACACTCGGCGACGATGCCGGCACCAAGCTTTACGTCTCCTCGCGCTCCGGCGAGATCGCACTCGATACCAACCGCACCGAACGCGTCTGGAACTGGCTCGGCTCGATCCCGCACTGGATCTATCCGACCGTGCTGCGCAAGGACGGCCCGCTGTGGCGGCTCGTGGTGCTTTGGATCTCCGGCATCTGTTTGATCGTCGGCGTTACCGGAATCTGGATCGGCATTCTGCGCGTGCGCCTCAAGCGACGCTATGCGAGCGGTAATATCACGCCCTATCGCGGCTGGATGGCATGGCATCACGTCACCGGACTGATCGCCGGGCTGTTCGTGCTGACCTGGATGTTCTCGGGCTGGCTGTCGCTTGATCCCGGCCGCGTTTTTGCCGACCGCAATACGCCACGTGAGGTATTGCAACCCTATGCCGGCCACGACGCGCCTGATATCGCTGCGGCCATTCGCGCACCGGCCGATAAGCCCGCGGTCGAAGCACGCTTCGTATGGATCGACGGCATGCCGCTGATGATCGTCGCGAAGCGCGACGGCACGAAGATGGCGATCAATCCGACAAGCGGCGAAATCGCAAGACTGTCGCAAGATCGTCTCTGGAAAGCCGCAACAATGCTGCTGCCGGACTCGCGCCTCGAAAGCCAGATAACCCTCTGGAAATATGACGCTTATTGGTATGCGCATCACAATGAGCGCGAATTGCCGGTGTTGCGCGCCAAATTCGATGACGACGCGCAAACCTGGTTTCACATCAGCCCGGTCACCGGCGACATTCTCGGCCGCGTCGACTCAAGCCGGCGTACCTATCGCTGGCTGTTCAATGCGCTGCACAGTTTCGATTTTCAGTTGCTGCTGATGTATCGCCCGGCCTGGGACATCGTGGTGTGGCTGCTGTCGATTCTCGGCACCATCGTCTCGGCGAGCGGCGTCGTGATCGGCTGGCGCTATCTCAAGCGCTAAAGCGTTTTCAAGCGAAGTGGTCCCGGTTCGCGTGAAGAAAACGCGTCAAAACGAAAGACTCTAGACCGCCAGCGGCCGCGGCGGCTGACGCAATTGCTCCGGCGGATTCATCGGCTCCGGCGGGATCATGCCGATCAGCGCCTTGCGGTCGGCGACGGCGTTGTGGAATTGCTCGAGCGCAATATTGAAGGCTGTCAGCGTGCCTTCCTCAATGGCACCATGCTCGTAGCAATTCAGGGTATGACGCAGAATATCGTCGGCCTCCGCCTGCATCGTATCGAGCTCTTCGAGGGACTCGCTCTTGCGCGCGGCGGCAATCATGTCGAGCAGACGATCGCGCTCCGACACATTCACGTTGCGCTCGTCCTTCTTGAGATAGCTCGCGAACCAGGCGCCGATCGAGCCCATCGCCGAGAGCCCCATCAGGCTCCACCAGATGTAGTCGCTGTAGCGATCGAGGAAGGTCTTTTCTTCGCCATCCACATAGGCGGCCGCGCCGGGATGCACGGGGATCACCGCATCCTTGTCAGTATCGGGCGTCTCGATCTTCGCCGCCAGCGGGAAGTCATTGATGATTTGCTGGCGGATTGCAAACAGCTGCCGCGTGAAGGCGGCGATGGTCACATCAGACAGGCTCTGCCGCGCCACGATGTGATGCGAGAAGCTGACGGTCTTGACGTCATCGTCCGGCCGCGCCGGCGCGCCGCCGAATGCGCCTGCAGGAATTTCCGATGATTCATACATCGGGAAATTCTGCGCGATGGCTTCGGCCGAATCGATCGCGAGGAAAGTCGGCGTGCCATCGCGGCTCGAGGCCTGGATCGCATCATTGGTGATCTTGCTGTTCACCGGACCTGCCGCGATGAACGCATCGACCTTCTGGTCCTTCACGGCCTCAGCCACTTCGGTGGTCGAGAACTGCACGATGGTGACCTTGGCCGGATCGACGCCATATTGCCGCAGGATGATGTTCAGCAGGTTGACGTTGGCCTGCGTCTTGCCGATCACGCCGACGCGGCGTCCGGCGAGCTGCGAGAATTTGGTGATCTTCGGCCCGGATTTCTTGCCCTTGGCGGCCGGCGGCACCCAGATCACAGCAACGTTCTTGCGCAGCGTGGCGACGGCGCGCGCATTCTTTGGCACTTCGAGATCGCCGCGGATGATCGCGAGATCGGCCTTGCCATCCGCGAGCGCCTTGGCGCTGGCAGTGGCACCTTCGGTGAGGATCGGCCGCAAACGAACCGTATAGTGATCGCGCGAGAACGACTGCACCAGCGCCTGCACAACCTTCACGTCGTCGCTGTTCGGCGGACCGACGGCGATCCGCAGCGGCACCGGCTTCATGGCGAAGTAGTAAGCGCCTGCCACGGCTGCGACGATCGCCAACGTCCCCGCCAGCGTGATCAGCGTCATCTTGCGCCGGATCGACCGCGGTGACGGCGGCCCTATCGGCCCGATAACATCGGGACCGTCTGCCATGGATCTGGAAAACAATCGCTTCAAATTCATCTGCGCCAAATGGGTTCGAGCGACAATGTAGCAAAGTTTCGGGTCGACGCGCCGTTCCACCGGCAGCATGGTTACCGACGGGCTTGGTTACTTTCCTGCATGCGCGGCATTTGCTGCCTTATTGTGGCATGGATCCCAACTGTGTCACCGGGCGTTAGAGTAAAGTTCAAGTGAAGCAGGAGGTTGGCATGGTGGAACGACTCTCGGCCGAGGCCCGTAAGGCGGCGCTCAAGGAGCTCTCGGGCTGGAGCGAGGTTTCCGGGCGCGATGCCATCGCCCGGACCTTTACGTTCAAGGACTTCAACGAGGCTTTCGGCTTCATGGCGCGGGTCGCTCTGGTCGCCGAGAAGAGCGGCCACCATCCGGAATGGCGCAATGTTTACAAGACAGTGGAGGTAGTACTGTCCACCCACGACGCCGATGGCGTCACCAAGCGCGACGTCGATCTGGCCAGGGCCATGAATACCATCGCCGGGCAACTCGGCAACTCCTGAGCGTTGCTGAATGTTGCGACGCCGGAGCCGGATCACCATTTACCGGAAAGGCTGCAAACTGCAGCCGTGAGGACATTGCCGATGGCAACCGACCACAGCGTGGGCTTCGAGCCAGCCGATGAACTGGCCAAAGACCGCGAAAGCGTACGCAAGCAGTTCTGGCACAAGCTCAAGCGACTGGCGGTTAAGCTGCCTTTCGCCGAAGATTTGCTGGCGGCTTACTACTGCGCCTTCGACCGGCAGACACCGCGCCACGTCCAGGCGGCGCTGCTCGGCGCCATCGCGTATTTCGTGCTGCCATTCGATTTCGTGCCGGACATGCTGCCCGTTCTGGGATTCACGGACGATGCCGCGGTGCTGGCCACCGCCTTGCGCATGGTGGCGAGCCACATCAACGAAGACCATCGCGCGGCTGCCAGAGCGGCGATCGCACGTGGATTGGCGAAGGGTGAAACGGACGCGTAATCCGCGTCCGCCTCATTCAGTTTTATGGATGAAGGATCACTTTGCCCATGGCCTGACGGCCTGCCAGTACCTTCAACGCATCGGCTGTCTTGGCTAACGGCAAAGTCCTGTCGACATGGGATGAGATCTTCCCTTCGGCGGCCCACTTCACCAGCTTTTCCAGGTTGGCGCGGTTCTTTTCGGGATTCTGCCGTACCCAGGCGCCCCAGAACACGCCGCGGATGTCGCAGCCCTTCAGCAGCGCTAGATTAAGCGGCATCTTCGGAATGTCGCCGGCGGCGAAGCCGATCACCAGGAAGCGGCCTTCCCAAGCGATAGCGCGCAGCGAGGCTTCGGCATATTTGCCGCCCACCGGATCGAAGATGATGTCGACACCCTTGCCGTCCGTCAGCTTCTTCAGACCTTCCTTCAGATCTTCGGTCGCGTAGTTCAGGCCGATATCCGCGCCGTGCTTCTTGGCGAATTCCAGCTTCTCGTCCGACGACGCGCAGGCGATGACCTTGAGGCCGAGCAGCTTGCCGAGTTCGCAGGCCGCGAGCCCAGTGCCGCCCGCGGCGCCGAGCACGGCCAGCGTCTCGCCTGGCTTCGGGCTGGCGCGGTCTTCCAGCGCATGCAGCGCCGTGCCGTAAGTGATGATCACGCCGGCAGCGCGATCGAAATCGAGATTGTCGGGAATCTTCACGGCGGATGCCGCAGGCACCGCGATCTTTTCACGGGCGCCATTGTGGCCCACAGATGCGACCACACGGTCACCAACCTTGAGGCCGGTCACGCCGCTGCCGATGCTCTCGATCACACCAGCGACTTCCGCAGCCGGCGAGAACGGGAACGGCGGCTTGATCTGGTACTTGCCCTGGATCATCAGGATGTCGAAGAAATTCAGCGCCGCCGCCTTGATGGCGATAACGACCTGACCGTCACCGGCAACGGGATCATCGATATCGGCGAGAACGAGATCATCGGGTTCGCAGAATTGCGAGCAGAGAATGGCTTTCATCTGATCATCTGACCTTCGGCTTGAGACAGTTAAAGGGAGTCATGCCGGATTTGACGGCGCGCTACAATCTGATTCGAGAAAAGGTAATTCCGCCACGCGGCCAACCGAGGAACCGTCCCATGTTCGAGACAACGCTGCTCGCCAACAAGCGCATTCTGGTCACCGGCGGCGGTTCCGGCCTCGGTGCGTCCATGAGTCACCGCTTTGCGGGGCTGGGTGCCGAGCTCATCATCTGCGGTCGCCGACTTGAATTGCTCGAACAAACTGCCGCGCAATTGCGTACCGACTTCAGCGCCAAGGTCAGCACCTTCACCTGCGACATTCGTGACGCAGCGGCGGTCGAGGCGATGATGGAGACAATCTGGCACGATGGGCCACTCGACGTCCTCGTCAACAATGCCGCAGCCACCTTCATCGCGCAGAGCGAGCATCTCTCCGCCCGCGCGGCCGACGCGATCCTCGCACCGTCGCTGCACGGCGCCATGTATTGCACCCTCGAAGCCGGACGGCGCTGGATCGCAGGACACCACAAGGGCGTCGTGCTGAGCATCCTCTCGACATCCACGATCACCGGGCGCGCCTTCACGGTGCCATCGGCGATGGCCAAATCTGGACTCCTTGCAATGACGAAATCGCTCGCGGTGGAGTGGGGACCCAGAGGCATCCGCACCGTCGCCATCGCGCCCGGCCCGTTCCCCACCGCTGGCGCGACCGGGCAGCTGCGACCTGAGGCACGCGACAGCGGCCCTGCGGCGCAGAACCCGCTCGGCCGAGTCGGCGAACACAGCGAACTCGCCAATCTCGCGAGCTTCCTGATTTCCGATCAGGCCGGCTACGTCAATGGCGAGATGGTGGTGCAGGATGGGGGCGCACACCTGCGCGCATCTGGCGCAGAGGATCTGCTGCAGTGGAGCGATGCGCAGTGGGCAGCGCAGCGTGCGGGGCGTACAAAAAACTGAGCAGAAAACTGAGGATGACTCCTGCGCCGTCAGCGCGCAGCAAGGCAAGGACTGCTATCCTTGCGGAGGTCACGTCTGCCTTTTCAAGAAAGCGATTTGCGGATATGGCAGACATCGTGACGTCAGCGATTCCAGATCGTCTTGGTGAAGCCGTCTTGTTGCGAGCCATCTTCCAGTCACAATGATAGAGGATCGAGACTTGATGTCCGTGCGGCGATTCCTGACAGTTGTGTCGATGAGTGTAGCGATGGTCGGTCTCTCCGATCTTGCGCAGGCGCAGAGCGCTGCATCGAAGGGCAAGGCCGCCGCACCGAAGGCCGCGCCCACACCGGCAAAGCCCGCAGCGGCGGCGCCTGCTGCAGCGGGTGGCGCCGAGCCCACGCTGGTCGGACAGTTCGGCTCGTGGGGCGCCTACACCGCAACACCGAACGGCAAGAAAGTCTGCTTTGCGCTGGCCAAGCCGGCGTCGTCAAAGACCAATCCGGCGAACCGCCCGCGCGATCCCGCTTACGCCTTCGTCTCGACCCGCCCGGCCGAGAAGGTGACCAACGAAGTCTCGATCATGATCGGCTATCAGTTGAAGCCGGGCTCCGAGTCCACGCTGGAAGTCGGCGGCGCGCGCTATGCGATGTATACGCAGGGCGACGGGCTCTGGATCAAGAATGCCGCCGAAGAAGAGCGCATGGTGGAAGCCCTGCGCAAGGCGGCCGACGTGACCGTGAAGGGCGTCTCCGCCAAGGGCACCGAGACCACCGACACGTTTTCGCTGAAGGGCCTGGCCCAGGCGCTGGACCGGCTGGCGCAGGATTGCCGGCGGTAATTGCCGCCAAACATCGGCTAAATCCTTGTCGCCGTTAATATTGCCGCATTTCGCGCCTTTTCATTCGGGCGCGAAAAGCTTATTTGAGATCGGCCTGTTTAAGGCCAGATTTCCCGCGACATCATAGATCGAACGCCATGACCCCCGTTTCAGCCGAGGCAAGTGCTTCCGTATCAAGCTCCGCCATCGACGCTTCCCGCGCATTGCCCGCGGGCGAGATGCCGCTGGAGAAGATCGCCACCGAGACCTATGTGCCGCTGGCCAAGCCGTCCCTGATCGGCCTGTCGCGCACGGAAATCGCAGAAAAGCTCGGTTCCATCGGCGTGGCGCCGGCCCAGCGCAAGATGCGGACGCAGCAGATCTGGCACTGGATGTATGTCCGGGGCGTCCAGACCTTCGCCGAAATGTCCAGTATTTCCAAAGGCATGCGCGAAGACCTCGAGAAGCATTTCACGGTGGCACGGCCCGAGGTCGTGGTCGAGCAGATCTCCAATGACGGCACCCGGAAATGGCTGCTGCGGCTGCCTTCAGGTACCGCCGGCGAGAAGGCCCACGAGGTCGAGTGCGTCTATATCCCCGAAACCGACCGCGGCACGCTCTGCGTCTCGTCGCAGGTCGGCTGCACCCTGAACTGCTCGTTCTGCCACACCGGTACCCAGCGGCTGGTCCGCAACCTGACGGCCGGCGAAATCGTCGGCCAGATCATGGTTGCCCGCGACCGCCTCAACGACTGGGCCGACAGGGAAACGCCAGACGGCAACCGCCGCGTCACCAATATCGTGATGATGGGCATGGGCGAGCCGCTCTACAATTTCGATGCGGTGCGCGACGCGCTGCTGATCGTGTCGGACAATGAAGGCATCGGCATTTCGCGACGGCGTATCACTTTGTCGACCTCCGGCGTGGTGCCGAACATCAAGCGCACCGGCGACGAGATCGGCGTGATGCTGGCGATCTCGCTGCATGCAGTACGCGATGAGCTGCGCAACGAGCTGGTGCCGCTCAACAAGAAATATCCACTCGAACAGCTGATGCAGGCCTGCCGCGATTATCCCGGCGCGTCCAACGCACGGCGCATCACTTTCGAATATGTGATGCTGAAAGGCGTCAACGACTCGCTCGAGGACGCCAAGCTGCTGGTCAAGATGCTCAAGGGCATCCATGCCAAGATCAATCTGATCCCGTTCAATCCGTGGCCCGGCACGCGCTACGAATGTTCCGACTGGGACCAGATCGAGAAGTTCTCCGAATATATCTTCAATGCCGGCTATTCCTCGCCGGTGCGCACGCCGCGCGGCCGCGACATTCTCGCCGCTTGCGGCCAGTTGAAGTCGGAGACCGAGAAACTGTCGGCGCGTGAGCGTCAGGCTTTGCGCGCGATGGCGATGACGGACTGACAATGGCGCTGATCGGCCGCCTGTTCGTCATCTTTCTCGGCTTCTGCGCCGCCTGTCTCGTCGGCGGCGCGATCGTGGTGTTCTCGATCCTGTTTCCGGAGCTCTCCGCGCTCGATACCGGCGTCATCGACCCCAACACGATTAATATCCTGCTTGGCTTCGGCTTCATCTTCATCAGCGGCTTCGCGCTGATTCCGGCGATGCTCGTCGTCCTCATCACCGAGGCTTTCTATATTCGCAGCGTCATCGTCTATGCGCTCGGCGGCGCGGCGGTCGGGCTCGCCTGCTATCTCGGCCTGATCCCCTACGACCCTGCCACGACGAGTTTCGACGGCATCGTCCGCCGCCATCTCGAAGTCATGACCGGCGCGGGCATCATCGCGGGGCTGATCTACTGGGTGATCGCTGGCCGCAACGCTGGCGCCTGGCGGCAGCCACGGCGCGCGCCACCGCAGCCCGATGTCGCGGCCGGCCCGTAGTGCACTGCCTTTCCTTCAACTCCTGCCTCGGCTAAACCGCCCGCCATGAACCGGACCGGACTCCTCATCGCGCTTGGGCTGTTTGCCGTCATTGCCATTGTCTTCGGAGTCTGGCCCGAACTCGACCTCAAACTCGCGGCGCTGTTCTACGATCCTGAGACCAGACGCTTTCCCACGACGTCGCTGCCCTACGCGCAGTTCGCCCGCGATGCGGCGATGTGGATCGCATGGGCCTTTGTCGCGCCCTCGATCCTCGCGCTGATCGTGAAGCTGATCTGGCCGAACCGGCCGCTGCTGGTGAAGGGCCGCACCGTGGCCTTCTTGATTCTCACCATGCTGATGTCGGCCGGGGTCCTGACCAATCTGACCTTCAAGAGCTTCTGGAGCCGGCCGCGACCGGTGATGGTGACTGAGTTCAACGGCCCCTGGCAGTTCAAGGCCTGGTGGAATCCGACTGGCCAGTGCGGCCGCAACTGCTCGTTCTTCTCCGGCGAAGGCGCCACGGCGTTCTGGACCTACGCCCCCGCTGCGCTCGCGCCGCCGTCGGTGCGGCCTTACGCCTATGCGGCAGCAACGGTGTTCGGCCTCGCCACCTCGGGCTGGCGGATGGCCTTCGGCGGCCATTTCTTTACCGACGTGACCATCGCCGGCCTCGTCTCATTCCTGGTCATCTGGTTGATTCACGGGTGGATTTACCGCTGGCTCTCGACCCGGAAGACGGATGAGGAGATTGACGCTGCGTTGACGCGCTTTGCCTGGCCGGGCTATCGCTGGCGGCAGAAATTGCGCGGTCGCGAGGTCGGTCCCGCACCCAATTCAACCGAAATTGCCC
This sequence comes from Tardiphaga sp. P4_G1, assembly GCF_056401215.1. NCBI lineage: Bacteria > Pseudomonadati > Pseudomonadota > Alphaproteobacteria > Hyphomicrobiales > Nitrobacteraceae > Tardiphaga > Tardiphaga sp. P4_G1. Next base: position 371,198 of record NZ_JBFUJU010000007.1, read on the forward strand.
GATTGGACGTTCCATGACCACGATCTTGAAGAGCCTGCCCAAGGGCAAAAACGTCGGCATCGCTTTCTCCGGCGGCCTCGACACGTCAGCGGCGCTGCTGTGGATGAAGCAGAAGGGCGCCAAGGTCTTCGCCTACACCGCCAATCTCGGCCAGCCTGACGAAGCTGACTACGACGAGATTCCGCGCAAGGCGATGGAGTTCGGCGCCGAGAAGGCGCGCCTCGTCGATTGCCGCGCGCAACTGGTCCATGAAGGCATCGCCGCGATTCAAGCCGGTGCCTTCCATGTCTCGACCGGCGGCATCGCCTATTTCAACACCACGCCGCTCGGGCGCGCCGTCACCGGCACGATGCTGGTCTCGGCCATGAAGGAAGACGGCGTCAATATCTGGGGCGACGGCTCGACCTATAAGGGCAACGATATCGAGCGGTTCTACCGTTACGGATTGCTGACCAATCCGGATCTGAAGATCTACAAGCCCTGGCTCGACGATCAATTCATCGACGAACTGGGCGGCCGCGCCGAAATGTCGGCCTTCATGACCGCCCACGGCTTCGCCTACAAGATGTCAGCCGAAAAGGCGTATTCAACCGACAGCAATCTGCTCGGTGCGACGCATGAAGCCAAGGATCTCGAACAGCTCGACAGCGGCATCAAGATCGTCAACCCGATCATGGGCGTGCCGTTCTGGCGCGACGACTGCGCCGTCAAGGCCGAGAAGGTCGTGGTGCGGTTTGTGGATGGCCAGCCCGTTGCGCTGAACGGCCAGACCTTCACCGATCCTGTCGCGCTGTTCCTCGAGGCCAATGTCATCGGCGGCCGCCATGGCCTCGGCATGAGTGACCAGATCGAGAACCGGATCATCGAGGCCAAGAGCCGCGGCATCTATGAGGCGCCAGGCATGGCGCTGCTGCACATCGCCTATGAGCGCCTCGTCACCGGCATCCACAACGAAGACACCATCGAGCAATATCGCATCAGCGGCATGCGGCTCGGGCGGCTGCTCTATCAGGGCCGCTGGTTCGACTCGCAGGCCTTGATGCTGCGCGAAACCGCGCAGCGCTGGGTGGCCCGCGCGATCACCGGCGAGGTGACGCTCGAACTGCGCCGCGGTAATGACTACTCGATCCTGAACACCGAGAGCCCCAACCTGACCTACGCGCCGGAGCGGCTCAGCATGGAGAAGGTCGAGGATGCGCCGTTTACGCCCGCAGACCGCATCGGCCAGCTCACCATGCGCAATCTCGACATCACCGATACCCGCGCCAAGCTGGATCTGTATTCGAAGACGGGTCTGTTGAGCACCGGCGAAGGCTCGAACATTCCGAAGCTGGACAACGACAAGAACTGACGACCGTGGCGTTGTGACGCGTAGGATGGGTTGAGCGTAAGCAAAACCCATCCTACTCTCGCGTCTAGGTCTGGCACCTTCATCGCTACATCCGCATCGACAGTTCGACGTCATCACCGAACGGGACTGACAGGTAACCATTCGCAGGAGTGCGGACATAAGCGAGATAGTCGGGGCTGTAATCCGCATTGTCAGCAATGACGAAAGCTCCGCGTTTGAGACGGCTTTCGACGATCGCAAGCACTTCCGGATAGAGCGCCTTGGCGCCATCGAGCAGCAGCAGATCAATCTTATCGGGCAGATCGGCACGCAATGTCTGCAACGCATCGCCTTCACGGAATTCAACGAGATCGATCAGGCCGCCTTCGGCGAGATTCTGCCGCGCGATGACGATCTTCGAGGGTTCGAATTCGCTCGTGATCAGGCGGCCTCCGCCGTTGTCGTTCAGTGCCGCCGCCATATGCAGCGTCGAGATCCCGAATGACGTGCCAAATTCGACGATTGATCGAGCACTGGTCGATCGCGCCAGCATGTAAAGCAGCACACCGGTCGCGGGCGACACGGCAAGCGGGACGTCCCTGAACCGGCTGTACAGATCGACATAGTCGGTCTTGCTCTGCATCATCCGCTGCCGATCGTCCTCAGACAGGTCGGCGACGGCCTGGCTGGTGCGGGACCGTGCGGCATCCGCTTCTTCAAACAGACGCTTGAGAAGGGGGCCGACGGGATCCGTCGTGAGTGTGGTCATGATATTTCCTGCAAAAGAGACGCTTGATTGCATCCTCCTGCAAATACGAATATTTATTCGCATTCGCTAATCGCATTGCGGAGGCCGTAGATGGCTCGGCGTACAAGTCCTTCGATTCATTCGAGAAAGCAGCCGCAACAGGCTCGCTCCGAAGAGCTGGTCAGCGCCATTCTCGAAGCTGCTATTCAGGTTTTGGCGAAAGAAGGATTTCACCGCTTCACCACCGCACGCGTGGCGGAGAAGGCCGGTGTCAGCGTCGGATCGCTGTATCAATACTTCCCGAACAAGGCGTCGATCCTGTTTCGTTTGCAGAGCGACGAATGGCGAGACACCAACGACATGCTCCGCCAGATTCTGGAGGATGAAAGTGCATCGCCATCTGCGCGTCTTCGCAAACTGGTCCATGCCTTCATCAAATCGGAATGCGACGAAGCCGACATTCGCCATGCGCTCGATGGCGCGGCGCCGCTCTATCGGGATGCTCCGGAATCCCGCAAGGCCAAAGCGGCAGGACGACGCACATTCGCGTCCTTCATCGCGCATGCACTGCCAGCGGCGACCGAGGAGAGGAGATCGCTCGTCGTCGATGTCATCACCTCGACCTTGAGCGGAGTAGGAAAGGACTTTTCCATGCGCCCCCGGCCCGTCGCCGAGATCTCAGCTTTCGCGGATGGGCTGGCAGATATGCTTTGCAGTTATCTGGAGAGCTCCGGGAGCTGTGAGACCTAGCATTTTGGCCTCCGTTCCGTTGGCACGGCCGCACGTCACCTGCCAGTCATCCAACTGTCGTAATGCAGGCCCGCGCCCTAAGCCGGGCGCCTCAGGGGGAATATCCATCATGACGAGAACCTTTATTGTGGCCGCTGGAATGCTGTTGCTGACGAGCGCATCGCTGCCAGCGCAGACGATCTATCCGCTCGACCGCGCTGATATCCTCGCGGGCGCGAAATTCGACTTCAAGGTCGAGTTTCCCGAACTCGTTCAGGCCGCCGACATCAAGGTGACGATCAACGGCGCCGATCAGACCGCAGCGTTCGGCAAGACCGCGGACTACATCGCGAAGGAAGACGGCAAAGATCAGTCCGCGCTGCTGCTGCGCGACGCGACGCTCGATAAAGCCGGGGTTTACAAGATCGAAGTCAGCGACGGCGTACGCAGCCGCGCGGTGACGTGGAACGTCTACGATACCGGCCCGCGCAAGGCGAAGAATGTGATCCTGTTTATCGGCGACGGTATGTCGCTGGCGCACCGCGTCGGCGCCAGAATTCTTTCGAAGGGCATCACCGAAGGCAAGAGCCGCGGCAAGCTCGCGATGGACGACATGCCGCATATGGCGATGGTGGCAACGGCGGGCTCCGATTCCATCATCACCGATTCCGCGAATTCGGCCAGCGCCTATTCCACCGGCCACAAGACCGCAACCAATGCGATGGGCGTCTATGCGGATCGCACGGCGAATGTATTCGACGACCCGCAGGTCGAAACCATCACCAGCCTCGCGAAGCGCAAGCTCGATCTGGCGATCGGCATCGTCACCAATACCGAGGTCGAGGACGCGACGCCCGCCGCGATGATCGCGCATACCCGCCGCCGCGCGGCCTATGACGAGATCGTCGCGCAGTTCCTTGCGGCCAAGCCGGACGTATTGATGGGCGGCGGCGCAGCGAATTTCCTGCCGCAGGCGGCCGCGACATCGAAGCGCAAGGATGACGTCGACTATGTCGCGCGCTTCCGCGATGCCGGTTATTCGGTGGCGACCACGGCGCCCGAACTGAACGGCCTCGCCAAGAAGCCGGAGACGCGCAAGCTGCTTGGACTTTTCACGCCCGGCAATATGGACGGCGTGCTGGACCGCAAGTTTCTCGGCGGCGGCGGCGTGAAGAAATATCCGCAGCAGCCTGATTTGACCGAGCAGGTGCATGCCGCGCTCAAGGTGCTGTCGCGCAACGACAACGGCTTCTTCCTGATGGTCGAGTCGGGCCTGATCGACAAATACGCCCATCTGCTCGACATGGACCGCGCCGTCTATGACGTCATCATGCTCGACAATGCCGTGAAGCTCGCCCGCGACTGGGCAGCCAAGCGCGGCGACGACACGCTGATCCTCGTCGTCTCCGACCACAGCCATCCCAACAGCCTCGTCGGCACCGTCAATGACGACATGAGCAAGGAGCCAAACCTGCCGCTGCGCGAACGGCTTGGCGTCTATGACAAGGCCGGCTTCCCGAATTATCCCGCGCCGGATGCCGAAGGCTATCCATCACGCATCGATGTCAGCCGGCGGCTTGCGATCATGTCGGCGAGCCTTCCCGATCACTACGAGACGCTGCGGCCGAAGCTCGACAACCCGAACGATCCCACCGAGAAGGGCGAAGAGCCCGGCACTTTCAAGGCCAACGAGAAATACAAGAATGCGCCGGGCAGCATGCTGCGGCTCGGCAACCTGCCGGCCATGATGGGCGCCAGCGTGCATTCCGGCGAGGACGTCATCCTCACCGCCATCGGCCCCGGCAGCGACCGGGTGAAGGGCTCGATGGATAATACGGACGTGTTTCGCGTGATGGTGGATGCGTTGGGATTGGCGGCGAAGTAGTAGCGTCTTTCCCTCCCTCAAGCGGCTCAGCCACGCAATGGGGAGGGAAACCATTGGCAGCAGCGTACTATCAAAACAAAAATGGCCGGGATCGCTCCCGGCCATTTTCTTTCATATCAAACCGCTCAGCGACGCGGCGGTGCCGTGCCCGGAGGCGGCGGGGGCAGCGAAGCCTGACCGCCATTGAGCAGCGGCGTGATGTTGCGGATCGTGACGCGGCGGTTCTGACGCTCCGGACCGTCGGTCTGGATCTTCAGATACTGCTCGCCATAACCCTGCGACGTCAGATTTTCCGCCGGCACCTGGAATTGCTGGGTGAGCAATTCAGCCGCCGACTGCGCACGGCGATCCGACAGCGACAGATTGTCGACGTCCGATCCAACCGCATCGGTGTGACCCTCGATCAGGAACACCGCACGCGGGTTGCGTGAGATCGCCCGGTTGAGACCATCTGCGATCACCTGCAGCTTCGAGGCTTGGTCCGGCGGAATATCCCACGAGCCTAGCTCGAAGTTGATCGAGTCCAGATCGATCGACGGCATGCGCTGGCGCACCATCGGGCTGTAGCGGATTTCATCGAGCGTATAGCGGCGCTCGATGCGATCCACCGGAGGCGCGATCAGCGTATCGTAGACGAGATCGGGCGAGGCCTGATCGTAGTCGACGATGTAGCGGTTCTGCGGAATCCGGATCATCGGCGGCGGCAGATCGACATAGAAGCCGAGACCACCCGGACCGCCGGGGCCACGCGGACCACGGAACGAGTTATCGATGATGATGATCTCGCGTCCCTCGCGGTCCCTGCGGATACGTCGCAGCAGCTGACCGTCGCGGCCAACCACCGTGATGATCTGCGAGCCGTCGGGACGGATCACGATGGTCCGATCCTCACCGCCGACCCGGTCTGTACGGATGTCACGCGCGCCGTAGCGGAAGCGATCAACCTCGTTGTGGCGGATGAACGACTGACCGCTCGGATCCTGCACGATGATGCGTCCAGGCTCGGTGATGATCGTGCGGCCGCCTTCCTGGCGCTCGCTGCGCTGGCCGCGGAAATCGCCCATGTTGCGCGGCCCCTGGGGGGCAGCGCCCGGTGCGATCGGCGTCAGCGCTACTGCTGGCGGCGGCGCCTGAGGGATCGGTGCCGTCACGGTCGGGGCGGGCGGCTGCACGACCTTGATGTTGCCGCCACCGGGCGCGACCACGAGAGGTGCAGCAGTGCTCGTGGGAGGCGCAGCGGCGGGTGCCGTAGCGTTCGGCGCGACGCCGGGCGCAGCAGCGTTGGGCGGCGTGCCGGGTGCACCGGGCGCGCCTGCGCCCGGACCACCAGGAGGACCACGGCGGCCATCCGAACCTCGTCCGTCCGGACCACGGCCATCAGGGCCACCGGGGCGACCAGACGGAGGCGCACCCGCAGCAGGCGGTGTGCCAGGCGCAGTCGGAGCTGCCGACGGCGCCGGTGCTGCAGCAGGAGGCGTTGCCGCAGGGGGGGTCGCAGCCGCTGGCGGCGTTGCCGGTGTTGGAGCCGGTGTCGGCGCAGCAGCAGGTGCCGGACGCGCGGCAGGCGGAGTTGCTGCAGGCGGTGCCGCCGGCGCCGCGGCTGGTGGCGTTGCAGGCGCGGGACGTGCGCCGGCCGGCGGCGTGGCACCGGGTTCACGGCGCTCAGGACGTCCTTCGCCGGGCTCGCGACGTTCGGGACGCGCAGCGGGCGGCGTTGGCGCGGACGGAGCTACAGGCGCAGCGGTGGGCGCTGGAGGTGCAGCGCGCGGGGCCGGAGGCGCGACGGGAGCCGGCGGCGGAGCTGGGCGCGGCGGCGGAGCGGCCGCAGGTGGTGGGGGTGGCGGCGGTGTCGGGCGCGGAGGTGCGGCCGCAGGCGCCGGCGCAGCCGGGGGTGCCGGAGGCGCGGGACGCGCAGCAGGGGGAGCCGGTGGTGGTGGCGGCGGCGCCGCAGGGCGTGCGGCTGGCGGCGCAGCGGCGGGAGGCGCAGCAGCTGGCGGAGCCTTGGGTGGTGCCTTCGGGGGAGCCTTGGGCTCACCTTCAGGCGCAGCAGGTGCGGCCTGCGCGAGCACGATCGGCGCATCGACACTCGACGCATAAGCAGCGGTCGCTGCGATATGCGCAACGCCGAGCGTCGTCGTGGCCAGTAATACGAGACGAAGTTTTGTCATGATAGACCTTGGGCCCCCGGATAAGGATCTTCAACAAACTGATTTTTGTCGGCCGAACAAATCGGCACATTGATCAACTGATATGCATTGGGCCGGAATGTGGCGACAGGCAAATGCAAATTCGTTTTTATTTTCGACACGACAATGGCCCAAACGCGCTTTGTTCATTGCGCGTTCAGGCCATCGATCTGTAGTTCGCTACATCACTGCAGGCGGTTGCTGACCTGGATTGATATCAGGATTTGGCACCGGCATCTCATCAGGCACATCTCCAGGTAACTCTTCGGGTCGCGACGGCTCACCGGGATCGCGCACCGGCGGCGGTACCTCGGGCCGCGGATTGCCCGGCGGGCTCTCCTGCGGCGGTTCGGAGGGTTGACCGGGCTTGATCGGCGGATCCTCGACGGGATCGATGCCGGGTGAATCGTCTTTAGGCATCTAGATTGCGACCTTACGGTTGGTGCCGATGTCCGGACGCGTACCAGTCACAGCCGCAGCGGCCATCTTCACATAGCTGATCACAGTGCCCGGCGAGTCCCAGAACTCGGCATCGTCAGGCGTGAACTTCAGCACACGAATATTCGGATCTTCCGCGCTGTCCCACCACGCCTTTGCGGAGGTGGTGAACAGCTCCTTGATCTTGGCGCGATCGTTCGAGACGGCAGCAGTGCCGCTCACCGAGACATATTTCTGATCGCTCGCATCTGCGAAAGAGAGATTCACGTTCGGATTGCGCTTGATCTCATCATCCTTGTGTCTACGCGCATCGCTGAGGAAGTAGACCGCATCGGCTTCGCGATCCACATAGGCAGCCATCGGCCGCGCTCGCAGCTTGTCGCCATCATGCGTCACCAGCATGGCGAAGCCGATCTTCTTCATCAATTCCCAGGCGCGTTCGATATCACGGGTATTGTCATTGGCCATTATCTGTCTCCCTTAGGGCTGAACTAACAACGGCGCGATCGATGCGATGTTCCGCGACAACGGGCCGGATGAAGGCGGGTTTGACAGCGGAACAGGAACCGCCCATCAAGACGCAGTTTGGCCATACTATTTGACCTGGGGGATTTCGATGCCGTTCGCCTATTGGAGCATTCTGATTGCTGCACTGCTGCCGCTGATCATTATTGGTTATGCCAAAGCGGGATCGCGCGATAACAGCGCGCCGCGCGACAGCGCCGAGAACCTCTCAGGTGCCAAACGCCGCGCCTATGCTGCGCACCAGAATGCCTTCGAGAACTTCCCGTTCTACGCAGTCTCGGTCGTCGCAGCGTTGAATTTTGGCGCATCGGCGACGACCGTAAGCGTGCTGGCCGCTCTCTATCTTGCGTTTCGGATTGCGCACGCGCTGCTGTACATCGCGGATAAATCGTCGCTGCGCTCAGCCGCCTATGCCGGCGGCCTCTTCGCCAATATCGCGATCTTCCTGTCGCCGGCGCTGAAGATCAACTTCTTCTAAGTTGAAACACGCAGCAAGCGCCTCATAGCGCCTGGTGTCACGCCGCGCTCCTGGCCGGCTTGCGCTGGCGCAGGAAGCGGCCGAGCAGACGGCGCTTACCCTTGCGCGGGATGAGATCGATGTCGCTGACCAGCTTGGCGCCGCCCTTGCGGCGCTCCAGCACGATCTTGCGGCTGTGGAAGGCTTCAAGCTCGACGCGATGCGCGACAGATACCACCGTGGCGTTGGGCAGCTCCTTGGTGAGCAGCTCCATCATCTTGTCCTGGCTCTTCGCGTCCAGCGCCGAGGTCGCTTCGTCCAGCACAATGATATCAGGGCGGTGCAAAAACAGCCGTGCGAAAGCGAGACGCTGCTTCTCGCCGCCGGACAGCGTCTGGTCCCACGGCGCATCCTCCTCGATCTTCTCCTTGAGATGGCCGAGCCCGACCTTGTCGAGGGCGTCGCCGATCTGCTCGACGGTCCAGTCCTCCGACGCCGCGGGATAGGCGGCTGCGCGGCGCAAGGTGCCTGACGGCACATAGGGCTTCTGCGGCAGCATAAAGAGCCGCCGGTCCGGATGGAAATTGACGCTGCCGCCGCCCCATGGCCACAGGCCCGCAATGGCACGCACCAGCGTGCTTTTGCCGGTGCCGGACTCGCCCGCGACAAGCAGACGTTCGCCAGGCTCGATCTTCACTTCGGCATCGCCGACGACGGCAGTGCCGTCATCGAGCGTCACGGAGAGATCATGCAGGCTCAGCATCGTCTCATCCGTCGTTTCGCCGCGCTTGATACGACCGATACCGTCGCCGAGTTCAGCGCGTTCGAGGCCGTCCAGCGACATCATCAGCGAGGCAATGCGGCGCGCGCAGGCGTTCCAGTCGGCAAGGCGCGGATAGTTGTCGACCAGCCAGCCGAATGCGCTTTGCACGATGGTGAAGGCAGACGCCGCCTGCATCACCTGACCGAGCGACATGCTGCCGTCGAGAAATTTCGGCGCGCACAGCAGCAGCGGCACGACGGGCGCGATCAGGCTCGAGCCCTGCGAGACCAGCGTGGTACGCATATGCTGCCCGGCGAGACGCGCCCATTGCCTGAGGACATTGCCGAAGGTCTTGTCGATCCCGTCGCGCTCTTCCTCTTCGCCGCCGAGCAGCGCGATGCTCTCGCCGTTTTCGCGCACGCGGGTAAGCGCATAACGATACTCCGCCTCAGCCTGGTTTTTGTCCTCGGAAATCTGCACGAAACGCCGGCCGATCACCATGATCGAGCCGGACGCAATGGCCGCATAGATGATCGCGGCAATGACGAGGAAACCGGGAATGGTGATGAGACTGCCGCCCACAGTCAGCGTCAGCGCGCCGCCGATGGTCCACAGCACGACGATGAAGGTGGTGGCGGAGAGAAATGCCGCGATGACGCCGGAGACGAAGTCGACGGGCGAGTCGGTCGCGATGCGCAGATCCTCGGCGATCCGATATTCGGGATTCTGGTGATCGCCGCCGACAAGATTGAGCTGATAATAGCGGCCGCTGGTGAGCCAGCGCGACACCACAGAATTGGTCAGCCATGCGCGCCAGCGACGCTGGATACCCATGCGGCCATAGACCTGCGCGACACCCAGCAACACGCTGCCGATGGCGAGCGGAAAGAACACGCCAGTGAGATGAAACACGCTGGCCGCATCGCGTTTCTCGATGGCGTCGAAGATCGCGCGGTTCCAGACATTGATGCCGTATTGAAACGCCACATTGGCGACGATGAGCAGCAGCAGCCCGACCGAGAACACCCAGGCTAATCTGTCGCCCGACTTGCCCCAGAAGCCACGCGCGCTGATCCAGAATCGCGTCAGCAGATAGTCCTTGCGTGCCTGCTCGGCCTCTTCCGGCGTCAGGTCCGGATCGGGCTCCACGACTTCAGGCGGCGGCGGCTCGATATGCTTGCCGTCCTCGCCAACGACCCCGACAATCGGCCCCTTCAGATCGGACGCGTCGGATGCAGGCTTGGCTTCGTTAACTGAATGTTTGCTCATGGCGCGATAACGCCAAGGAAATCAAAAGGTTCCTTGGAGTTCCCAGCGGCTCAGACAGCCTCGCGCTGAGCCTTGCGCCAGGTGCCGGCCTTGGTGAGCACCCGCGACAATTGCTCGATCGAATAGGGCTTATGCAGCAGCTCGAACCCGAAGGTACCGTTCTGCGCCAGCACATGACTGTAGCCGGAGGTCAGCACCACCGGCAGATCCGGATAGAGTTTTCGAATCTCCTGCGCCAGTTCGATGCCGGTCATTCCAGGCATCACGACATCGGAGAACACGACGTCATAGTGCGTGGCATGACGGGCGAGTTCGACGAGCGCTTCCTGAGCGTTCGGCCGCAACACCGTGGTGTAGCCAAGCTCGCTCAGCGCATCGGTCGCAAAAGTCCCGACGTCGCGATTGTCTTCCACCACCAGCACCGACATGCCGTGGCCATCGACGACGGGCGCTTCGCTCGCCGACAGCGCCGGCGCGATGCTGTCGCCGGAGACGCGCGGCAGATAAAGCGTGAAAGTGCTGCCCTTGCCGACTTCGCTGGCGACCACGACCTCACCGCCGGATTGTTTGGCAAAGCCGAACACCTGCGAAAGTCCGAGGCCTGTGCCCTGCCCGACTTCCTTGGTCGTATAGAATGGCTCGAAGATGTGCTCGAACTGATCGGCAGGAATACCGCTGCCGGTGTCGGATACTGAGATCGCCACATAGCCGTCAGACCTCAGGGCAAGCGCAACGGGGACTTGCTCTGCCGCGCTGACGGCGATCGTCAGCCGCCCCTCGCCCGCCATGGCATCGCGCGCGTTAACCGCGATGTTGATCAACGCGGTTTCGAACTGGCCGATATCGGCATCCACAAACAACGCCTCATCGGGCACATGGGTCATAATTTCGATAGGCGCCCCCGTCAGCGTGCCGATAATCTCGCTCACCGAATGCACGCATTGGCCGACGTCGAATACTTCAGGCTTCAGCGTCTGGCGCCGCGCAAAGGCCAGCAATTGCGCTGTCAGCTTGGCGGCGCGATTCACTGTTTCGGAGATCGCTGCAATGTAGCGGGCACGACGATCCGGCGAGAGATCGGGCCGTTGCAGCAAGTCGACTGACGAGCGGATCACGGTCAGCAAATTGTTGAAGTCATGCGCGACGCCGCCAGTCAACTGGCCGAGTGCTTCGAGGCGCTGGCCATGTTTCAGCGCTTCTTCGGCCTCACGCCGTTTCAGCGCTTCGAAATTGAGCCGGCGGGTGCGACGGATCGCGAATGCCAGCAACAGGAACAGCAATGCCGTCGCAGGAACGCCGAAGATCAGATGATAGCTGATGGTGCGCAGCCAGCGCGCACGGATCGCTGACGTCTCAAGACCTGCCGCGACATAGACCGGATAGCCGGCGAGCTGCTGATAGCCGATACGGCGCTCGACATTGTCGCCGGGCGAGACAAGCGTGACCAATCCTCCAGCAGGATGGGCCGACAGGGTGCGGCCCACGGGCCCCTTGGGATCGAGACGCACCTCACGGTCGAGCTGCGGATAACGTGCCAGGATCGAACCATCGGTGAGACCAAGCGCAAAGAAGCTCCCGGCATCGTGGCCGATGCGCGCATAGAAACGATCGAAATATTCCGGAAAGACAGAGGCCTGCACCACGCCGGCGAAGCTGCCGTCGGCCGAGACCCGCCTGCGGCTCACACCAAAGAACGGCGCCCCCTGATAGGGCGGGCGCGGCAACAATGATTGACCGATGAACGTGCCGGCATCACCTGCGATATGGACCCTGTAATAATCGCGATCAGAGAAATCGAGATCCGGCAGCGTCAGATCCAGACTGTTGACCAGCGCGCGACCTTTATTGTCGAACACCCAGACCGACTTCAACTGCGGCAGCGCATCGGTGAGCTGCTTCAGCCGGCCCACCATCCGGTCCGATTGCGCACGCAGCTCGTCGTCGGATTTACCGCGTACGATCTCGTTCATTTCCGACAGGCTGCGGTCGATCGTCTCGAACACCTTTAAAGCGTGTTCATGCGCCACATCGAGCGCACGCTCGATCTCACGGTCGGCGATTTCGCGGGTCGACACCCACGATGTCGCCGCCGCGAACAGAAACAGTGCAAGCGGAAGGGCCAGCGAAGCGGCCATCATCCATTGCAGCGTTCTCAACGAATTTTGGTGTTCGGTCTTCACAGCACCTGCCCGACTCCCTGCAGTCTAGCGCAAGGGCGGTGTCTCACCAACCGCTCCGCGGGCGGGAACCCGCCGTAGCCGGGAGGAGGTCCTGTGGCGTTAGCCGGCCGCGCTCATTTGCGACCGGAAGGCCCATTTGGTGAAATGCTGCTCGATCCCCGCGAAGACCGCGTACATGAGCACGCCTTCAAAGGCGAGCAGCAGCAGGGCGGCGTAGACATTCGCCATACGGAAGCTGGCACCCTCCAGCGCGATCAGATAGCCGAGCCCGGCATTGGCGCCGAGCGTCTCCGACACGACGGTACCGACGAAAGCCAGCGTGATAGCGATCTTCAGCGAGCCGAAGAAATATGGCAGCGCACGCGGAATGCCGACCTTGAGCATGATGTCGAGCTTGCCGGCGCCGAGCGCCCGCAACACGTCCTCGAGTTCCGGTTCGGTTGTCGCCAGACCCGTGGCGATATTGACCACGATAGGGAAGAACGAGATCAGGAAGGCGGTGACGATTGCCGGCACTTCGCCGATGCCGAACCACAGGATCAGCAGCGGGACAATGGCGACCTTCGGGATCGTGTTGAAGCCGATCATCACGGGATAGAGCCCGCGATAGATCGCCCGCGACCAGCCCACGACGAGACCGAGAATGATGCCGAAGCCCACGGCCAGGGCAAATCCGACCATGGTCACCCAGAGCGTGACCCAGGAATGATAGAGAAACACACGCCAGAGTTTGAACATCGCCGCAAAGGCGGCCGATGGCGGCTGCAGCACCGACGTGTTGACCTTGAAGACGATGCAGGCCAGCTCCCAGACCAGGAAGATGGCAATGGTGAAGAGCCAGGGCGAAAGCTTTTCGAGAGTCCGCGGGTTCATGACTGGCGCACCTGTGCGATCTTCATGCGCAGCTCCATCACGATGTCGCCGAAATCCTTTTCATAGGTCACCTGCAGATCGCGCGGGCGCGGGAAATCCACTGGCTTGATCTGGACGATGTGACCGGGGCGCGCGCTCATGACGTAGATATTGTCGGCGAGGAACGCCGCCTCGCGCAGATCGTGCGTCACCAGAATCACCGTGAAGCCCAGTCGCTGCCAGAGATCGCGCAGCACGCACCACAGCTCCTCGCGCGTGAACGCGTCGAGGGCGGCGAAGGGCTCGTCGAGCATCAGCAGCGCCGGCTCGTGGATCAGCGAGCGGCACAGCGACACGCGCTGCTGCATGCCGCCGGACAATTCCCAGGGATAACGGTCGCTGAAGCCGGCGAGACCGACGGTAGCCAGAAGCTGCTCGGCCTTGGCGCGGAACTCCACTTTCTTGGAACGAAACTGCGAGCGATGTGGTTCTACGATTTCCAGCGGCAGCAGGACGTTGTCGATCACCTTGCGCCACGGCAGCATGTTGGCGTTCTGGAACGCCATGCCGGCCATTTTGACCGGGCCTGTCACCTGTTTGCCGTCGATGGCGATAGTGCCGGCCGTCGGCTTGTGCAGGCCCGTGACAAGCCGCATCAAGGTGGACTTGCCGCAGCCGGAGGGGCCGACCACCGCGGCGAATTCGCCGCGCTGGACTTTGAGCGTCGCATCCTGGAGCGCGACAATGTCACCCGAGGCGCCACGGTATTTGAGCGTGACGCCGTCGATATCTACGAACGCTTCCATGCGCGACGACCTGGCCTTCTGTCGTGACGCTTAGAATTTTCGCGCGTCGGCTGGGGGCAGATATTCCGAGGTGAACAGATCCCCTGCCTTCGGCTTCGGATTCTTGAACTCGTAGGTCACGGCGATCTGATCGATGGCATCCGTCATGCGCTTCTCGTCGATGCCGCCGACGCCATTGGCCTTCACCCACGGGGTCACGAAGTTGTCCTTCAGCGACATCTTGAGACGGGCGAGTTCGATCTTCTCGTCGGCGGTCTCGTTGCGCTTCATCACCGACTTGATGGCCGTGTCGGGGTCCTTGATGGTGTCGATGATGCCTTTGACAGTTGCGCGCACGAAGCCAGCGACGAGTTTCGGATTGGCCTTTGCGAATTCGGGGTTCACCATGATGGCGTTGCCATAAAGCACGATGCCGTAGTCCGACATCAGCATCACCTTGATGTCCTTCTCGGCGATGCCCTTGGACATCAGGTTGAAGTAGGACGAGAACGAGAAGCCGGTGATCGCATCGACTTTGCCGTCGGCGAGCATCGGCTCGCGTACCGGGAAGCCGACATTCTCGATCTTCACCTTGCTGTCGTCGATCTTGTTTTCTTTGACGAAGGCCTTCCACTGCGCGAAGGCGCCGTCCGGCGCCGGTGCGCCGAGGATCTTGCCTTCGAGGTCCTTCGGCCCATTGATGCCGGACTTCGCGATGCTGACAATCGAGAAGGGCGGCTTGTCATAAACCATGAGGACGCCCTTGACGTCCTTGTCCGGATTCTGGTCGCGGAAGCGCGCCAGCGAATTGATGTCGAAGAAGCCGATCGGATAGGTGCCCGCCGCGACCCGCGCGATGCCGGCGACCGAGCCTGGACCGGAGTCGATGGTCACGTTGAGGCCTTCGGCCTTGTAGTAGCCCTTGTCGAGCGCAACGAAATACGGCGCGGACGGACCTTCGAATTTCCAGTCGAGCGCGAATTTGACATCGGTGTCGGCGCTCGCAGATAGCGCAGACGCCAGCAGCGCTGCACCCGCCATGACGCTCAAACCCAGCTGACGAAACATGAAAAACTCCCCCTGATCAATTATCAGGCACAGGCTAGCACAGCCCGTGCCAACCTTGGCGAGTCCCCTTTTCAACGAGAAATAGCGCCGCGGCTCCGAGGGATCGGGTTCGAGGAGGCAATATGCTTAAATCGTGAGCAAAAAAGAACACCGGCCTGCTTGCGCAGACCGGTGTCCTGATCGGTGTCTGAGGACAGCCCACTCAAAGTCCGTGAGTTCATATCTCATGATTCGAGGCCCCGGTTCGGGAGCTTGAATCATGCCTATCTTAGTATTTGCAACGCCGACTTGAAGGTCCGAAATGAGTCGGATAGCGGACATTCCGCAGACATGTCAAAAGCGACGCGAATAACCAACAGCGGTCGATGCCGGGTCTGCCGCGAGCTATTGTCAGCCTAGCTGATCGACCAGTGCCGACCATAGGGCCCATGGCTCGGCTCGATGTACCGGGTCCTCAATTGCAGTGTGCACCATGACAATCTTAGAGGGCGGATCAACGCAAATATACTGGCCCTTGTATCCTAACAACGCGAACTGTCGCCTCTCGCCGGGAAACAGCCACAAGAGATAACCGTAGCCAAATCCTTTCGTCGCCGCGCCCGGCAGCAAATAGCGATCCGAGGCTCGGACTGTTGTTGCATCAATCATCCATTGCGCCGGAGCGATTTGCTTGCCATCCCATGCGCCATCATGCGCCAGCAAGCGCCCAAGCCGGGCGTAATCGCGCAGAACGGCATTGAAGCCAAAGTGCCCTAGTTCAAATCCTTCTGCGTCTATCAACCAATTAGCATCGGCTTCCGCGCCGATAGGCTCCCACACTTTCTCGCGCAGATAATCGGAGGCTGACTTGTTGACAGCACCTTGAAGCACCATGCCGAGCACGTCGGCTTCGATGCTGGCGTAGTAAAATCTCGTTCCCGATGGGGCGATACGATGATTGAATTGCACGATGCTCTTAACAGTGCCCAACTTCCATTCCGGGAACGCGATCCCCATGCCGTTCCACAGGCGATGTCAGGTTTGAGTCTGCAATCCGCCGGATAGCGAAATGGGTTGAGCTTGCTCACGATCCTCGATTTATGAGTAAACGCCCTAGTAGGCGGCCGTCTTCGTCCGTCCCGATCATTGGGTCCTGTGCCATCGGCATGACGTTGCGCCTCACGCTTTCCGGAGAGGATGGTGACCTGGGAAGTCCAGCGTGACGGCTCGCATTGGGCGATGCCCCCCGGTTCCCTTGAACAGCCTTGGAGTCAACAGCTTCGAAGCTGACGGCCGACTAATTGATCATTTGATTGTCGATCGACTGCCTGAGCTTGCGCACGTCGCGTGCGGGCGGAGCCCCGAACTGCCGCAGATATTCGCGGCTGAACTGAGAGGCGCTTTCATAGCCGACCGCATAGGCGACGTCGGATGCACTACGGTCGCCGGCGAGCAGCAACTGGCGCGCCTCTTGAAGGCGTATCTGCTTCTGATACTGGATCGGGCTCAATCCAGTCAGCGCGAGAAAGTGGCGATGCAGGCTCGCACGGCTCATGCCAGAAGCTTCGCACAGAGCCTCGATCCGCAGCCGCGTATTACCGCGGTCGCGGATCCATTCGACCGCGCGGCGGATGCCGCCGATCGCGCCTTCTGGGCGGGCGATGTGGCGCAACAGTCGCCCCTGCGGGCCCTGCAGGAGACGATAAAGCAATTCGCGTTCGGCCATCGGCGCGAGCGCCGGGATGTCCGCAGGCGTGTCGAGCAACGCCAGCAGTCGCAGCAGCGTGTCGCGCAGCGGCGGAGTCATCGGATTGATCGCGATGCCGCTGCCTGGCGCGTCCGTGTCGCGCATCGCTGGCATCGTTGATGCGACCTCGGCGAGAAGCGCCGGATCGAGGACCAGCGAAACCGCCACAAAAGGACTGCCGTCGTCAGCGTCATGGATCTGTCCGCTCAAGGGAAGATCGAGTGCGCTGACCAGGTATTGAGACGCGTCGTAGCGCAGCAGGTTGTCGTGGATGGCCACCTCTTTCGATCCCTGCAGAATGAAGCAGATCATCGAGCGGTAGAGACATGGTGACGTCCCCGAGGTCGCCTGTCCAACGCCGATTTCCAGGCGCGGGATTGGCGTCAAATTCATTCCGATCCGCCCGTGGCGGAGGGCGAGATCGCGATGCGGCTGTAGGTTGTCGGTCATGCCAACAAGCATGACACCAATCCTCACGCCTGAAAAGAGCCTGAGACAATTAGGCAAGCAATTGAGAGCATTAGGCGGGGCGTCGGACACAGCAATCGCCTACCTGACTGGCAGCGAAATGCGACGCCTCAGCGGCGTGCCGTCTGGAAAAATCAATTCACAAGGAACCTAGCCATGTCTCAGAAGATCGCTCTCATTACCGGCGCCAGCCGCGGCCTCGGTCGCAGCATGGCGCTGCACCTCGCCCGTCGCGGCGTCGGCATCGTCGGCACCTATCGCCAGGGCGTGGCGGAAGCCGATGCGCTGGTAAGCGAGATCGAGGCGCTGGGCGGCACGGCGGCGATGCTCGCGCTCGACGTCACCAAGGTGGCGAGCTTTCCGGCCTTCGCCGCATCCTTCGCCGAGACGCTGCGGAGCCGCTTCGGCAGCGACCGGTTCGACTATCTGGTCAACAACGCCGGTGCCGTCGTCCACGTGCAGGTCGCTGACGCGAGCGAGGAACAGTTCGATGCGATGATCGACATGCACCTGCGCGGACCGCTGTTCCTGACGCAGGCATTGCTACCGGTTCTCGCCGATGGCGGACGCATCCTCAACGTCTCGTCGGGCTTCACGCGCACGTCGATGGCCAGCTTCGGCCTTTATGCGGCGGCCAAGGCGGGGCTCGAGACGCTGACCCGGTTCATGGCGCTGGAACTCGGCGCGCGGCAGATCCGCGTCAACGCCATCGCGCCCGGTGCCATCGCCACCGATTTCGGCGGTGGTAGGGTCCGCGATAACGAACAGGCTCATGCCTTCGTCGCGAGCAAGATCGCGCTAGGCCGCGTCGGTCAGCCCGACGACATCGGCGGCGCGGTCGCAGCCATCCTGTCCGACGATTTCGGCTGGGCCAACGGCACGACGTTCGACGTGTCGGGCGGCCAGTCGCTCTGATCTCTGTTCCAGCACATCGAGACACCATCATGACCGAGCAAAACCTCACTCTCGTCAGCCACCCGCTGTGCCCATTCGTCCAGCGTGCCGCGATCGTCCTGCTCGAAAAAGGGGTGGCGTTCGACCGGGTCAACGTCGATCTATCGGCCAAGCCCGACTGGTTTCTGGCCCTGTCGCCGACCGGCAAGGTGCCGGTGCTGAAGGTGCGCCAGCCGAACGGTGAGGATGCGATCCTCTTCGAAAGCGTGGTCATCTGCGAATATCTGAACGAGACGCAGGGTGGCGCGGCGATGTATCCCGACGATGCATTGCTGCGTGCCCGGCATCGCGCCTGGATAGAATTCGCCACCCAGACCTTTACGGAGGGCTGGCAGTTCCTCCACGCCAAGGACATGGCGACCGCCGACGCGAAGCGGGCCGCCTTCCGTGATCGGCTGAGCAAGATCGAGGCCGAGCTGGGCGACGGCCCGTATTTCGCCGGGCCGGACTTTGGTCTGGTCGATGCGGTCTACGCACCGCTGTTCCGCTATTTCGGGATCATCGATCCGGAAGTGGCTGACCCGATCTTCGCTGGCCTGCCACGCGTTACGGCGTGGCGCGCGGCGCTCGCTGAGCGACCTAGCGTCAAGAACGCCGTCATCGACACCTATCCCGACCTGTTTCGCGACCACCTGCGCCAGCAAGGCGCGATGATCGCCGCCTGATCCTAACCAACATCCCAGGAGTTATACCATGACCGACGCATCCAGAGCGCGCTGATCCTAATCGAATATGTCAACGACTGGCTCTCGCCGACCGGTGGCATCTATCCGGCGTTCCAGGACCGGGAGCAGGTCGACACCGCTATCGCCAATTCGAAGATCATCCTCGAAGAGGCCCGCCGTCGCGGCCTGCACGTGATCCACGCAGCGCTGAAGTTCGAGCCGACATTCAAGGTGCTGGGCGAGGCCAAGTACGGCCTGCGCAAGATGACGCGCGACCATGGCGCGTTCCTGGGTGAGCAGGCCGATTTCTTCCCCGGGTTCGAGCCGGCGGCGGGCGAGCATGTCGTTCGCGAGCGCGCCGGCGGCAGCAGCGTCTTCGTCGGAACCACGCTCGACGGCTACTTGCGCAACAACCGCATCTTCGACATCTACCTCGCCGGCTTCTCGCTGCGACAGTGCGTCGAGTCTTCGATGCGCAACGCGCACGACCTCGGCTACCACACCAACGTCATCTACGACGCGTCAGCCGGCTATACTCGCAAACAGCAGGACGACTTCGTCGCCGAGATCGCCCCATTTTACGCCAACGCCGTCACCACGCAGGAGTTCGTGGCTAAGGCATAATCCGCCGCTGGACCCGGCCCGGTTATAGGGCCGGGTTTCCGTCGGCCGTAGATGCGAGGCGATACGATGATTGGGATCAGGGTCGAACTCACCATCGCGCCGGGTAACACCTACGCATTCGAACACGCCTTAGCGATCCAAGCCGCCGCAGTGCGTGCCAACGAGCCGGGTACCGGCCGTCAAACCTGACGGATCATGAGAAGGTCAAACAATTTTATACGGTTTCGGAAAAGCTACCCGACCCGCAGGCAGCCCTTACGGTTCCTAATACCGGCCCTTGATGGGCGGCTGACGAAGAGCAGAAACGACTATTTGTGCGCCGACAATTGGCTCTATCCCTGAACGAGCTACGGCGCCGCGACTTTCGTCATGGCGCCGTAAGGACTATTTTGTTTAGTAAGAACTTTATTGTCCAAAGACAATCGGCAAACCCGGATCCTTAAAACGTCAGACCTGACGCTCGACCATCTTCATCTTCAGCTCGGCGATAGCTTCAGAGGGGTTGAGGCCCTTCGGGCACGCCTTGGCGCAGTTCATGATGGTGTGGCAGCGATAGAGCCGGAACGGATCCTCGAGATTGTCGAGACGTTCGCCGGTGGCTTCGTCGCGGGAGTCCTTGACCCAGCGGGTGGCCTGAAGGAGGGCAGCCGGACCGAGGAAGCGGTCGCTGTTCCACCAATAGCTCGGGCACGAGGTCGAGCAGCAGGCGCACAGGATGCATTCGTAGAGACCGTCGAGCTTCTCGCGGTCCGAATGGCTCTGCTTCCATTCCTTCTGCGGGGTCGGCGTAGTGGTCTTCAGCCACGGTTCGATCGACGCATACTGGGCATAGAAGTTGGTGAGATCCGGCACGAGGTCCTTCACGACGGGCTGATGCGGCAGCGGATTGACCTTGATGGCGCCGTCGTCGACTTCGTCCATCGCACGGGTGCAGGCCAGCGTGTTCTGGCCATCGATGTTCATGGCGCAGGAGCCGCAGACGCCTTCGCGGCAAGAGCGGCGGAAGGTCAGCGTCGGATCGATGTTATTCTTGATCCAGATCAGACCATCGAGAACCATCGGACCGCAGTCGTTGGTATCGATGTGATAGGTGTCGACCGACGGGTTCTTGCCGTCATCCGGATTCCAGCGATAGACGCGGAATTCGCGCGTCTGCGTGGCACCGGCCGGCTTCGGCCATTCCTTGCCGCCGGTGATCTTGGAATTCTTCGGAAGTGCGAACTCAGCCATTCTCTCAAGCCTTCGCTGTCATCATTAGTACACGCGCGCTTTGGGCACGATGTACTGAACGTCGTTGGTCATCGTGTAGTCGTGCACCGGGCGATAATCGATGGTGGTCTTGCCGCCCCCATCGATCCACGCCAGCGTGTGCTTCATCCAGTTCTTGTCGTCGCGATCCGAGAAGTCCTCGCGCGCATGCGCGCCGCGGCTCTCGGTGCGGTTCGCAGCCGAGTCCATGGTGACGATGGCCTGAGTGATCAGGTTGTCGAATTCGAGGGTCTCGATGAGATCCGAATTCCACACCAGCGACCGGTCAGACACGGCGATATCGCCGATACCGCCATACACCTTGTGGATCAACTCCTTGCCTTCGTTCAGCACCTCACCAGTGCGGAACACGGCGCAGTTGGTCTGCATCACATGCTGCATGTTCTCGCGGATCTTCGCGGTCGAAGTGCCACCCTTCGCATAGCGGTAGTGATCGAGACGACCAAGCGCGCGGTCGGCCGAGTCCTTCGGCAGGTCGGGCTGCTTGGCATTCGGCGTCAGCTTCTCAGCGCAGCGCAGCGCGGCCGCACGGCCGAACACCACGAGATCGATCAGCGAGTTGGAGCCGAGACGGTTGGCGCCGTGCACCGACACGCAGGCGGCTTCGCCCACGGCCATCAGGCCCTGCACCACCGCATTGTCGTCGCCGTCCTTCTTGGTGACGACTTCGCCGTGATAGTTGGTCGGGATGCCGCCCATGTTGTAGTGCACCGTCGGAACGATCGGAATCGGCTCCTTGGTGACATCGACGCCGGCGAAAATGCGCGCCGAGTCGGAGATGCCCGGCAGACGTTCGGCCAGCACCTTCGGATCGAGATGGTCGAGATGAAGGAAGATGTGATCCTTCTTCTTGCCGACGCCGCGGCCTTCGCGGATTTCGATGGTCATGGCGCGCGAAACCACGTCGCGCGAGGCGAGATCCTTGGCCGACGGTGCGTAGCGCTCCATGAAGCGCTCGCCTTCGGCATTGACGAGATAACCGCCTTCGCCGCGCGCGCCTTCAGTGACGAGACAGCCCGAACCGTAAATGCCGGTCGGATGGAACTGAACGAATTCCATGTCCTGCAGCGGCAAACCAGCCCGCAGCGCCATACCGCCGCCGTCACCGGTGCAGGTATGCGCCGAAGTGCAGGAGGCGTAAGCGCGGCCATAGCCGCCGGTGGCGAGAATGACGGTCTGCGCCTTGAAGCGATGCAGCGTGCCGTCGTCGAGCTTGAGCGCAATGACGCCGCGGCAGACGTTCTGATCGTCCATGATCAGATCGATGGCGAAGTATTCGATGAAGAACTCGGCCGAGTGGCGCAGGGCCTGGCCGTACATCGTGTGCAGCATGGCGTGACCGGTCCGGTCGGCGGCCGCGCAGGTGCGCTGGGCCTGGCCCTTGCCGTAATCCATGGTCATGCCGCCGAATGGGCGCTGATAGATCTTGCCGTCTTCGGTGCGCGAGAACGGCACGCCCCAATGTTCGAGCTCGTAAACGGCATCGGGCGCGTTGCGCACCATATATTCGATGGAGTCCTGATCGCCGAGCCAGTCCGACCCCTTCACGGTGTCGTACATGTGCCAGCGCCAGTTATCCTCGTGCATGTTGCCGAGTGACGCGGAGATGCCGCCCTGGGCGGCAACCGTATGCGAACGAGTCGGAAATACCTTGGTGATGCAGGCGGTGCGCAGGCCAGCTTCGCCGCAGCCGACGGTCGCGCGCAGCCCGGCGCCGCCGGCGCCAACGACAACGACGTCATAGGTGTGATCTTCGATGGGATAGGCGTGGCCGTTGGTGGCGGGGCCGCCAACGCCGTTCGCGCCAGTGCCGTTGACGGCCATGCGCTACACTCCGGATGAAAGTTTAAGGATGGCGTAGATCGATGCCAGCGCCACGGCGGCAGAGAAGAAATTATTGCCGATGATCGAGATCAGCTTGATCTTCTCGTCATGGACATAGTCTTCGATCACGACCTGCATGCCGATCTTCATGTGCCAGATGCTGGCAACGATGAAGAGCAGCATGACGATAGCCACGATCGGCGAACCAAGGACCTGCGCGACGCCGGCCTGGTTGCTCCTGAAAACCGACATCACGATGAAGATCACAGGGATCAGCAGAAGTAGCATGGCCACTGCAGTCAGGCGCTGACGCCAGAAGTCTGATGTGCCCGAATGCGAGGAGCCGAGACCGCGAACGCGACCGAGCGGCGTGCGCACCGACTTCGGAGAGTTGGAACCGCTCATCGTCCGCCTCCGATCGCGTAGGCAATGATCCAGAGCAGGATGGTGATGCCGATGCCGCCGATCAATGCGGCCCAGGTGAGCCATTCACGCTCGGATGGCTTGAAACCGTAACCGAGATCCCAGACCAGATGGCGGATGCCGCTCATGGCATGATGGATCAGCGCCCACGTGTAGCCGAATGCGATCAGGCGACCGATGATGCTGCCGGTGAAGGCCTGCACATGGGCATAGGCGGCTGGGCCGGACGCAGCGGCGATCAGCCACCAGACAAGAAGCAAGGTGCCGAAATACAAGGCGACGCCAGTAGCGCGATGCACGATGGACAGCGCCATCGTCAGGGTCCAGCGGTACACTTGGAGATGCGGCGAAAGGGGTCGTTCGATCCGAGCGGTCATTTAGCAACTTTGACAGGTTAATGGGCAGACGGTGCCCGATTGGGGATCGCGTAGAGCAATTCTATTTACGAACTCAAAACAACCAGTGCAATCGCGAAATGACATACTCCGAACAATCGTTCAGAGCTTCAAATGAGCCTTGCATTTGCGGGTATTGACAGTTGCCGGGCTTGTTGCTGACAGCCTTGGTGAAGCGCGATTCATGAGAACTTCATGATGCGATAGCAAATGGCAATCGGGGCGGGAATGGCTGGGCTCAATGTAACCGAGATTGTCGAACTGGCGGCGCTTCTTATTGCCGTCGGCGCACTGGCCGGTTTCCTGGCAGGTGTCTTCGGGATAGGCGGAGGCGCCATCCTGGTCCCCGTATTTTACGAGTGTTTCCGCATCGCCGGAGTGCCTCTGGAAGTACGGATGCCGCTCTGTATCGGCACCTCGCTGGCCATTATCATCCCGACCTCGATCCGGTCCTTCCGTGCCCATATGGCCCGCGGCGCCGTAGATATGGAGATCCTGCGGAAGTGGTGGTGGCCGATCCTGATCGGCGTCATCATCGGCAGTGTCACCGCCCGCTATGCGCCGGAGCGGCTGTTCAAGATCGTTTTCGTTGCCGTCGCCTGGTCCGCGGCGGCACGGCTGCTGCTCGCGCGCGACGGCTGGAAGCTCGGCGACGACTTGCCCGACGGCCCACTGATGAAGATTTACGGCTTCTTCGTCGGTCTTCTCTCCACGCTGATGGGCATTGGCGGCGGATTGTTCTCGAACCTGCTGATGACCTTTTATGGCCGGCCTATCCATCAGGCGGTGGCGACATCCTCTGCCCTCGCAGTGCTGATCTCGATCCCCGGCGCCATCGGCTACATCTATGCCGGCTGGCCGGCCGCCGCGCGCTTTCCCGATGTCGCAGCGCTGCAGCTTCCCTTCGCTGTCGGTTATGTCTCGCTGATCGGCGCGCTGCTGGTGATGCCGACCAGCCTGCTGGTGGCGCCGCTCGGCGTGAAGGCGGCGCATGCGATGTCGAAGCGCGCGCTAGAAATGGCGTTTGGAATTTATCTATTCATCGTCGGCAGCCGGTTTGTCATCGCTCTAATATGACCCCGTAAATCGGGGCCGCCGACGCGCAGCAGCAACCGTAATAGTATCCGGATCACAACTTGCTATGGATGCCGTCAGACCACGCGACGGAACACCGATGGCGCACTCACATCACGATCATGACGACCACGGTCACACACACGACCATGCCGGCCACGACCACGCGCAAGGCGATCACGCCGGTCATTCCCACGGCCCCGGCGGGCATGTGCATGCGCCCGCGAGTTTCGGCATGGCCTTCGCCATCGGCATCAGCCTCAATACCGTCTTCGTCGTCATCGAGGCGATTTACGGCTATGCCAGCGGCTCGATGGCGCTGGTGGCCGATGCCGGGCACAATCTCTCGGATGTGCTCGGGCTGATCGCGGCATGGACCGCGGCTGTGCTGTCAAAGCGCGCGCCAACGCCGCGCTTCACCTATGGTTTGCGCGGGTCCTCAATTCTCGCAGCGCTCTTCAACGCCGTGTTCCTGCTGGTTGCTGTCGGGGCCATCGCCTGGGAGGCCGTGCTAAGACTGTTCAATCCCGAACCGGTAGCCGAGATCACCGTGATGATCGTCGCGACCATCGGCATCGTCATCAACGGCGTGACCGCCTGGCTGTTTGCCTCGGGCCGCAACAGCGACCTCAACATCCGCGGCGCCTATCTGCATATGGTCGCCGACGCTGCGGTCTCGGTTGGCGTGGTCATTGCCGCGATCGTTATCATGTTCACCGGCTGGCTGTGGATCGACGCCCTGACCAGCCTCGTCATCTGTGTACTGATCGTCTGGGGCACCTGGAGCCTCTTGCGCGACTCCACTGCGATGTCGCTCGCGGCCGTTCCGCGCGGCATCGATCCTGCTGCAGTCCGTACCTATCTGGAGAAATGCCCCGGCGTCGCGCAGGTGCATGACCTGCATATCTGGCCCATGAGCACCACCGAAGTGGCACTGACCTGTCACATGGTGATCCCGTCAGGCGCGCCTGGCGATGCCTATCTGATGGAAGTCGCCGCACGCCTGAAGCGCGACTTCGGCATCGAGCACGCGACGATCCAGATCGAGATGGACCCGAATTCGGCCTGCGCGCTCGCGCCGGAGCATGTGATCTAGGGTATGGCCACACATAGCATCTCATGGTTCGAGACGGCGCTGCGCGCCTCCTCACCACGAGGGATCGTGCGAGGACCTACTTCGCGTAGATATCCTTGTAGCTATCGCGCAGTACGTTCTTCTGCACCTTGCCCATGGTGTTGCGCGGCAGATCGTCGACGAAGATCACACGCTTCGGCATCTTGAACTTGGCGATCTGGCCATCCAGCGCCTTGAGCACGGAGGCCTCGTCGATCGCGGTCTTCTTGTCGCTCACGACCACGGCGGTGACGCCCTCACCGAAATCTGCATGCGGCACGCCGATCACGGCGCTTTCTATCACGCCGGGCATGGCGTCGATCTCGCTTTCGATTTCCTTCGGATAGACATTGAAGCCGCCCGAGATCACCAGATCCTTGCCGCGGCCGAGAATGTGGACATAGCCCTTGGCGTCGATCTTGCCGAGGTCGCCGGTGATGAAGAACCCGTCGTCGCGGAACTCCGCCTTGGTCTTCTCCGGCATCCGCCAATAGCCCTGGAACACATTCGGCCCTTTCACCTCGATCATGCCGATGGTGTCGCGCGCGAGTTCTTTGGCCGTTTCCGGATCGGTGACGCGCACGGAGACGCCGGGCAGCGGGAAACCGACCGCACCGGGCACGCGCTCGCCGTCATAAGGGTTAGACGTGTTCATGTTGGTTTCGGTCATGCCGTAGCGCTCCAGCACGGCGTGGCCGGTGCGCGCGAACCATTCGCGATGCGTATCGGCCAGCAGCGGCGCGGAGCCGGAGATGAACAGCCGCATGTGGCTGCAAGTCTCTTTCGTCAGGTTCGGCGACTGCAGGATACGCGTGTAGAAAGTCGGCACGCCCATCAGCACGGTGGCGCGGGCCATCAGCTTGATGATGAGTTCCGGATCGAGCTTGGGCAGGAAGATCATCGACGCGCGCGCAAACAGCGTCACATTGCTCGCCACGAACAGACCATGCGTGTGATAGATCGGCAGGGCGTGGATCAGCACGTCGTCCTTGGTGAAACGCCAGTATTCAACGAGGCTCAGCGAGTTCGACGCCAGATTGTCGTGGCTCAGCATCGCGCCCTTGGAGCGGCCGGTGGTGCCCGACGTATAGAGGATCGCGGCGAGATCTTCGTTCTTGCGCTCGACCGTGCTGAAGTCCGGCTTCTCTTTCGCTGCCGCATCGGTCAGCGAACCCTTGCCGTCGGCGCCCAGCGTCTCGACCTTCGCACCGACCTTGGCCGCAATGGCGGCGAAGCCTTCAGCCTTGGAGGGATCGCACACCACCAGCGACGGTTCGGCGTCGGTAATGAAGTAATCAAGCTCGTTCAGCGTATAGGCGGTGTTGAGCGGCAGATAGACCGCGCCGGCGCGCACGGTCGCCAGATACAGCACCAGACCGGGCACCGACTTCTCGGTCTGCGCCGCGACGCGGTCACCCGGCTTGACGCCGCGAGCCACCAGCACGTTGGCCATCTGGCCCGCCAGCGCGATCAGATCGCCATAGCTGATGTGCTTGCCCTCGGGCGTCTCGATGGCGAGACGCGAGGCATCGTCGAGTTTATCGAACAGGCGAGAAAACAGGTTGGCGTTCATGGCAAGGTCACGCGGTGCAGGAGTGCGGGAGCGACCGGTGCAGCTGCCTGACGATCGCGTCAATTAATCCCGTTCCTTAGCAAGAATGGCCATATCTAGGCAACGCATGCCCGATGGGGATCGCCCCCATATCTGGTGGATCGGCCCCCTGGGTCGCGTAATCCCGGCACGGTTTCCGCACGTGATTGTATTAAACGCGATGCATCGAACTCGTTATTGCCTCGCGCGAACGAGATGCGCCGGCAAAAGTTTCAACGGCGCCAAAAAATATAGCCTGAAACTGGTCCCGAGACCTCGCGTAACTCGGGCATCGACGGCGCAATCTGGCCTCCAGGGGATTGCCGCGGTTGATGCCATTCATCGCACCAGCGAGATCGCTGGTCACTCACATCACTCGGGAGACGATCCATGTCCAAGCGCATTGCACTTCTGTCGGCCGTCGCATTCAGCACCCTCGCCATCACTGGCGCCGTGCTTGCCCCCGCGCAGGCCGAAGACAAGAAGATGATGAAGAGCGAAATGTCGGGCGAGAAGACGGTGATGGTCGGTGGCGCACCGATGTATCCGTCGAAGAACATCGTCGAGAACGCCGTCAACTCGAAGGATCACACCACGCTGGTCGCCGCCGTAAAGGCCGCCGGCCTTGTCGATACCCTCTCCAGCAAGGGCCCGTTCACGGTGTTCGCACCGACCAACGCCGCCTTCGGCAAACTGCCGGCCGGTACCGTGGACACGCTGGTGAAGCCTGAGAGCAAGGCGACCCTGACCAAGATCCTGACCTACCATGTGGTCCCCGGCAAGCTGAACGCCGCCGACCTCAAGGACGGCCAGAAGCTGAAGACCGTTGAAGGCGAAGAGCTGACCGTGAAGGCTTCGGGCGGCAAGGTGATGATCGTCGATGCCAAGGGCGGTTCCTCGACCGTGACCATCGCCGACGTCAACCAGTCGAACGGCGTGATTCACGTCATCGATACTGTCCTGATGCCGAAAGCCTGATCTCCGGCTTCTGCGCAACAAGTTCGCGCATCCTGACTTGTCCCCACTGGATGCGCGCGTCCCCCAAGGATACCGAGGGGCGCAAAAGGAGCGAGCCGGGGCAACCCGGCTCGCTTTTTTGTGATCGGTATGAGCCGACCCGACCGGGGTTGTTATAAGAGCTGCCGTAACGAACGACCGGTTATGCCGTATAGCTGGTAACAACTCGCGTCACCGAGCACCATCGAACCACTGCTCAGCCCAGGATATGCCTATGTCGAGCATCACAGCCGCCGGCGATCGTGCCGCAACCAAGGTTACGAATACCAAAGTCATCCAGCCCGCCTGGGTGCGCGTCGTGCACTGGATCAACGCCGTCGCGATCGTGCTGATGATCATGTCGGGCTGGCAGATCTACAACGCCTCGCCGCTGTTCAATTTCACATTCTCATCAACCATTACGCTGGGTGGTTGGCTCGGCGGCGGCATCATGTGGCACCTCGCCGCCATGTGGCTGCTGGTGATCAACGGCCTCGTCTATCTCACTCTTGGCATGGTCACCGGACGCTTCCGCAAGAAGCTGCTGCCGATCTCGGCGAAAGGTGTACTCGACGACACCAAGGCTGCGCTGACCGGCAAGCTCTCGCACGCTGATCTCTCGACCTACAATCAGGTGCAGAGGCTGCTCTATACCGGGATTATCGTGGTCGGCATTCTGATCGTCCTGTCGGGCCTCGCAATCTGGAAGCCCGTCCAGTTGCAATATCTTACTGCGCTGTTCGGCGGCTACGACACCGCCCGCTATGTGCATTTCTTCATGATGGCGGCCATCGTCGGCTTCCTCGTCATCCACGTCGCTCTGGCCCTGATCGTGCCGAAGAGTCTACGTGCAATGATTATCGGACGCTGAGGGATACGACCATGATCAGGAAACTCCGCTCCCTCATCATTCCCGGCGTCGACAAGAATCTCCTCGTCAAGGATGCCACCAAACTGATGCCCGATCTGTCGCGCCGCCGTTTCATCGCGTCGGGTGCAAGCTTCGGCGCATTGACTTTGCTCACCGGCTGCGAGGTGAGTGACAGTCTCTCGGCCGAGAACCTCCTGACGCATATGTCCAAGTTCAACGACATGGTTCAGGCCCGAATCTTCAATCCGAACACGCTGGCGCCGACCTATTCCGAGAAGGACATCAAGCGTCCATTTCCGTTCAACGCCTTCTACGCCGAGGACGACGCGCCGAATGTGGACGGCAAGGAGTGGAAACTCGAAGTCTCCGGCCTCGTGCAAAACAAGAAGTCATGGACACTGGACGAACTGCACAAGCTGCCGGAAGTGTCACAGATCACCCGCCATATCTGCGTGGAAGGCTGGAGTGCCATCGGCTCCTGGCAGGGCACGCCGCTGCGCGACTTCCTGAAACGGGTCGGCGCGGACACCAATGCGAGGTGGGTCCATTTCCGCTGCGCCGAGGACTATACGAGCTCACTCGATATGCCCACGGCCATGCATGCGCAAACGCAGATGACCTTCAAGTTCGACAATCAGCTTCTGCCGCGGGCCTATGGTTTCCCGATGAAGATCCGCGTACCGACCAAACTCGGATTCAAGAATCCGAAATACGTCGTCGCGATGGAAGTCACCAACGACTACAAAGGCGGCTATTGGGAAGATCAGGGCTATAACGATTTCAGCGGGAGCTGATCGGCTTCTGGAACATCGCCAGCACCGCACCGAACACCAGCGTCGCTGCTGAGACCACAAGAGCGGATGTGAGACTGCCGGTCGCGTCCGAAATGGCACCCACCGCGATCGGACCAAGAGTCTGGCCGATGCCGAACACGATCGTCACCGCCGCGATGGCCTTCGACCATGCCGCGCGAGGATAGTTGAAGCGCACGAAGGCCGTGGTTGCCGCAACCACCGCGAAGAATGCAACGCCGAAAATGGCGGCGGAGATGCCGAGCACCACAGGCGAATGCCCGAGCAGCGGCATCGCTGCGCCTACCGCATTGGTGCCAAGAATGATTGCCATGGCGCCGCCGCTCTGGCCACGCGCCAGCACATTACGCCACAGCCAGGGCGACGCGAACGAGCTGACGCCAATCAGGCACCAGAACGCGCTTTGTGCCAAAGCGCTGCCGCCGCCATCGCGCACATAGGCAATCATGAAGGTCATGTAGGCAATATAGCCGGCGCCAAACATGAAATAGGCAATGAGGTAAATCCACATCGGGCGGATCGCGAGCGGCGCCTTGTCGTCCGTTGACGTGTCATCAGCCGCATCGACGCGCGGGCGCAACAGCGGCAGGCCGATCACGACCGATACGAGACCGAGGACCAACCACACGATCCACCAGGAGCCCGGACCAAAGCCCTGCAGCACGAACGGCGCGATCAGACCGGACAGGAGGATACCCATACCTGGCCCGGCATAAAACAGACTGAGCAGATAGGACGACCGTTCGGGATAAGCGAGGCCGATGGTGGCGGCGAGCGCGCCGCCGGCCACGAACGAAACCGCCGCGCCAAAACCGGTGACCAGCCGCGCGATGCTGAGCAGCGTAAAATCCACGGTGACGCCGCAAACGATGAGCGACAGGATGCAAGCAAGCGTACCGCCCTGAATCACCGCGATCAGACCGAAGCGCCTGCCGAGCCCGGCCGCAACCAGTGCGCCGGCGAGATAGCCCGCGGCGTTGACGGTATTCATGAAGCCGGCCGCCGAATAGGACCATTGCAGGCTGTCGCGCATATCGGGCAACACCAGCGAATAGGCAAAGCGGCCGATGCCGAGCCCGATGGCCGGCGCGAGCGACAGGACGAGTATCAGCCACGCCGGGTTAGGGCGCGCCGGGGAAGGCACAGATGACGTCACGGGGATCTCCGCTGCGTCAGCAATGTCGCAGGTTTCACGGCACCCGCAATCATCCCTTCGGCAACACTGTCTTGCCATTCCTGCAATGACGTCTTAGCACTCGCGGCAATCAGTAACGGATTGCAAGGGCACTTGAATATGGCAACGCACAAATTGCTGCTTCTCCCCGGCGACGGCATCGGCCCTGAAGTGATGGCCGAGGTGAAGCGCCTGATCAACTGGATCGATGCCCAGGGCATCGCCAAATTCACGATCGAGAACGGCCTGGTTGGCGGCGCCGCCTATGATGCCGACAAGCTCCCTATCACCGATGCCACAATGGCCAAGGCGGATGCGGCCGACGCCATCATCTTCGGCGCCGTCGGCGGCCCGAAGTGGGACAGCGTGCCTTATGAGCATCGCCCCGAGGCCGGCTTGCTGCGCCTGCGCAAGGATCTCGGCCTGTTCGCCAATCTGCGCCCAGCCGTGTGCTATCCCGCGCTGGCGGAAGCATCGAGCCTGAAGCGTGAGGTCGTCGAGGGCCTCGACATCATGATCGTGCGCGAGCTCACAGGCGGCGTCTATTTCGGCGAACCGAAGACCATCACCGATCTCGGCAACGGCCAGAAGCGTGCCGTCGATACGCAGGTTTACGACACCTATGAAATCGAGCGCATCGCCCGCGTCGCTTTCGATCTGGCCCGCAAGCGTCAGAACAAGGTGACGTCGATGGAGAAGCGTAACGTCATGAAGTCGGGCGTGCTCTGGAACGAGGTTGTCACCCAGGTGCATGGCCGCGAATACAAGGACGTCACGCTCGAGCATCAGCTCGCCGATTCCGGCGGCATGAACCTCGTGAAGTGGCCAAAGCAGTTCGACGTCATCGTCACCGACAACCTATTCGGCGACATGCTCTCGGATATCGCAGCGATGCTGACCGGCTCATTGGGCATGCTGCCCTCGGCCTCGCTCGGCGAAGTCGATGCCAAGACCAAAAAGCGCAAGGCAATGTATGAGCCGGTGCATGGTTCGGCGCCGGACATTGCCGGCAAGGGCATGGCCAACCCGCTGGCGATGATCGCCTCGTTCGGCATGGCGCTGCGTTACTCGCTGGACATGGGTGAGTTGGCCGACAAGGTCGACCAGGCCATCGCCGCGGTGCTGGCAAAGGGTCTGCGCACGGCCGATATCAAGTCGGAAGGGTCAACCGTGGTGAGCACATCCGGCATGGGCGAAGCACTGCTGAAGGAATTGCAGACGCTGCACGCTTAAGCGCGCTCGAACCTCTCCCACAAACAAAAAATGCCCGGCTGAGCCGGGCATTTTCGTATTTGGATGTTGCCGCGCTCAGTAGAGCGGGAAGCGCTCGGGATAACCGCCGAGATCCCACTGCGAGTTGAGCGGCTGGCGGTCCAGCGGACGGTTGTTGTTGTCGCGGGCGAAGGAGTAACCGGGCGGATAGGCATAATCAGTGAACTTGCGGTCACCCGGGAGCACTTCGACGCCGGCATCGAGCCAAGAGCGACGCGTCACGTAAACGCGGGTGCGGCCCTGCTGATAGGACACGTTCGGGCCGCGCGCGCCATAAACAGCGTCACGGTCAGACACACGGACCTTCTTCTTGGTGGCGGCATCGGCCGGCGAGACGGCAACGACGGTCGCGATGACGGCAACCGTCGCGAACAACATGGCGAGAGTTTTCGCGGCGGGGAATTTCAAGGTCATCAGGTCCTCATTGCAGTCAGAAGATCGGCATTCAAAATGCCGAGTCGGCAAATCCGATTTGCGGTCAATTTAGCTGGCCGGGGTATCCGGCCACAAGGTCTATCCGGCCACAGTCGTCGATATAATGCGCGGTGTGGCCGAATGTTGCATGTAATCCAAGGTCTTGGTCCAACCCATCACGAAGAGGTCACAAGCTGCCGCGCAGCAGCGGGTTCTGGGCACCCGTGACCCAATCGGCCGAGGCCGCTGACAGCGCCGCACCGCTGATGCAGCCGGCCCGCTTCAAATCTGCCTGAGCAAAGGCCTCCTGCAGTCGGGGTTCATTGCCGGCGGTGAGCAGCACTAGCCGGTTTAGCGTGCAGGCAATGGCCGCCCGCCGCGCCGGTAGGCCGTCGCCCTGGCACGACCAGCCGGAAATCCTGAGATTGGCCACCTCCAGCGTCTTCATGAAGCCGAGGCAGCGCTTGCTGTCCTTCAGCCGGTCGGAAAAGCCCATCAGGGCGACCGGCCCGAATTTGCTGTCGATAATGCCCTCGCCCACCACGTCGCGGACGCCGCCGGGGTCCATGCGGCCCGCGATGTCCGCTGCCGGCGGGCCTGCCCGCTCAGCCTCGGCGCCAGGGCGATACAATTCCAGCTCGGCCACCGGGGGCTCCCCGGGCGACGACCAACGCAGGACATCCTTGCGACCGCCTTCGGGGCGCCTCAAAATCTCGTAAGAGGTTGTTTTACCTAATGAATCAAACTGACTGACGGCAAAAGCGGGATTGGAACGGCTGGCGACGCTCCAGCCGGCTTTGGCGACCGGTTCGCTGCTGAGGTCGAATTCCAGTCCGTCGAAAACGGTAACCGCGGCCATGACAACCAGTGCCAGCGCCCCCATATAGGCGAGCAGACGCACGGCGATGGCACCGCACTCGTCGGCAAAGCTCTGCAGGGCCGGATGGACACCTGCCGACTTTGGGTGGTGCGAAACCAAAATTGAACGCATCAACACACGCAAACACGCTTAGGACGTTGTCTTTGCGACGTTTCTCGCATAGAAGCGCGGCTCTTCCCTTTCCACGGTATGTGGGGGTGAAGCATTTTTCTTCGGAGAGTGAACGATGGGTTACAAAGTCGCGCTGGTCGGAGCGACCGGCAATGTCGGGCGTGAAATGCTCAGCATTCTGGATGAACGTAAATTCCCCGCTGACGAGGTCGTGGCGCTCGCGTCGCGCCGCAGCATGGGCGTTGAGGTTTCCTTCGGCGACAGAACCCTGAAATGCAAAGACCTCGCGACCTATGACTTCAGCGATGTCGACATCTGCCTGATGTCGGCCGGCGGAGCCGTGTCCAAGGAATGGTCGCCGAAGATCGGCGCAGCCGGTGCCGTCGTGATCGACAACTCGTCGACCTGGCGCATGGACCCCGACGTGCCGCTGATCGTGCCGGAAGTGAACGCCTCGGCCGTCGATGGCTTCACCAAGAAGAATATCATCGCAAACCCGAACTGCTCGACTGCGCAGCTCGTGGTGGCGCTGAAGCCTCTGCACGACAAGGCGACGATCAAGCGCGTCGTCGTCTCGACCTATCAGTCCGTGTCGGGTGCGGGCAAGGATGCGATGGACGAGTTGTTCTCGCAGACCAAGGCCGTCTACACCAACAGCGAGCTGGTCAATAACAAATTCCCGAAGCGTATCGCCTTCAACGTCATCCCGCAGATCGACGTGTTCATGGAGGACGGCTACACCAAGGAAGAGTGGAAGATGATGATGGAGACCAAGAAGATTCTTGATCCCAAAATCAAAATGTCCGCGACCTGCGTGCGCGTGCCCGTGTTCGTCGGTCACTCGGAAGCGGTCAACATCGAATTCGAGAATCCGATCTCGGAAGATGAAGCCCGCGACATCCTGCGCAATGCGCCAGGCTGCCTCGTGATCGACAAGCGCGAGCCCGGTGGCTACGTCACGCCCTATGAGGCCGCCGGCGAAGACGCCACCTATATCAGCCGCATCCGCACGGATTCGACGGTCGATAACGGTCTGGTTCTTTGGTGCGTGTCGGACAACCTGCGCAAGGGCGCGGCGCTCAACGCCGTACAGATCGCGGAATGCCTGATCAACCGCAAGCTGATCACGGCGAAGAAGAAGGCCGCGTAAGCGGACCTTCGACCTCCAACAATCGAAAGCCGGATGCTCAGCATCCGGCTTTTTTGTTTTACGCCACCGGCCGAAACTCTTTCGCGGCCTGATCGAGCACGGACAGCGAGCCGACAGCGACACCGAAGTAAGCGCCGTGCAATTCCAGCTCGCCGCTCTCGACCTTGCTGCTCACGAACGGGAACGTCATCAGGTTCTCAAGGCTGCGGAACACGGCGGCCTTTTCGATACGGGTGACGAAATCCTGGAACGCCTCGTGCTCGCGGATCTCAACCTTCTCGTCGGGCTTGATGAACATCGACATCCAGCGGCCGATGAAGTCACCCGGTGATAGCGGCGCCGCATTGTCGACGAAAGCGCGGATGCCGCCGCATTGAGCGTGGCCGAGGATCACGATGTGTTTCACCTTCAGCACCTGCACCGCATACTCCAGCGCCGCCGAGACGCCATGGGCGCCGCCATCGGGCTGATAGACCGGCACCAGGTTGGCGATGTTGCGCACCACAAACAATTCGCCAGGGGAGGCATCGAAGATGACCTCCGGTGAAACGCGCGAGTCGCAGCAGCCGATCACCATGACTTCCGGCGACTGGCCCTTTTCCGATAATTCGCGGAAGCGCGACTGCTCGGTCGGCAATCGCTCCGACGTAAAGGTCTGGTAGCCGGCAATGAGCTGCTTCGGAAATGATGTCATGGTCTGCCTCGTTCGGAGCATGATCCCGAAAAGTGGATACCGGTTTTCGCCGACAAACGGGGGCGTTTGTCGAGAGACCACGCTCAAACATATGGTCCCCACGGATAACCATAGGACACCAGCGCGAACAAGCCTTCCGAGCGGCGGGCTGAAATGTTATCGCGGATGCCTGAATAACGAACAGGCCATAATCACAGGGAAATGACGCCATGATCCGTCCGCGCCGCAGCCATTTGTTCATGCCCGGCTCGAACCCGCGCGCGCTGGAAAAGGCCCGTACCGTGGCCGCTGACGGCATCATCCTGGACCTCGAAGACGCCGTAGCGCCGGATGCCAAGGGAACAGCGCGCGACGCCATCGGGCAAACGCTTGCCTCCGGAGGCTTCGGCAAGCGCGAGGTCATCATCCGCATTAACGCGCTGGATTCGCCATGGTGGATCGACGACGTGACCATGGCCGGCAAGGCCAAGCCCGATGGCATCCTGGTGCCAAAGATTTCCAGCGTCGAGGATCTCTCAGCCGTTGCCGATCGCCTGAGTGACATTGGCGCCGACATGTCGATCAAGGTCTGGGCCATGATCGAGACCTCGCGCGCCATCCTGCATGCGGAAGAACTCGCGGCCGCCTCGCGCGATTCCGAAAATCGCCTAGCCGGCTTCGTGTTCGGCCCCAACGACATCGCCCGCGAGACCCGCATCCGCATGATGCCCGGTCGCGCGGCAATGCTGCCGATGATCACGCATTGCGTGCTGGCGACGCGGTTGCATGGTCTCGAAATTCTCGATGGTCCCTACAGCAATTTCAGCGATACCGAGGGTTTCATCGCCGAAGCCGAACAGGGCCGCGACATCGGCTTCGACGGCAAGACGCTGATCCATCCGAGCCAGATCGAGGCCTGCAACAAGGTCTTCACGCCGCCGGACGACGAAGTCGCCCAGGCCCGCCGCATCATCGCCGCCTTCGAACAGCCGGAAAACGCCAAGCGCGGCGCGATTCAGCTCGACGGCAAGATGGTCGAGCGGCTGCATGCGGACATGGCCAAGCGCACGATCGCGATTTCGGACGCGATTGCGGCGATGGGGAGCTGATTCTTTTTCCCGTCGTCCTAACGGAAGCCGCCATCAACACACTCAGGTCATCCCCGCCCAGCGCGCCAAGGGCGCGCGCGGGGTGGGGATCCATACACGCTTGCGATATAACTAAAGCATGACGGTTGTGACTCTGCCGCTTCAACCACACGGATCGTGGTTATGGGTCCCCTGAGTTCTCAAACGAAGTGCAACACCAGATTAGGGTGTTGCGATGGACGGAACCTACGCCCAGCTATCGCTGGATGACCGCTACAGGATTGCCCAGCTTTACGCCGAAGGGCGCTCGATCCGGCAAATCGCGGCAGCTCTGGATCGCGCGCCATCGACTGTCTCCCGGGAGCTGAAGCGCAATGCCGGCGTGCAGGTCGGCTACAAACCCGCTTACGCGCAGGGCCAGACAACAGCGC